>CANQWY010000006.1 GCA_947627675.1 uncultured Bacilli bacterium
AGATAAAAAATCGCAACACTTCATGATAGCATGAGTGCTGCGATTTTTTCCATCCACGTTCTTATTTGACGCTTACATTGCAGGAGCTTTTTTATGTATTTTAGATAGCTTAAAGCAAGGTATTGAATAGTCACCTTCAAATTCACTCGGTACAATCGATACATCCTCACTTGTAACTGCACTATCGAATTCTAAATCATATAATAATCTTTCTTTTATGTTCATATTAATCTTGTATGATGTTTTCAGAAGTAAAAACACCATGTTTCCTTTCTTTTTATTTCGTATCATGGTTCAATACATTCAGATACTGTGACTTTTGATTTTGCCTCAGCCATATTTTCTGATGGCGAAATATCCATGGAGCCGTTCGAATTCACAAATGACGCTGATGGATTCCAACTGTTACATTCTAAACTGGAGGCTCTTTCTCTCCAGAATGACAGTCTCATCATCGGTCTTGAGTCGACGGCACACTATGGCGACAACCTTGTACGATACCTTGTTGCCAGTTACTTCAATGTGTGTACTTAACTCCATTAAGACGTCTTCCATGCGAAAGAACAACATTCGCAAAACGAAGACTGACAAGGTCGACACACTTTATTGCTAAAACTCTTATGATACAGGATTCCCTTAGGTATATCACTTTTTATGACCTTGACCTGATGGATTTAAAACAGCTTGGTCGTTTTCGTCAGAAAACCATAAAGCAGCGGACACGGTTAATAATCCAGCTGGTTTCCATTCTTCTAAAAATGTCAAAGTGCCTAAATAAATTTGAACCTACGAACCACGACTTAGAAGAGCATTGTTCAATCCAGCCAAATACAATATCTTTTCAAGTATATCACGTATATATCTACAATTCTATAGCTTATACGAACTAAATTTTCACATCTAAATGTCAAGTTTTTTCGCACAAATTTTTTTATTATACGCTATAATGTATTAATTATCTATTATTTTGTCAAAATTTTTCTTTTAAAATAGGTAATTTCAGTCCGCAAAAAATCATAAAAATATTTGATGGCATACAAATAAAACCATCTTATAATGACGGCCTGCTTTTCTGTATTCAGTTGTACCGCCCGTTACATAGCAGCCCTCCGAAGTTCTTCTTGTAGAACTTCGTTGGAGCTTTTCCAGCCAAACATAGCTCGTGGATAATCGTTCATCCATTTTTCTATCTTTTTGATTTCAGATGATTTTACATCATCAAAAACACTTCCTTTTGGATGCCATCTTCTGACTAGTTTATTATTATTTTCATTGCTTGCTCTTTCAACACTTCTATATGGGTGACAATAATATAATGTTGTTCTTTTCTTTTTATTTCGTCTGCTTCTCTGTATTCCTTCAGCATCGGCAAACTCCGTACCATTATCTACTGTTATCGTTTTAAATGTTTCGCGGAATTTCTTTTCTCCCATTCGTCTTTCAATGCGATCTAATGCTTTAACTACTTCTTCAGAATTATGAATATTCAGTTTTTCCAATATTTCATCTCGGGTTTTCCTTTCAGTCAAAACAAGAATACTTGCTTTTCCCTTTCCTTGGGCTCCTACTACCGTGTCCATTTCCCAATGTCCTATTTCATTCCGTTTATCAATCTCCTTTGGTCGCTTTGAGATACTTGTTCCTCTTTGCAATCTTTTCTGAACCCTTGTTTTCTTTTTTCCTTTTTTTTCTTTTTTATATGGCAAATCACCCATTGTAATATTTAAAAACACATCTTTCTTTATATAATTGTATAAAGTGGTTAAACATATCTCCGTGTTAAATGAGAGATTATTTACTTTTATATACGCCAGTGTAGCAGCCGGGCTATATTTATCTTCTAATATTTTATGTTCTACAAAACGTAAAAATTTATAATCGTTTCCTATCTTCATTTCCCGGCCACGTTCTTTCCGCTTCTCTGTTGTCCTGTTTTGTGCAAGATCAGGACTGTAAATTTCCTTTTCAGCCCAGTCACTGCTTCTCCTCTTAACTGTTTTTCCCCTATGAAGTTCCCGATAAATTGTGCTGTGATGGAAACCTAATTGTTTTCCTATTTCCACAGGTTTAATTCCTGCATTATATAATGCCTCTATTTGTAATCTGTCTTCCCATGTTAAGCATCTGTACTTTTTTTCTTTTGACTTCATATATTCCCCTCTTCTTTTGACCTAAATAGAATATAAGCGAAGATGTTACTCTCCGCTTATTTCGACCTGATTTATTTTCTTATCTCAATTCCACTATCATTGATAGATATTAAATACGCACAATATTCTACCAATATCTGAAAAAAGAAATGTGCAGGTTTACATCTCCTTTCGTGAACTTCGTTGTATTCTTCTGCTAATTCACGCACCTTATTTTTATATTCTTCTTCTATATAAAAAACAAATAGTGTATTTCTGTTAATATAATCCGGATCTGTTTTTTTTCTGATTAGAATTCTTTCGTCCAAATTTCGTTTTCCTTCTAAAAACATTCTGATTGCTCTTTTTACGAAAACTACTTTGGTAATTTCTTCCCTATCTATCAGAAAATATATAATATCCTTTAATTCCTTTGTAATATTAACAGAGTGTAGTTTTTTTTCAGACATTTTTTGACCTTTCACTATTAGGTGTCAGATCTGACACCTAGTAAATTTTCTAACTTTTCTATATAAGAATAGTAAGATTTTAAAGATGTTTCGTCAAGTATTATTTCCTTGTCTTTTACTAGCTTTGTAATTTTTTTCAGGTCTTTTCTCAACACTTGCGGAGTTATGACCTTTCCATTATTTTCAGATATTTTTTTGAAATCGGATATGTTCTTTCCGGTTACTTTTTCTCTTTTTGATGCTTCCGCTAATTTTTTTTGTTCTTCGTAATCCAACTCCCTGGCTGCCTTGGCGGCTGTACTGATAGAAACTTTGTTTTCCATCACCGCATTTATGAGCTCATCACTGCCATGCGATTTTACATATGCCACATCATTGATGATACCTCTGCTTGCACCAGTGGTTTGACTTATAATGTCTTTGGTTTTCTCTCCTTTTATTTTAATTTCTTTTTCATTTCCTTCCTCGTCATATCCGATTATGCTTTGTACTCCGTTTTGCCTCAATTCTGCAATTATCTTTCCCCATTCTTCAATTTCTATAATTCTATCTGCACTATTGTATTTTCGGTTCCACTGGTTGGTACTAAGGATTGCAAATCTTTCTTTGTTCTCATATGTTAAATCCAAATTAATATTCTCTACATTGGTAACAATGCAGGGAATTAATGAATCTTCTGTCCATTCTTCCACTTCCGGATTTTCAATCAACATATCCACTGCCGTAATTCTTCTTTCACCTCCCAGCAGCATATATGTTCCGTCACTCTCTGCTTTTACTTCAAGTCTTTGGATTATTCCTCTTACCCGGATATTTTCCGCCAATCCCTTTATTCCATCAATACTGTACTTATTGTTTGGATTTTTTCTGATTAGATTTCTTGGTATGTTGATTTCTCTGGATCCTTTTAGGTTGCCTTTAGATACATCTGATAATAGTCCTTCTCCAATTTTTTCCTTGATTTCTTTATTGCTTTCTGTTCCCCGTATAGCCTGTGCGTTAAATTTACCCATAACTTTTCTCCTTTTTAACCTTCTATAATTATCTTTGCAAGTTCTATATATTGTAATGTTACTTTGTTTTTATTTTTACCTTTATCATAATCAAGTAATGGCTGTTGCATATAACTGCATTCTTTGATGTTTTTGCTTACGCAGATTTTAACCGGAAGAATATATTTGCCAAAAAATTCATTCAGCAGCTCATATGATGTCTTGTCAACGTTTGCCCGGTTATTCCACTGTGTAAAGAACATTCCGCCTATTTGGAGATGTTCATTGTATTCTGCCACGGTATCAAACAATCGCATAGCCATGGCAACACCCAGCAAGCTATATCCATCACATCTTAATGGAATATAGACTTTGTCCGCTGCAACCAGTCCATTGATGTTTATAATATTAATGGATGGGCTACTGTCAATTATACAATAATCATATTCATTTTGCACGTTTTGCAAGTGAGCTCTTAACCGGAATTGTTGTGGGACGGTCACATCAGCTTTTAATCGTTCTTCACATTCTGACAATGTAATATAACTTGGTATAATATCTAAATTTTCATACGCTGTCTTTTTGATGCATTCGTGTATGTCCAATTTTTTATCAAGCAGTAAATCTTCAACGGATTTGCCGCTTTTCCTTTGCTCACCTGTATATATGCTTAAAAACAAATCCATAAAATCAACTTTATCAAACATACTGGTGGTATTCATCTGCGGATCCAAGTCAATCAGCAGTACTCTCTTTTTATATTTTTCTGCAATGATATGCGCTACTGATGTCGCACTTGCTGTTTTACCTACGCCGCCTTTGTTGTTTAAAAATACTATTGTTTTCATTTAAAATCTCCTTTTTTCATTGGGTTTCTGTTAAGGTGTCAGATCTGACACCTTGTTTTTATTAGTTCCTGTTTTTGATATATCAATTATTATATTATATAACATTTGTTATTTTGTCAATGAAAAAGTATTACTTTTTTAAAAAAATAATTAGGTGTCAAATCTGACACCTAATCAATTTCATCATTATTTTTCGCTAAACTTCTCTCTTGCATCAATTCGTACTCTCTAGCAAGCCTCTGTTTTTCTATCTGTTTTCTGGTAACATCCCTTAAAGCCCGTACCGCCATTCCTACTATAAATGTTTTTCCTATGGCAAATTGTCTATATCCACCTTTATAAAGATATTGATTATTGTCGAGATCATTTCTAATTTCAGCGGCAATCTCATTTCCATTCTCCATGGCTTGTTCTAACCATCTCTTTGCTACATCTATATTTCTGTTGATTACATCACCCTTAATATGCATGATTCCAATGTACATCTGTGCATAGGAATTATTCATCTGTGCGGAATTCAGCATTGCCTCTATTCCCTTATTAAAATTAAATGTTCCTTTTTCCCTATCCAGATATAATTTTCCTTTAAAGTATAATGAAAAGGAATTGTTGCATTTATCGAATTGTTCTATGGCTTTTTCATTATCACCTTGTTCCATAAACACCTTACCAAGTTTATATGATGCAAATTCATTCCCGGCTTTTTCTGCTTTGCGGTACCATTCAATGGCCTTATCAGTATCCTTGATGTATTCCCTGTCAGATGAATAAATGTTTCCTAGGGAATACATTGCTATTGCGTTCTTACCTTTTGTTGCAGCTTTTTTGAGATATTCCACAGCTTTTAAGACTTCTTCCTGATTATCCCTTTCAACATATATTTTTGCTAATTGATAATAAGCGTGTACGTTCCCGGCTTTGGCAGAACTATCTAAATATTTTTCTCCCAGTTTTGGGGCAACTTCTGTTCCTTTTCCCTGTAGGTACATCATGCCTATTCTGTATTCTAAATTATCATCTTTCTCCATTCTTAAAAATGACTTCAGTGCCTTTTCATATAATTTTCCATATTCCTCTCCGTCATATTCCACCTCATTATTTTCAATCATATTAGCAGCTTTATAACAGGCATATGCATTAAAACTTTTATCCTTCTCATCTGTCGATAATTGAATAAAGTAATTAAACGCTTTATCATAATTCTGTTCAGTTCCTTGTCCATAATAGCTCATTTTTCCTAAATTATATTTTGCATATTCTGTTTCTGATTTTTCAAAATAATTTCTTGCTTTATCATAATTCTGTTCAGTTCCTTGTCCGTAATAATATTGTTTACCAATTCTATATGCATAGTATGACCTTATATCTCGCTTATATTTTTCAGGGTACTTGCTTTCAGTTTCATAAAGTTCCTTAAAGTTATCAAGTGATGTCTTGTAATATTGTTGTGCTAATTCATTGTTAATTTCGCAGCCTTTGCCGGATTTATAAAAATCCCCCAAATCAGATGTTGCAAGCACATTACCGGTATAATGTTCATCCTCCAATAGTTCTTTTGCAGTTATATAATCCTTTTCCTCTCCATAGATTAATCTTTTTGCTTCCCTGTATTTTCTACTCCATTCACAATGTATTTTTGCTCCTAATCTTTGTTGCAAGTACTCCTCTGGTTCCATATCTAAATCATTAAATTTTTCCAAGGTGTCAGTTCTGACACCCTGCTCTTTTTCCTCTATTTCAAACTGGGTGTCAGTTCTGACACCCTGCTCTTTTTCCTCTATTTCAAACTGGGTGTCAGTTCTGACACCCTGGTTTTCTTCCTCTATTTCAAACTGGGTGTCAGTTCTGACACCCTGTGTAATATCAATATTCACGTGCTTATTTTCTAATTCTTTTAAATTTTTATCATATGCCCGAACTTCTTTTAAGATTGCATTTCCTAACCTTTCATATAATTCTTTTATTTTTCCTTCAGAATAACTCTTTCCAGAATTTCCGTATGCTTCTTTGTAAATAATTTCTTGATTTTCCAGACTGTCTTTCAAAAGTTCAAAATCTTCCATGTGATATTCACTGATATACATATCGCTTAACTGATCGACCATGGGTCTTACTGTTGCCATAATTGAATTATTATAATTCCACATGTTCTTATTGCAATTAGGCATCCTGCGGTATAGCTCTTCGAACGCATTTTTTAACTTTTCATCTTTAGCAAAAGACTTTTTTTGCTTGACAATACTTTCTCTGATAATCTTATTAATCTTTATATTATTTTCTTTTTCGTTCAGAATTTGATTAACAACTTCTCTTTTGCAGATATTAATACTTTCCTGTTTAAACCGTCCTTTATATTCCATTTCCTTAATAGGTTGTCCGTTTTCATCAAGCATTGGAAACTTATATTTTACACCATCTTTAATTACTTCATCATACTGAATATATAGTTTTTTTTCTCTCATAGGAACTGGTTCTACAGTTGCAATATGGGCATGGAGATTCCCCGTGTTGTAATGGAACGCCGCACTCCATACAGCATTATCTAATCCCTCATTGTGCAGCATCTTGCCAACGGCGCTTCTGATAACACCTTTTAATCTTTGTTCATCCAGTATATTGGTCTCTAAATTGTACAGACCATTGTTTTCCAGCCAACGGTTATCAAAGCTGATAACCGTCTGCCACATCAGGCTTCCGTTTTTTTGAGCAGTTTCAAACACTGATTTTAATTCCTTTTTTTCTGCAAGTGTCAAATCTTTATCGCTGGTAAATAATCCTGTAGTTTTTTCCGGATTCCCCATATAATCTTGATATAAATTGTATTGTGCTGTATTTTCATTTCTTACAGCATCTTCTCTATCGATGTAATTAATATAACCGGTAAATTTACTATCACCTTGTCTGCAAAATTCTGTTACCACGACACAGCCTGCATTGATTTTAGCCATATTTTACCTCCTAAAAAATTGGGTGTCAGTTCTGACACCCTTTTTTTAATTGACTTGTTTGCTATTTATTTTTTCTGCTTTTCTTCTTTTTCTGTCATCACTTTTCTGCTTAAAATATGCAATGCGTTCTTTAATGATTCCCCGGCTCTGTTTAATCAATGGATGAGGAACCGTTTCCGCCGGCATTAATGTTTTCATATCTTGCATATTAATATTTGGATCAAACATATAAAGCAGTGTATTTACAGCATCCAATATTACGATACTGTTTTGTTCTGCGGTCTGCAGCCCCCATCGCAACCTTTCTTTCTGCATATATTTTTTGTCCAGTTCTTCCCTTACAGCCACTGCAATTTTCTCTTCCAGATTATCCTGCGAATGCATAATGAGATACTCTATCGCACTCGTATTGCTGGAAAATGCATTTTCCCTCGCAAACTTTTCAAGCAAATCAAATGTTTCATCTGACATATAAAAATTTCGTTGTTTTTTTGCCATATTTATTCCCTTCTATTCCAAGGTGTCAGAAATGACACCTAATATTTTTTCTTCCAGAAGCATGTTTCTTTCAATCACATCATTCGCCTGTTCCAGTCTTTCTGCCAAATCATTTATTAGTGCAGTATATTTATCCTCTATTTCCTCTATTTCTTTTGTTATTGCCAGCTGATTAAGATATGTCCTTAAAAATGCTTCCCTTTTCATTCCTTTTGCTGCCGCTGCCTCATCAATTTTTTTAATGATTACAGGATCGAGCCTTCTAACTTTTATTTCTGCCAATTTTTTACCTCTTGTATATAATATTTATTATATATTATATATTAGTTGCGAAGCACACGCAAGTATTTTTTCTACTGATTATCTACCAATTTTCCATTTTTTCCTTATTTCATATAAAAAATGCCTACCAGTCACCTACTTTGCTGCTAATATATGTCCCCACGCAAACCTTCGGCTTTGCCGAAGCCCCACACCTGTGTGGGGTCAGTTTTCTCTTATGCTCTTTCTAAAATTACAAGTAATTTTAGAACCGTGGGCTTAAAGCCGGAATAGCTGCGCCCACGTCTGGAGCATCCGCTCCATGGACGACAAATGTCGTCAACAATAAAAAGAAAAAAATCGTCTGTGCCTGCGTTTTTCAGCCGGATATCCGAATCAGGTATTTTCCCACAAAAAAAGTACCTTTGATTTTTTTTCAAAAGTACTTTTTACCTGAAAAATAAACTTTAATTTTAATGCTCAATACATTCTAAAATTTTAAGTTGCATTTTCAAGGTGCTTTTCGTGGTATTTTGCGGATACCTAAAAGTTCATCGAAAATAGCATTTGCTAAAGCTGTATAGCGGATTGCAGACTGATTTACTTTTCTCCGTTCATCGTTGTCTCTGGTAACGAAAATCCGTTTTTTGCAGCTGGAAAGCATATCAATGACAGTATTTAATTCTCCCCATAGGTCTGCATTTTCGCTGACAGTGATGGTATCTTTTATCTTGTCTGCTTCCTGTGCGATATTTTCGGTCAGATGTAGTTTTTCTAACATCTTCTGTTCAATTTCCGTGTTGATTTCCTGTATCGGGTCTCTATAAAGACTGATGTTATGTTCTGTTGGTTCTACACCGGAGAACACATAGAGATGGTTTATGTACATAATATTACCTCCTTAAAACTTTATTATTATATAATATATATTATATATATAATTTTATTTAACTCAATAATTTTATAAAAAATGCTATTATTAAATAAATGTACAATATAACACTTCCTGCAACGTGCAAGTTTGTTTTTAACTGCCTTTTTCTCTCTTGTCTTGTCATTTTGTTACCTCCTGAAATTAAATTTGAATCTGCTTTCGGGTTGTCCAGAATGAAATAAATAAGTTTATTTATTTAAATTTCATTGTATGTACTACTTTGTTAATATACTCAAAACTAACCCGATAAGGTTTTTTCCTTATTTCATTATCTTTCATAATTTGCGCATATATCAGTGCCGGAAGTTCAAATAATGCTGTACATTTAGGATAAAGTCTTACAGCCTGATTTCTTATCTCCATTTCAATTTCTTCTCTTCTAGTCATTTTTGTTCTCCTTTCTTTTTATTTTCTTGAAAGATTTTTCAATTTCTCTATCAATGCAGCCACTCCAAAGTTGGTTTTTTGTACCAGTACAGCTACTATTAAATTTTTTACAATTCAAACACATTGAATTTAACATATTCATTTTTTGTTCCTCCTGTTTTTTTAATTGTTTCTGGAATGTTCGGGATTGGGTGCTTCCCTTTTTCAGTTGCTATTAAGTTTTCATGCTAAATCGCCTCCTTTTTTTTATTTAATTGTTTCTGTATATGTCGGTGTTGGTTTGCTTGCATACGAAAAAAATTGTTTTGCAAATTCTGTCCAAGGGCGCGCGTAGCGCGTGCATTTTACCCTTGCAGAATTTGCAAAACAATTTAGTATGCATCAAAGCAAACAAATCCGATATATACATTGAAACATATAAAAAAAAGGGCTGAAATGTGCATGAAAACGCAAATAGCATCGTCCGTTTCCGTTATATAATCGGATGTAAAAGGATATAGAAGGATATAGAAAGATATACAAAAAAGCCAGCAATAATCAACAAATCTGATTATTGCTGGCTCTTCTGTTATTTGCAATCAGAATTAATCTCTGCTGTATTGATGCGCACTTCCAATATCCATGTCATCAATAAAATCTTTGACTTCTTCAAATGATGTAAATTGGTGATTAGCAATGACTTCACTCATATATGTACATAATTCTTTTTCCGTCTCAAAATAGTAATAGTCGTCTGTTAATCCCTGGTATTTTTCCCATATATCCAATAAATAATTTTCCGGAAAATGAATTGCATCCAAATCGTTATGAATGACGTAAATTTCCATTCCGCATTCTTCTGACAGCGATGCATATTTCAAATCCATTTTTTCTGTAAAAACATCCCAAAAATCATTTACGGGTTCCCATGCAGTTTCAACATCAAGAAATAGTGAACCATCATCAGATCTGTCAATATAATGAATGCTTCCTCGACAATAAATATCTTCTGAAATATCTATTTCTAATTCTTCAGCAACTTCAGATAAAGCATATATTTTTTTGTCAAGACAATCCTTTAATTTTATCCAGGCATTATGTAGTTTCTCTTCATCTCCCATAAGTTTCACTCTGTTGAAACAAAAATTTGGCATAACATATCTCCTTTCATAAAAAATAATCTTCCCATAAGGTATTAACCCTTATGGGAAGATTATCGGTTATAATCAATAAATACTTAATTCTCCATTTTTGTAAATATAAACATTATTTGTAAGAACTTCATCTTCAGGCACTTCTTTTTCATTAATCTCCCTAACCATCATTCTTATGTCTTCAGGTTTTGCACGATCAACAGAAATTGCAATGCATTCATGAATCGAACTTGGAATTAAGACAAATTCTCCAGTGGAGAATTTATGACTTAATTCCGTTAGGGCATTTCCATTTAAAATTACTGAAGCACCATTAGTTTTTTTACTATTTGTAATGATGAACATTGGAAATTTTTCATTTAACTCTGTTTCCAGCTCAAAATCTTGAGGTTTCCCGATTAGCTCATAAATAAATTCATTCATATTTACAATCTGGTAGTCATTCAATATGTTATCCTGTGCATTTTCCCATATTTCATCATTGCTGATGTTGTAGGAAAATAATACTTTATTCTGAATCGTAAAATTTGCTACTCCATCATCATAGTTAATAAATTCTGTAACATCGACAATGAATAAAATAAGCATATCCAAAAATCTACGATATGTTATATCATGTGCTTTAACTTCAGCAATATTGTCTTCTGATACTAATTTTATCTTGACGTGAGATAATATATAATCTCTGCTGAAGACTTCTTCCATCTCTTTAACGTGACTTTTGCTCTCTTGAAAAATTTGCTGCAGATAATCAACAACCATTGTATCTGATTCCCAAAAATCTTTCATATGTTCAAAGTAAATCGTTGGAGCTGTGTTACTTTCATCGCTATGCAGGATGTAACCAACCTTCGAACCGTTGTTCTTAAAATTGTTGGTTGCAATAATTTTAAAATCCATTCCCCTCTCTTTAATCAGTTTGTTAAGCTCGTCAACTCTATTGAGCATTTCAGTGTTTCTTTCTGTTACCATATGTAACTCCTTTCCGCCTTTCGGCACTAAAATTTTATATATAAATAAAGAGTTTGGAATTACTCCCAAACTCTATATTTACTGGAAAAACCGGAAATGTATGTTTTTCCAAGGATGCATAATAGAACATCATCCCAGGTTTTTTTCTGATATGCTGGAACTCGTTTAGTGGCTTTTTTCAACCAGCGACCTAAATAGTTATAATCTTCAACAACATGTAAATTAAATCTGTATTTAATTTCTCTTTGGTCATCTTGTCGATTTCGCTCTTTCATCTGTTCCAATCGAAGATCTGATATATCCAAAACTTCGATTTCAACGATTCCCTTCTGGAAACTTACTGAATTAATTTCTATCATAACAATTTCCTCCTAGATTTTATTTAAGTTGTCATTGTGCGCTGCATCTACGTTTGATGCAATTTCGTTAAACTGCGTTGAATACAAAATGACAAGGGCGCGCACAGCGCGTGCATTTTACCCTTGCACTTTGTATTCCATAAGCAGTAGAAATTACAGCTTCAAACGTGCAGCGTATCATGACAACTTAATAAAATCCAGACAAAATGATTAATAGATATATTTACACTTCCCCACACATGAAGAAGCTAAAAAAACACGCCCCGGGTGTGTATATACACTCCTAGGGCGTGTTTCCTGCGCGCCACTATGATGGGTGAAACCCATCACTTTAAAAGTGGTGTCGCAATCCTGTCCGGAGGACCGGCAATGGAAAGCGCAACGTGCTGTCCGTTGCCATACTTCCGGCATCTATGGCGGAAGTTACCTTTTTTAATTTCATACTACCAAAATAATAAACTCTTTTCCATGGACGACAAATGTCGTCAGCAATAAAAAGAAAAAACATTATGATTTCGGACATTTTCCACTTTTTTACCGCAAAAAAAATAGAGGTCAAAACAACCTCTAATTTTTCACACTATTTAAAACTATTAATTGACTATAAAATAAATGGTTTATATAATAAAAAAGGAGGAAAACGGAAATGATAAATGAATTTATAGAAGACATCTGCAGCATACTTAATATCGTTCCGCCCCAAATATCATACGATACGTCACATTTTCAGACCGAAACAATGCTGGCTGCCTGCGATAATGAGGGGCGTACAATTTTTTTGCGCCGCCAGGACTCCATGACTCCGGATTTTTACTTTGGAATTGCACATGAATTAAGACATGTATGGCAGATAAGAACAGAATCCAGACTTCTTGATAATTATAAAACGTCAAATCAGTGTGAAAATTCAGAAATGTATAACCTGCAGCCTGCAGAGGTTGACGCCAATGCATTTGCAACAATGGTCATGGCTGATTTTTTCCACATCAAGCCCTTGCATGATGGGATGTCTGATCGCGTGATTGCGCAGATACATAAGCGTATAGAGGAATTGTCTGCTAATGGACTTTTTGAATAAATTCAAATCCGTTTGCCTTGGTGCTTTTTTTACTTCCGTTTTTTCTGAAGAACCAGTTTCCCTTAACAATTCCTTCCTCTACTATTCTTGTTGCCTTCGGATGTTTTCGTGTGCCGCTCCATTCAAGAAAGGCACAAATCCATTTTTCTTCTTCCGGCTTTTCTTGTTCCCTCCTGCAGTCAGATATGATGGCATCTATTTTTTCATCAGTCAGGGATTCCAGCCCTGACAAATCCAAAGAATAAAAATCCGTACAGTTATAGTGATTGGAGGTGTGATGCCATGAAGATTTGTAAAGACATATCTGTTTTAGCATTTTCACGGGTATTTTTTTAATTTTTGAAAAAGAACATTTTAATTCCAAATCTTTGCAGCGCACAGCTTCCTCTATTTCTTCAATGATTTCTGTTTTGGTCCATTTCGACAGGGGCATTTCACCGCGCTGGTAAGCCTCTACTGCATTATTGCTCATCGAGTAACCGTTATATCCTGCCATTTTGTTTCTCCTTTCTTTTTATATTTTTCTGACACTTATATAGTATCATATTTTTGTCACTTTGTAAAGAGATATTTATAAATTTTTGTAATAAAAATGTTTGACAAAAAACAGGGATATGGTACAATTATATCGTCACTTGTGGTTGATGCTCCACAAGGCGGTCTCCGCAGCAATCCAGCGGGGCACGGATTGAAATATGTTTATTCTGATATAATAAAAAGAGGGTTAAATCCCTCTTTTTATTTTGCATTATTTGAACTCCTCTGATTAATGAAGTTCCTCTGCTATTTCATCTTCCGACAATTCATTGAGACTATTAATTTCGACAGCATACATCTCATCATCAAGAGTTAGCCAGCATACCTCTGAACCATCTCGGCGGCAGCTAAATTTGATGTTAGGTGTCCGCTCTTCTTTAAACATGGCTTCTAGTCCCCTCTGGGTGTTAGATTGGTTAAAGGTTCCATTGTCTAGCCACTCCAAGATTTTATCGAACTCTACGTTTTTGTTGTCGGTCGAAAAAAGTGCGGTGTACACGGCAGTTGCTTGCCGTTCTGTTAGATTTTTCTCTTTCATTAATTTTTCAGTGATTTCTTTCTTTTTCAGTTTCATTTCTTCCGTCATGTATGATGCAATTTCTATTAAGTTCTCTCTTCTGTCAGACTCACTGTCGGTAAGCATAAGGCACAGGATTTTAGCGTTTTTATCGCCGAACCACCCCTCAAAATCTGCCGAATCGGAAACGTTAGCCATGACAGAATCATTATATTCTTCTTCAGAAAGCAGCTCCCATAATCCGCACTCTGCGTCTTCGGGATAATCTCCTATTATCGGATCCGTAACATGATCCGAGTGAAAATCGGTTGGGTAATACCTGCCGTGTGTGGTCGGGTTATAGAGTTCTACCCCTGCATATTTTCCCTCGTACATTTTTTTAATTTCTCCTATTGTCATAATTTTTCTCCTTTCTTTTTTCTGACACTTATATAGTATCATATTTTTGTCACTTTGTAAAGTGATATTTGAAAATTTTTACAATTGGGAAGCTTCATACTTGCTTGCTAATCCTTTTATCTTTTTTATTAATTCATTGGATTTCTTTTTTGTAAGAAATTTTGCACACTGTACAGAATCTACCAAGAGTTTTAATTCTGCAAGTTCAAACTGTCGATTTTCTACATGATAATAATAGGTTCTATCCCGTTGCTCTCCAATAATATCCATACCCAGTGTTCGCAAATTTTCTATATCATTATAAATACTTTTTCGTTCTGCACTGACTCCATATTCTTTTAATGCCGATATAATTTCAGGCATTGTAATGCTATGTGTCTTATCGGTTCTTTCCAATAAAATTTCCCTTAAATACATTATTTTTAGTTTTTGATTATTTTTCTTCGCCATAAGTTCCTCCATATACAATATATAAAATATAGTAACACATAATTTTTTCTCCGTCTATTTGACTCCTAACCGCAGATAGTAATCACATCGAATCATACTACATAAAACACCTCCTTCTGCAAATGTTATTGCAACAGATTTCTCATTTTAGTAATGATTTTGTTGCATTAAGTTTTTCATTTAAAGGTTTTTTTCTTACCTAATGTTTATTATAAATCTTTACGTGTCCAAAAAAACGTTCTTACAAGCAGAATTTTAAAAAATTTAAATGCATTTTTAACTGCTAGATTTTGCCTACAGTTACTTTTGCAAACTAGCAGTTACTTTTGCAAAAGGTTATAATTAGAAGTAACCTTTGTTTGATCAGGAAGGAGTTTTTATGGCCAAACAATTATCCTTACCTGAACGTATCATTATTGAAAAAATGATACATCAAGATTATTCGTTCGCTACAATTGGCAGACACTTGAATCGTTCTGCATCTACTATTGCCAGAGAGGTTCTTAACTATCGTTGCTTTGTTAATCGAATACCTTTACCTGGCGAAAATGACTGCATAAAATACAGTAGTTGCCTTGTTAATACAGCCTGTAAAGATGGTTCTTCTCACAGATGCTCTGGTTACAGATGTAAACGATGTCACAAAGGCAAACACTGTATAGACTTCTGCCCTGGATATATTTCAAGTCAGTGTTCAGACCTCGATAAACCACCCTATGTATGCAGCAATTGTCCAACACAGTCTAAATGTAAAAAGAACAAATCCTACTATTCAGCTCATAAAGCAGACGTTTCTCATCATAAAACTGTTAGAGATGCACATAAAGGGATTCGTAAAACACCTGCTGAATTACGTGAGATAGAGGCGATTATTGCACCTCTGATAGCCAAAGGACAATCACTAAATCACATTTGTACAACTCATGCAGAGCAGTTAGGTGTCAGCGAACGAACTCTCTACAATTACATAGATAAAAATGTATTCAGAGTCAGAAATATAGACATTTAAATGCATTTTTAACTGCTAAATTTTGCCTACAGTTACTTTTGCATTTAAACGTTGAGATTTTTAATATTTGATATGCCATAAAAAACAGCAATGATTTCTCATTGCTGTTTTTACTTTTTCTTTTAAATCTTGTATTTCCTTTTTTCCGCTTCATCTTCGACGTATTCAATCAAATCTCCAAGTTGCATATCAAGGATCATGCATATCCTGTTAAGGCTTTCCAGGGATATATTTGTGTCCTTATTTTTAACTTTCCTTAACGTATCTTGACTTATTAATTTTGTTTTTTTTGCTATATATGAATTAAATCCCTTTTTTTCCAATTCATCAGCAATGTTTATTCTATATCTCAACATTTTTAATCTCCTTTTTCATAAATTATATAAAACAGTTTTATATAAGTCAATAAAAAAGTAACTTAAAAAAGTGATACTAATATATGATAAACGATATTTTTTTCTTTTTTATTGGTTTTATTTATTTCATACCTGAATAAATAAAGTTCTCACAGATCATTGAAGAAGGAAAATTGACAAATTAAGGGATAGCGTAAGCTATCCGGACGTTGCTCACGACCAAAGGTCGTTATGCATGAGCAACGCTCCTTATTAAGCAGGAAAAATTTCGGCAGAAATTATATATTATTTATAATAAAACACAGAAAAAATATGACTATAAGAGTATATATGCTCGCCGCTAAAATATAATTTAATGCCCATAAATAGGGCTATTTTTAAAATTGATTCCGGCTGATTTTTGGACTTTAATTATCATCATACATCCATCCATTTGGACTGATTATTTTAAATATCCATCCATTTGGACTATTATTTTATTTTTAACCATCCATTTGGACTGATTATTTTGAAAAAAAGCAAAAAAATAAGACGTATCTGTTTTTTTATACGTCTTGTTGCCATTTTTCATGTGCTGGCAGCGCAGGAATCCAGATTAAATGAGATTTTTTGTGTTTTATGCAACGACAAATACTCTTATATGACTTCATATAAGAGTTTTATTACGCAAATTTTTCTTCTTTTACTATTTTTTTCGCTTTAGATAAAGAGCTCCGCTCCAGCTGTTTTATTAATTCCATTTCTCTGTCATGTGATATTTGATTCTGGCTCTTTTTCAGGTCTTTGTCAAGCCGTTCCTTGATTAATATATTTATTAATTTATATGACAGCTTACGATCTTTCTGCAGTATTCCGGAAACGGTATCCTTAATTGCCTCAAAAATTATCTTTTTCAGGTCTTTTTTTGCTTTTGCGGCCATCTGCTTATATTGATATAAAAATTCGGCTGTTTGGCTGATTTCATAGTCATTTGTGTTCCTGATTTTTAGTTTGTGAGCCATTTCGCAGATTATTCTTTTATCTTTAAAAAGTCTTTCCGGCTGCTCCAGTTTTTCTTTAAATATATTATGCTTGTATGTAATATAGTATTTTCCTCGCACTATGCCGATGCTGAAAAACTGTCTCAATGAATGCAGGTAGGATCTTACCACTCTGTCAGTTACGCCTAACAGTAAAGTTAAATTCTTGTAAAGATTTTGTACATATATGCAAAAACTCCCCTGATTTTCATGCGTTCTTTTATAAAAATATAAAACGAGGTACTTTTCTTGAGGTTTTAATTCTTTAAATTCTTTACTGTGAAAAACTGTCCTTTTTAAGTTTATATAACCTTTAGAGCGCGATATATTGTCTGGAAAATCATTGTCGAGAATTTTAACTGTATAAAATGCCCCATCCTCATGGCGCTGATAAGTGATGATGTTCTTTTTCTGCAGTGAATACAGACTGTTATAAAAAGACTGTTTGACCATTCCTGTAGCTTCAGATACATCTTTATATTTCACGCCCAATACTTCTCCTGTCGAATTATCCTGATTAAAGACAAGATAATATAAAAGGTCCATTTCGGTTGGCTTTAACGTTGGGATATTTGGGTTTTCTAACAATTTATATCCAAAATTCATATGTAACTCCTTTCCGCCAAATCAGCGGAAAAATTTCATTTTTTAATTTTTTCTGTTGACAAATATAATAAATATTATATAATTAAGACACGCAGGCAGTTATTTATTTATGCGTAATCTAAATGATAATCGATTGTGAAGGGTTAATTATTCATTTAGGCAGCCATCATCTTCAGGTGGCTGTTTTTTTTATGGAATGGTTAATAGGACTTTCAGCTGCAGATAAACAGCATTTATCTGTTTTAGTAATTCTTCTCTTGATCCTGGATATATTAGTGCTGCTAATCCTATGATAGCCAGAGTGAAAAATATAATGTTAAATAGAATATGTACAATCGTAAGCATGGTTTTTAATATATTTCTTCTCACAACAACTATTTTTTCAGCATCGGCTTCGATGTGATATTTATTTCTGATATTTTTCTGTTCTTCAGATGCCTTAAGATCCTTTTTCACATCCTCCACCAGACGTTTGTTAAATTTACTCATTTTTATATCTCCTTTTTCGTTCAGATTCATACATTTTATCGATATCAGAATTCATCCAGAAATTAAATGTATCATCGCATTGGATATATTCCATTGCACGTTGATATTTTGCCTCAAGCTTCTCTATGTGTTTTTTTAAACTATCTATAGTTATGGAAGCTTTTTTACTATGTTCATCCTTTACAAGCCTACCTGTCTGGATCAGGTAATATACCCCGGGACATGAGAGATTAAGAAGTCTTGCTGCGCCCGGTATTGTTAAATTGGATATATTTGGTGTTGTTAAAAGATACTCTTTCGCTTTTTTGTAACGCCCTGTTTTTTCTTTCATTAAAGATATAAATGAGGTCCGCGTTATAAGAATCTTCTTTTTTGATTGTCCTGTTTTCAGTTTTCCTTTTTTTACCATGTATTCGATGGTTCTTCGTGGTGCTTTTAGTAAAAAAGCTACCTGTGCTACTGTTAATAATTCTTCCGTCATATTACATCTCCAGTGTTGGTGTTTTGCGTGGAGCTTTTGCCACGTCTTTTGTATTTTCCTTCATATATTGTTTAATCTGATTAGGCATTAATGTCTTACTGTTTAGATTAATCTGTTTTTCCATTTGCATCTGTTGATATTTTGCCACTAAAAGATCCTTGCTCACACATCCGTCTTTTGTTGTTACCCTCATTGATTCAGGCAGTCCTAACTCATCTTCCATCTCCCTTACCATTTGTATCTTGTTTTTTAAAATCTGTTCATGCTTTTTAGATGTAATTTCTTTCATGTATTTTTCAATATTATTCCAGTTTTCCGTGAGTTTTGGCTCTTCATCCTGATGAACAAACATAACCATTTTCATATCAGCTCCCTGGCTTGGATCATGAATTCGGAATAATCCGGTATATTCCTTATCATTGACTTTTGTTTTAAATTCCACGTATTGATTTTCAAACTTGTATTCTGTTATTTCTATTCCTTTTTTGTTTAAAACATCAATTACTGGTGAAGGTTGATTGATTCGATTGAATGTTACAATAGCATTATCCACGATTTTCATAATTTTGTTATGTGGGTAGCTTTTAAAATATACGTCATGATCCTCCAGCATTTTTTTAATTTCACTGTCCTTTTCCATGCTCTGCTGTAAATTTTGAAGTCGCCCTTCTTTCTGAAAATGCGCCGCATCTCTTTCAACAAAATATGAAAAATTGTTATAATGTGAAAATATTGAGTCAATCATCTCCTTATATTCAGGAGTTGGATTATTATTATATATAAGATTTAAAAATACTGGCGAATCTGTTACGATAAAATCCACATCCTGATAAAGCCTGTCCATTCTTCGGACTTGTTCCTTCAGCATTTCGAACTGATGAATTTCCTGTCCATCCAGCATTTCCATGTCATGTTCATAAAGAAGTTCTTTTGCATATTCTTGTACGTATTCAGCATTATATCCACGTTTTTTCAACTCTGAACAAATATCCATGCATGACACTGATTTTCCCGCTCCGGGTCCTGCGAATGCATTAATTACAAGGATTTCTTTTCCAGTTTTTATTTTCTGCAGCATATCATGATGATCCTGTACATATTCTTTATAAGTTTCTTTCAGAGTTTTTGCTGGCTTCTTTTCTTCTCTTTGATATTGACTATTTTTCTTTAAGAATTCTTCTATTGTTCCGCTTTTGTCCGGAGTAATCGGATTAATATCCACCGGAATATTAAAAATTTTAAATTCTTCCTGATTTAAAAGATGAAACAAAGCATCTTCACTTATATTTCCTTCATATTGCAATAAAACGTCAATATCTGATTCCCTGTTCTGTCTTCCTTTTGATACACTGCCATATATCTTGGCGGCAGCAATGTTAACTTCATCGTACCCCATCCATTCTAACTTTTCTTGCGCCCACTGCATTGTAAGACTTTCAATCGTTTCCGGATTTAATGCATTTAATGCCTCCCATGAGCTGTTAAGAGAAGCTAACTTTTGTGAATTCTGCCGAAAATCCTGTAAATCAATTTTATGTGATTTTATTCCTTCAACTCCCAGAGAGTCTGCAGCTACTTCTTCCATGGACACATGAGGATCATTTCTGATTCCCTGTCCATTATCCATTAATTTATAATTAGCGTTATAAATTGAATACTCATATCCCTTATCTGTTTCTTTTACATGAGAATATGCAACTATATTTTCGCTGTTCTTCATTGTCAGCTCATATACAGCCTCTCTTTCTTTAAGAAACTCTCCTTTCTCAATAAGATAATCAGATATTTTTTCACCCTCTTTTATTGCGGCAAATAGTTCATTTGGATGATTTTCAAGTGTCTCAATCCAGTTTTGGATGTATGCTTTATGGTTTTCCATAAAGTTATTTTGTTCATATTGAATTCCTGTAATCTGCGCTGTAAAGGCAGAAGCTATTTCTGCCCGGAGTTCCTCTCTGGCATATCCGGGAGTACCAAATGCATCGTTCATTTCCCTGTTTAATCGATTTGGTGCTCCGGTTGCATGTGCACATTCATGCAATAATGTTGCCATATATCCATATTCTGATTTAAACTTGTCCATTTCCGGAAGGACAACTCTATCTTGCCGCGGGCTGTAATATGCTTGGTTTCCACCTTCGCTAAATTCAACATTCATGTTGTTAATCAGAGTATCTCGTGCCGTTAATAATTGTGTCTTACTGAACTCATATCTTTCCGGTATGTATGGTTCAATATCTTCGATTTGTGCAGCGTTAAAAACAGTCCATGTGTTTGACACCGGGCGGAATCTTTTCATATATTCTTCCCTTTTCATTCCTTCTCCTCTTTTTTGTGCCTCCGCTGCTGTTATATTTTCTTTTTTTTCTTTATCATAAAGTGACCAAAACTCAATTTTAGTGCCTTTTTCTCCAGTTTTTATTTTCCAGCCTTTTTCGTTTGCCTGACGGAAAGTGCACCAGCGCGGATCGTTGTAGCCTTTAATGTACTGTGTGTATGATAACCAGAATGCATTTATTCCGTTATATGCAGTCTTGGTGACAGCATTAAAAGGCTTTCCATCGATTTGCCATTCTCTGTGCCAGGGGATTTTATCTTCCTTTAAACAGGCAAGGAATGATTGGATGATTGCTTCGCGCATTTTATTTAATTTTTTTGTTGTTTTCATCTGATTAGGCATTTTGTTCCCCCTCATCCCACTCATAAATGATTTCTTCATTAGGTTTTTCTTTCAAATATTCTTTTGGAATGTCAAAATCTGCCCCGGTTTCTTTTATGACTTTTTCAAAAATTTTCTCTTCCATTATTATTTTCCTTTACATTTTTAATTTTTTTCTTTTTATATAGAGTTACTGCAAATCCCGGAATAAGAGCAATCATGCATAATATAGCAAGTATATTAATCGCATTGCCTCCGGTTTTTGGTGCAGCATTTCTGGCTTCCTGTGCTGGTAACGGCGCATTCGAAATGTCTTCTCCCTCTGTTGTAGTTTCTTGGTATGTTGATATTGGAATATCTATTTCTGCCTGTTCTTTGGTGCTTGTTTCCTCCGGAGTGGTTGTCTCTATCACGGTTGTTTCCTCCGGAATCGGTTCTGTCTTAATAATCACATCCCAGTCACCTTGAATATCTGTAAATTCATGTTCCGTTGGATAGCCGGATGTTTGGGTGCCTTCATATATGGTCTCTCCATTGATTATTACTTTTGCCACATAGTAGCCCGTTTCCGGGGTCCATGTGACAGTATGATTTTCACCGGCTTTGATATTGGTCTTGTTTTTGGTAATGGTACCATTATCAATCTGCCCGGTAACTTTGTAATATGGTGCGTATTTTGCTTCAATCAGGTGATTGTCCTTAATATCACTAAAAGCATAACTATCAGCAAAATTTTCAGTATCCACTGTCTCACCGTCAACTTTGACCTCAAGCAGATAATATCCCTCATCTGGCTGATAGGTTATTGTTCTGTTTTCTCCAAGAACAATATCAAATAGAGACTCCGTAATTGTTCCATTTTCAACTGCTGTAACGATACTGTATTTAATATTAATATCTGCATCATCTGTTTTTTCTTCCGTCTGGTCGCTTCTGATAGATGCAATATTCTTAATGTCGGAGCTTTCGAGGGTATCCTTATTTACTTTTCCCTGCACAGTGATAACAGCTTCCTCGTCATATCCAAGTTTGTCCAATAATACCTTAAATCCGGTATCTGATGTTTTAATTTCCGCATTGTTGATACTGCAGGAAACAGTATCAATGTTAAGTTCCAATCCTTTTGTAAAATCTTTATCGGTGATTACCACATTAGTTGCTACTGCCCCTTCGATTGTCTGTCTTGCGGTGATAGTGTATGTAACAAAATCATCCACATTGTAAATTTTTTTATCGGCTTTTTTTGTGATTATCAGATTGGGAATTTTTTTTGTTTCAACAATAATATTATAATCTTTGGTAATATCCTTAAATTCATGTTCTGTTGGATAGCCGGATGTTTGGGTGCCTTCATATATGGTCTCTCCATTGATTATTACTTTTGTCACATAGTAGCCCGTTTCCGGGGTCCATGTGACAACTTTTCTTTCCATATCTTTTATTTTTTCTATACGTTCCGTGATTATTCCATGGTCGATTCCAGTCGTGATTCTATGATATGGTAATGTCGTAACTACGACATCATGATCTGCTGTGATATTTGTAAAACTGTAACTTTCTGTCACGGGAATTTCTTTTCCGTCTATCATGACAGCTTTAATGTATCTTCCCTCGTCCGGTGTCCATGTAATGATTCTATTTTCCCCATATGGAATATCCGTTTCCGTTTCCGTGATATTTCCATAATCAATATCGGTGGTAATCACATATTTTGGTATATATGTATTGGTAATTGTGGATTGATAACCTTCCTTACTAATATGCGGGGTATATCCCTCCGGAACGGACACTTCCTCCCATGTATAGGAAATCGGTGTACCGTTTTTATTTTTCTGCAGGTTGTTGACTTCTAATTTCCAACCGTCTGTTTGGGAAATCGTATAATCTCCTACTTTTTCCTCATCAGCTTTTAAGACAACAGTCACCTGATTTGGTCTCAACCCGGCTGTATTTTCATAATCATTCCAGACTTTTTTTACCGTAACACTTACTGTCTCCGGAGTATGTGTATTAGTAATGGTAGTTATGTTTCCTTCTGCAGTCTGTGCAGATGTATAACCATCCACGCCTGATACTTCTTCCCAACGATATACATATCGATATGATGGTCCTGAAAGGGAAGCCGATACGGGATTGCGGACTGTTACCGTATTACTCCAATCATTTGAATCTGATAGCGTAACCGTCTGCACGTCCATAGAGCCCTGTTTTACTGATCCAATATATTAATCTGTTACAAGTTTTACATCAATATTATCTGGACGTAGTCCGTCCGCATCATCGGCATCGTTCCAAACCTTTTTTACGGTCAAATCAATATCATAATTGACTTGAACCGTTTTAGATACATTCTGCCTTACCGAATCCGTAACGGTATAAGCATTATTGGTAACCGAAATAATGGAATTTCCATTGTTTACAGCTTTTGTTTCAATTACCAACTTCAGTTCTTTACCGTCATAAAATGATGGGTTATTAAGCGTAATTCCATTTAATTCATAGGTAACCGTTTTGCTGTCCGCCTCATAATTTAGTGTTCCGTATGTTTTTGTTACGTCCACATCGCCATGATACAGCTTGGCTGAGTGATATTCCACTTCGTCCGGAAGTGTATCAACAAATTTCATATTTTGATAAAAAGAAAACAAATTGGCATTCCATGTATGTGTGTTTTGGGAGACTGTCCATACTATCGTCTCTCCATTGTCATACATTTTTTCTCCGGAAGAATCGGTGTTATCGGCTGTCTTTGTTGGCGTTTTGATGTTCCGGTCATCGTATGGGGTGTAAAACTCCATGGATGTGCCTGCCCATGTATCAGTAAAAGTCTGTACAGTATTGGCAGATGCAGGAACGATAACTCCTCCTTTAAGCAGAGATTCATCCCCGTCAAAATTGGTAGTGCCTTTTTTTGCCTGCACTTTTAACTGGTCTAAATTAATGTCAAGATAATTATAGTCCGTAAAGGAATAGATAATGCCAGCATATCCTGACAACCCCTGCCAGCCTTCATTCAGATTGTCTCCGTATGCACTCATGTCTATATCCATATCAGATACGATTTGATAAAAAGGTATATCCGCCTTATCACCTGTGTCAGCCCATGTAAATACAGTAGACAACGTCAGATTCTGTCCTGTATTTCCTTCTGCGGAACTATTAGATGTCCAAAAAACATATTTGGTCATATAAAAAAGAGTTTTATAGTCCGCTTCGGAGCCTGTCCGAAAAGGTGCTGTATTGTAGATTTTATCAACATTTACAGTGGCATTTACAGCTCGCCCGCCTATTTTACAAACATTCTTAAAATAAAGCGTAATCGGATTTTCATAAGTATATGCTTCTGTTTTTGATTTTGTTTTTAAAACAAAGTCATATCTCCCGTTTTCTCCCGTTATCACCTTTCCGTCAACTCCGGCGGCAAATGTATAATGGTCGAGAGTTGAGCTGCCTAACACTACAGGTTTTGCTTCTTTAATCATATTAATCTGTTCTGCCTTGAGTGGTTTTAAAGTATTTGCTGATACTGTCAGATTTGTTGCAATACCTAATAACAAAACAACAGCAAGCAGCAATGATGTAAATATTGGGGTTAAATTTTTAAAATTCATGACTAATCTCCTATTTCTTTTTTCTTTTAAATCTTCTTTTTTTATGTAATGTTGTTTTTTGCTCAAGAGGAAGAATTTTTGAATACATATTGTTTCCGGAATAAACAAAAGGATCTCTTGTGTCATCAGTAAAAAATGTATACTCTCCTTTATCTTCCATTAATTTTTTCAATTCTTCCTGTTCCTCAATCGGAACAAAGTTATAAATGTAAAAACAATTATTATAGAAATTGCTTTCTATTACTTTGTAAGTACACTCAAATTCCCCGGGCTTACTCCCGACTACAAAAATCTGCCTTTCCTTCTCCAGAAAAGATATTTTGCTGAAACCCGGATCAGTATAACTTCCATAATCATAAATGAAAAAATCATAGTCCATTTTTAAGACTTCCGGAATCTTATCCACTTTATAATACATGTCCACCCCTGCATATTCTGCCTTTCCTAGTTCCTTGTCGTGTTTAACGTCAGAATAAGCCTCAATCAGACTTTCTATCCATATGTGATTATTTAACTGGATATAAGCCGGTTTATATCCCATATATAGAAGATATTTACATAACTGGATGCACTGTGTTGTAGTTCCAATTCTTGATATAGCTCCTGCCACGCCGATTGATTTCGACATGATTTTTAATTTTTCTTCTTTGATTTCTTCTGTGGTTGGCAGATTATCAAAGGATATGCCTCTGCTTTCATATCCATAATTTTCATAAAATCCATTAACGCAGCGGGCAAGGTCTTCTTTCTTTTCAGACAGATTGTCGGAAAAAATGAAATTTTTAATTCCGGCACGATACAAACGGGTGATAATCTCACTTTGCGGATTATATCCCGGTGCATAGATAATGCTCTTGGCATTCGTGGCCATATGTATTTTTAGTATCCAATCAACAATAATGTCGGCGCTGTCAATATACTGCTCAATGTTATATATAAGATATTGGCACTCGCTGTAATTCAATATTTTTTCTGCGTGTTTTTCTATGTGGGCATCCTCTTCGATGTATTGACATTTTAGCTGAAGAATTTTTGCTTCTTCTTCAGCAAAATATCCGGCTTCTTTACTTCCAACAAATAGTATCATTGTATACTCCTTCCTGAAGAACTTTATTCCAGTCCTTTCCTTTTGATTTTGGCGGCAGTTTCCATTCCCTTTTGATATTTGGATATTTTTGCTTAATATATGAGCAGATTGAAATTGCAGTATTAATTCCGCTTTGGTCATTATCCAGGGCGATATATACCTTTTTTATATTTCTTTTCAGGTAATGTGCTATTGATTTCCATTTACCCACTCCTGTTAATATTAGGTAGTTCATTTTTTTGCCATTATGTAAGGTCATTGTAATAATACTCATGGCATCGATGACGGATTCCGTGATACACAAAATATCACTATGATTGTCCACGTAGAAGCATTTCGTATAATCACAGCCCTTTACATCCCCATAAAAAGGTTTGTATGTATTAGTTCCCCTGCGTGTTGCAAAAACAGGTTTTCTTTGATCATCCACATCATACGCGACAAAAACACAATTACCATATTCATCCTGATACAACATCTTTCGGTCCGTAAAATCCTGTACAACGGTCCATGCTATATGTCTTGTTTTTGTAAGATACGCATATACTTTATGCATGTTTTTATCCGGTTTTGGCAGCTTAATTTTTGCCTTTGCTTTTTTATCATCAACCTTTTTCTGCTGTTTAATTTCTGTCTTTTTTCTCCATGTTATTTTCCCCGACAAATCAGAAATTGCATCATACATCGACATTTTTCCAAATTCCATGGCAAAATCAATTATCGAACCGCCTTTTCCGATGGAATTTCCTTTTCCCGGAGTTGAGTTTCTCCAATAACAGTTTTTATTTGGATCAATAATGACACTGTCATGCTCTTTCAATGAAAAATATTTACCTTTACGGAGAACAGTAAGCCCTATTGAGGCTGCATAATCAACAATCTTTATTTCATCTCTGATTTTCTGGTAAAAACTCCATTTATCCGCCATTTTTTAAATCCTCTATCTGTATTTGTACTTTTTCTATTCTCTTTTGAATTTCGGTATTTTTTTGTTCCAGTTCCTGAACAGCTGTATTATTCATGGTGATTTGAGAGCGGGCATTGCTGATTATTTCATCTGTCTCATTTTTTTGCTGATCTGTTTCATTTTTTTTGTTTTGTTCTAATCTTCTGATTTCTTGAGTGATGTTATCATTGGTTTTTTGGGTTTTATCAATCTCTTTTTGGTTTTTCTTCATTTCCTTTTCGTAATTGGATATTTCTAAATTAAAACGCTGAATTCTGTATCCTTCAATATCATCCTGTCCTAATTGTTCAACGTGATTTACTTTGAGGATATTTGTATAAATTTTACATGGCTCATCATCATCTTCCGTCATTCCAAGGCGTAATGATATTTCGCTCCATCTTTTGGGAATGTCTGACAGTTTGATTATGATCCAGTCCGGCTCTTCTACTACTTTTGATATATCGATAAATCCTTCATTGATGTCTCTTGCACTTGCAACATATTTATTATTTCCATCAAATGATTTGTTTTGTATATCCAGCTCAATTTCCATGCTTCTGTCTGCTTCGCAATAATCCCATCGTATAACTGTAATCTCTCTGTCTTTCCATTCCTGGGCTACGCCAAGGCGTGTATAAAATGATACGTCACTGCCCACTGGCATCCACAGTCTGGAAGAAAAGAAAAACAAATATCCAATTATGATGATATTGATGGGAATTACAAACTTTAAATTATCTTGTAAAGACTTTTTTTTCTCCATTTTATAATTCCATTCCTCTGCCTTTATAATAACTTTTCGGTTTTACTTTTCCCTGAAGGATGCTTTGGTAAACTCCTGTATTAATTAGATTTTCCCCTACTTCTTTTACTTCGATTCCATATTCATCAGCACAGCTGATGTCTTTCTTCATTGTTTCCGTTTTTGTGCCGATAACCAGACAGGTGTCTGCTTCGCGCAAATTTTCAACAATAAACGTATTTTTTGTAGTGTTTAATATTTTATTTTTGAATTCTTTTTTTTGTGCCGGGTTACAGCTTATATATATTTTTTTCATTATTTTCTCCTTACCATAAGGTGCATACATATCTTTTTTCCGCCCTGAAATATGTCAGGTCAAATTTAAGTGTATCTTCAACATTTTGTTCTCCAAGATCCAAGACAAAGGAACAAGTTACCGTATTGTCATTGTGATTGATTATTGTTTCTCCATAATATATTGCTGAATATGCATATTCATATCCATATTCGCTTATAAAATCTTTAATTGTTTTTTTTAAATCCTTTTTGTTGATGTTTAAAAGGTCCATTACTTCCTTATTGGCTTTTTTTATCTGAAAATTACTTTTTTTTTCCTGCACATTGACATCTTCCACGGTTGTGGCCACTTCGGCAGCATTAAGTGCTGCCGAAGTGTTGGCCTGTACTAACCGAACACTTTGTGTTTGTGTTGTAATACCCGCCGTAGGCTTCTTTTCTGTTTTTGACGAAAAAAGATTGAATAGCAACTGTAAGACTATAAATACGATTGCGATTCCAACACAAATCATTCCGATTTTTGTCTCTTTTTTAAACTGTTGTTCGTCTCTTTGTTTCGTCTCTTTGTTTTTTTTACCCATTTTCTTTCTCCTTTTCTTTATTTAAAACATTATTGTTTTTATGTGCAGCATAAAAAGATATAATGCTTCTTAACTTGTCGGAAAAATTTTTTCCTGGACTGTTTGTGACAATTAAGTATGATTTTTGATCGAACTTAATTGATTTTTGTATATTTGCATTTAATGGAACATAATCATTATTTTCTTTAATATACATATTAACCTCTTTACTTCAGTGATTTGTGTATGTAAAATGCATCGGGTCTAGGCTTGCTTCATCCCAGTCCCCACCCCAATAGAAGCCATGAGATTTCCAAATATTCACGACTTTTTTAGTAATATAATAAGGACTGCTTTTGTTTCCATGCGTATGTTGTGCATTCGCGCTGGCATTAATATCAATCGCCACTCCATATGAGTGATGCGATTGTGAGTTGCTTCCCCTCATTGTGCGCCACACATAACATCCGCTGTATTGTACCGGAAATTTCATTTTCGCCATTTCTTCAAAACATACCTTAATCATCCCCGCCAGTTTCCTATGGCAACGTACACTTACATATTTAATTTTTCCCTGCGTATCGCATGTGGGAACGGTCACTGATGTTAAATATTGTTCCATTACGCTTGCTGTAGTTGGTACTCCTGCCGGAAACAGCCACTGCATTCTTTTGCTTAATTCGATTCCTTTGATTTCTACATCTTTATCAGCTCCTGTTTCATCATTGTAGTAATATCGCAAAACGTGATCGGTATAATGCTGATCTCCATACTTCCATGTCCCGAGCTGTTCATCTCTTGGTGGTTTATTTTTAACCCCATTACTTTTTTCCTTGGCATATTTATCAACGACAGCCTGAAAATTATCTTTCTGGAGATATTTGGCGGCAAAATCGATAAATCCACCACCAAAGTTATACGCCTGCAACGCTATTTTTATATGTTCTATATCTGTCGGACTTGTCACTTTTGCCTTATCAAGCATTCCGGAAAGGTATTTAACGCCCTGTTTTATACTTTCTTCTTTTGAGATGCTGTTGGGTGGCTTTCCAAGACTTTCGGAGCACTGAAAAACGTCCTCGCATTTTCCATGGCTTTCTTGCTCGATCACGGCAAGATATAAATATATGTACTGTTCCTTCCCGTATTTTTTTAATTCTTTTAAAACATTATCTTTAAGTGCAAGAACCTCTTTGCTTAATGGCAGTAAGCCTGTAGGATAATCGTTGTATTCATCCGGTTCCCCTTCTTTTTCTGCAGCACCCATTAAAAGCTCAACATTGGCAGCAATGTTTGTAATCATCATTAATCCGATAAAACAGATTAATCCGGCGGTGATGATTAATATTTTCAAAGAAAATATTCTCTGCATGTTTTAAACACCACCTTTGAATATTGCTTTTTCCTCATCGGTCAGGTAAATATCAAATTCCAAATTCTGGACTGCCGATATGCATAACAGAGTATGTCCAACTCCAAATGTCGGAATATCCTCAATTTGCTTAAAAGTGAGTGCCCCGTCAAATATTTTTTGTAGCTTGTCTTTCAAGTTTGATTGTTGCCGGAATATAAATTGATATTGTGTCAACTCAAAAATGGTTTTTAACTTATCCATTTCGGATGATGTCGTGCCATCCGGCACATAATCTCTGATAGATTGTGTTGCAAGCCCGATTCCCGCAAAATATTGTCTTGCTTCTCTTAAATAGATAAGAATTTGATCAAGAGCAAACATTTTTTTGGCGTTAAGCCATCTGCTACTTTCGTCTATCAGGATCATAAATCTTATTATTTCTTCCCATTCAATTTCTCCGGATGAATATTTCTGATCCATAATTTTCCCATTGGATACAGCATTGTCCCAGCACAGGGATATTAAATTAAAGATCTGTGCATCAAATATTTCTGACTTTAAATTTTTGAGTCCTGAAATATCAAATGTAACAATCTGTTCATCCGATATATTGTTGATGGTCGTATGTCCGTCAAATATGTATCCGTAATTGGTTACCAGGTTTTGTATGGTTCCATGCACTACCTGAATATCTTTCAATTCATCAACCACCATTTCACTTTCGATCGTGTTGTACTCCGCTTCTTTTTTGTTTTTGCTTACTTCTTCGATATATGTTAGGAAATCGGAGTATATCGGATAAGATTCCGGCGGTAATTCCGTCATTTGACTGACAGCCTTTCCGTTTTTGACCTGAAATCCAAATTTTTCGTAAAGACCTCTTAATAAATCTTCATATATATTTATTTCTTTGTTTGTCGCTTCCCCGCCCCGGAGGAATTTATACATGGTGCTTGATTTTGAAATTGTCCTGGAAAAGGATAAAGTTTCTTCATTTCTTCTGTCTTCTTTGTCTCCCTCTCCGGTTTTTAAGATTTGAAGAGGATTTAAAATTCCATCCCCGCCATCACCTTTAATGACCTTTCCTCCATAAGCCTGTGTTATTGTTGTAAATTCTCCTTTAATATCAAATGTCCGCAAAAAATTTCCCAGTGATGCATTCCTTTTGAATATCTTTTTAAGCAGCGTAGACTTACCGCTTCCCATTTCGCCAGTCGCAAGAAAGTTATAAAAAAGGCGTTCCGTTGTTTTAGAAAATTCATCAAATAATACATTTCCACCCGTATCTGTTTTTCCTAGAAAAGTCCCAAATGGATCTTCCAGCGATGAAAAATGAAAAGGATTTCCCATGGCAATAGCTCCGGCTGTAAGAGGCTGTCCATACATGCTGTGTTTTTCCTTTTGCTGTCTCGTATAAGACCGGAATATGCTTTTCCATTCTGCTTCCGCCTCGTTTAAAAATATCGCACCGACAAAGCCCTCTGTTTCAAGGTTTGTCATAATTGTTTTGGTTTTTTCTTCCAAGACGTCCCATGATGTATCCGTACAGTAAATCCGGATATGCATAAGTTTTATTACTTCATTTAGGGATTTAACTTCCTGATGCAGCTTGATCAGGGCTTTCATTCTTTCTTCAGCTTCATAAAGTTCCTCGTAATCTTTTGCCTGCGTAACACGAAATCCCTGTTCTTTAATTGATTTATTGATATTTTTTTTGGCTTCCTCGATGTTGTCCGTGGAAATATCAATCGTTACCACTGTATCTTTTAGATTGCAGATTTTCTGAAGCCAGAAATCCTGCAGTTCTACCTTTGGAAAAGCACAGATATGAATACAGGCTTCATACCCCAGTCCGGTTGATATATATTTAATATCCCGGAATGTAATTCCGCCTATCGGCTGTATTTTTTCTATCAGTACTTCCGAATCTTCTTTTTTCCCTTTTTTATGTAATGTTGTTTTTTGTTTTTTGTATTTCATCGTTTTGTCCCTTCTATGCCCGGAATAGAATTCCTTTATTTAATAAATTGGTCCAGATTTTCAATTTTTCTTTAAATTCCATTTTCTTCAGAAGTCCGTTTTTGTTGACTCCAAGGTTTTCGCTCCATCTGCGATAGGCTTGATCCATTTCCTCATCGGATGAGGCAAAAATTAGCAGATAAAAATTACGTGTTGTATCATTTTCCTGCAGCCACATTAATTCATCCAGATAAACTCTCAAGGTTTCTTTATAAACCTCATTATTCGTTTTTTGGATTTTTTTCTGCAGAAATTCCTGTTGAGATGTCGTATTACATGGAAAATTCATACAGATGATTTTTATATCGGGGGAATGAATTTTATAAATTTTAGCCCATTTTAGCATCAGGTATTCGACTTCATCATTCGATAGGGAATTAAGATCCTTTGATACAATCCTCATCATATCCATCTGTTCTCCATTTTTTAAAAGAAAACGGCCATTTTTGTTAATTCCTAGAATTTCAATTACGTTTTTAATGCTTCCTGTTTTCATCTTCTCTCTCCTTTAATTGCCGCTCTGTTGCTAAAGACCGGTTTATAACCGGATAATAGACTGCCCTGTCTCTTTTTAAAAAAAGTGCCACAGCCTCATATTTTCTTCTGTTTTTATTGCTGCCACTCTTTGAAGTAAGATAAAGTGCCACTCCTGCAGAAAACAATAAATAAATGATTCTTAACGATGAGGATACAAATTCACGGAGTATATATGCTATCATCATATAGATAATCATGAAAAAGAAATCCTGAAGCATGATTCCTTTGTATACTTTTGTTTCGGATTTCAGCTCCTCAACTACCGTTCCTGATGTGTATTCCATACTTTACTCCTTTCCTTTCTTCTCTGGTCCATCAAGTGCCTGTTTCATCTCCTGCATAATCGAAATATTTCCGTTGTTGTCCTCAATATCATACGAAGATGCTGTTGCTCCTAATGGTTTGCTGCCATCTTCACTGCTTATATTTACGGCTCCGCTTCCACCGGACAGATCCTTTTTCATTGCATCCATGCTTCTTGCACTGTTGCTTCTGTTTTGGACTTTTGCCTGCATTGGTGACATGTTTTTTGCATCTGTCTTTCCCTGCGGTTTTGCTTTAATCTCACTTGATGCCGCATTTTTGTATGGTTTTGATCTATTTGTCTTTGCTGCTTCCGTAGTTGAAGACTGTCCCTCTTTTGGCGGCACATTTCCTTTTTCCCTATTTATTCTGTTATCACTGCCGGCTTTTCTTTCCTTATTTTTATCTTTATATTCATTTTTCTGTGTTCCTTTTCCGGTATTGCCGGCTGCAGCATTTCCGGGTCCTTTTGGCGGAACCTTATCTTTCATGCTGTCCGTTTTTTCCGGTCCATTTTTATCTTTGTCTTTGCCAGAGGTTTCAGTTGCCTTTTTCATTTCATCCATGTTTGTTTTGTTTTCACTTTCCCTGCGGGCGCCTTTTATAAAACTTCCAATATTTTTTGCACCGCCGGTGATTTTTCTTGTCAGACCTGTTGCCATTCTTGCTGCCCCTGCAGTTGCGCTTAATCCGTAGTAGGCACTCATTATTTTACTTGCTCCATCAGAAGAACCTGAATCCATACCGGTAAGTTGCATGATAAAGGACGGACCTTCAATCACGGCAAACGCAATAAATATCATTATCCAGCCTTTATAATCCTGTCCATTCTTCATTGTGCTGGATACATATTTTGTAGCCAGCATATAAATCTTTATTGTTACCAGAGTTATCAGAAGAACGATATATCCATCTCTTAATGACTGCAGGCATTTAATTGTTTTCTGATTCTGGGTAATATTTGCCGATTGGACAATGGCCACTATTTCTTTTATGACATTCTCATAAATAACCTTAATGACCTTAAAGGACAATAAGGTATATATTAAAACCAGTGACAGCATTGTCAGAATTGCAGACAAGTAATCTACAGTGTAACGGAAATAGTACGTGTTAAAGGCATCTGTCCATGCCAATCCGTCATATAGTTCTTCAGCAACGTATATTCTGTCTCCTATTTTTATGGTATTTGACATTACATTCTTTAAATCTTCTTTGGTAACCATCTCGTCTTTTAGATGGTCTGATAAACCTCCATCATCATCTGTTTTTTGTTTTCCTGTATTAAAACTTGACGGATAGGATGTCATTTCATATTCCGCGATATATTTTGAATTTGAACTTATGATGTCCGGATTGATTGTCTGGGTAATGTCAATTTCATTCATCTGTTCTTCCGTCATTTTGTTGTAAGTGATTCTTGCTTTTACTTGTCCGTTTGAATTTTTTTCATTAAGGTTTTTGAGCCCATATTTACTGTCCAAAAATACAAGATCGTGAATGCATGTTCCCAGTGTTTCGTATATTACACCGCTGGAATTGTTTGTCCCTAAAATTTCTTTTCTTACATCAGTATTTAAAAACTTGTTCATCTGGGATAAAAGATACGTTGAACAAGAAATCACAAAGATTGCCAGGACAATGTTCACAAATATTTTTGGCTTTTTTTCGTTCCAGACCATTATGATTATTCCTGTCGCAAGCAGGGATAAAGACAATACTGCTCCCCAGACGACCTTCCATTTATTTATGTAATTGCTGACCTTGGGCCACGTGGTGAAATCAACAAATCCAAAACACGTGTCAAAAAGATCAGATGCTTTTCCGGCAAAATCCGCCAGAAATTTAGTAATGCTCCATCCGACATGCCTGAATGCAGCCATTACAATATCATTCTTTTTAAATAATTCGCTGTGGTCCACCAATATTTTTTTCATTGTCTTTAATTCCCCCTGGCTTAAAGATGCGTGGACATTTGTGACTGATGTTATTTGTATTGCCAGAATTACAATTAGAAATCCTAAAATAATATATTTTTTTCTTTTATTAAAACCTTTTAATATTTTCATCCGCTACTACTCCTTCTTTGTTCCCATTTGAACCAGGGCAATCAGAGCCTTTTTATTCGTTTCATTCATTGTTGATTTTTCAATGTAATTAATAAAGTCTTCAAGTTGCATATCATCTGCATCCTTTATTTTTTCCATCATCATCTGTTCTGCAATCTCCAATACCTGTTCTTTATTTTTCAAATCTTTTAATGTTTTATTTTTCTCGTTGGTACCGGCTTCTTTTTTTGTCTTTGTTTTTTTATTATCACCCTTTTTCTGCGGCTTTGGAAAATTTAACGCTGTATGTTTCTTTTCATACTCCTTGTTTGCAAGATCTATCATCCGAAAACTTATCATAGGATTCCAGAGCCTTTCTTCCACATTAATATAGCTTCTATCTTCCGAGATTATCTCTCTCGGATCTATCGTTTTCGGATCCGGAAATGTATCCAGATACTCATAAGCGTAAAGGAAATGATTTCCGCCTTTTACGGAGTTAAAAATTGGTCTCGGACGGACTTTATTTTCATTTAAATCCTTTCTTGTGATAGTTCTTTTAATAACTGTTTCGCCCGGAAGCAGCTCCATTAACTGGTTCGGTGTCAATAAAGGTTTTTCCGCCGGGCTTTCTACAAAATGCTTATGCAGCGAAAGCCTCTCCCCGGAACGCTGTGTTTCAACAATGGTCTTGTCCCCCAGCCTTTCCGAAAATTCTTTGGCGGTGTCATAATCATTTGAGATAATGTAAATATGATTACCACAGTTACTCATAATCGTTTTGGCATTCTTTTCGTACCGGTCATATATCTGCTGATAATCCTGTACATACAGGTCATAGGACATGTTACGCCCGAGAGATACCGTAATCTGCCCTTCCATGTTTTCAATCGCCGGCATATTTCCAAGCTCATTCAGAATAAATTTAATATGGCGAGGCACCCTTCCTGTTTTAGAGCTAGTTGCCTCTTTCGCAAAGATAAAATTCACCTGCCGGATGAAAACCGTTGAGAGAAAATGTAAAGATTTATCATAATCCGGCACACTCATAAAAACCGCAATCGGTTTTTTGCCGTATCCTATTTCTCTTATATTAAAACCGCTTTCTGCCATCATTTTCGACACGTTTTCAAAAGTAAAAACAGATAGTTTTTCCAGCATCGTTGCAAAAATAGAACCTTTTGTTCTATCTCCCGATACTTCTGCCGTGCTATACCTGAGTTTTGCCTGGTCAAGCCCGGGTCTCTTATTGAAGAACATATCCAAAGCTGATATAGCATCGTTTTCCTCATCCCGGATTCGTACCAATTCCGTAAAGGTATACACTACAGTTGTCATATTCAGTTTCCGGATATTATCATATGCGGGAACATAATTTATATCGTCCGGAATATATTTAATGGCTGCATCCGTATAAATATTTTTTCCTGCAGCAACTGCTTTTTTAAATTTTTCTTTTTCTTCTTTCTTTTCTTCTTCGCTTAATTTTTTAAATTTTTCCTGCTTTTCCTTATGAATAAATCTTTTTTTCTCATTCTCCAGTTCATCCGCTTTTACCATATCTTCAATGAGTGCAATTATCAGGGCATTCAGCACAGCGGCATCTGCATTATTCCAGAATTTATCTGTACAGGTAGGCTCATCCGGGTTAAAGATAGAATAAGCAAACGTCTGCGCAAGAAGCTGCGCTCCAGCAATATCTCCATCCATCCACGCTTTTTTAATCATATCCAATGGATTAAATCCCATGGAATGCAGCGGATCTGCAAAATTCAGCAGATAGACTTCATATCCTCTTTTCTCCAACTCTTTTTTTGAGCTTTTATATGTTTCAAGTTTTGGATCATTTACGATAATTGAAGCCTTTATTTCTGCCCGGGAATAAACTTCAACAGTCGGTGTTACATAAATCTGATCCTTTCCGGAACGGGTCGAGCCCAGATATAAATTGTTTGTCGGAGTTTCCTCTATGTACAGACTGTTCCCTATTCTTGAAATAATCGTACCGCCCATTCCCTCAAACGGCGTTTCCTTATCATCAATCTCTTTATACTGCTGTTTGATTTCTTCAAGCGTTGTAAATCTCTGATCGCCTTTCTGGTTGATATTGACACCTCTTTCATCAAACGCAATTTTAATTTTCATAACAAATAAAATGTCAATGATGATGCAAGCTACTATCGTACCGATAAAAAACACCATGTAAGTGGATTTATATTCCGCTATATAATCAAAATCAGGAAGGCAGTTTTTTATTCCTAAATATTTAAGTGGATGGTCGAGGTCCCTTACAAGGTCACTGATATGGTTGATTGTATTTATCACATAATTAACACAACCGAACAAAAACAGGTCTATCAGAATTACAAGACATGCAATGACATAGTTCCTTGCAAAAAACCTCTCTATTTTCATTACTTTTTCAGGTATATTTTTTTCCATGTAATTTTTCTCCACTTATTTTTTTGTTAAAAATCAACTTTCTTATAGATCCAATCGCCAAGATAAGTTGCACCGACAATAAAAACAACTCCGCAGATTGTCCAAGGGATTGCAGCCATTCCAGCCTTATGTGTTTTCTCGGATGGGATCAATAACAGAAGTCCGATTACCAGAAAGCAGGCTCCGGCAAATACACCGGCATAAGGTTGAAATGCACTTGTCAGACTTGTTACATTTTTCGAAAATTTATCCATATGATTTCTCCTTTCCTTTCTGAATTATGCCTTTTATTTCATATAATATTTGTTATATATTATATGGATGCAGAAAAGCCATAATATTTAGTGTTGCTAACGTGATATACAATATATAGATTTATGTCCGTTTCTTTAAAGCATCTTTACTTTTTTTGTTTCTGTTTCAGAGAATAAATTATGCCGACAGCCAAAACAATGGCTAATACCACACCCACGGTTAAGCCCGCAATAATCGCTGTCTTATTAGATACGCTTTTGTATATTGCTGTTGCTTTGATTGTATAGAGTGTTTTTCCGGTTTCGACCTTTTTAATTCCTGAATATGTTATTGTGTAATAAATTCCTCTTTTTGCATTGTTTCTTATTTCACCCTGATATGATACCCTGTATCGGTTAATTTTTCTTTTGACTTTTGCCACAGCATCTCTGCATTTTGTTCCATGGCTGTTGGTATAAGCCTTTCCTTTCCATGAAACACTTTGAATTTTATAATCATTCGTATTTCCGCCGATACTTTTTATAATCTGTTCATCATATCCCAGCAGAGGGGTCTTTACATTTTTTTTAATGAGAATGCCCTGCCATGCAAAATACTGTTTATCATAGGCAATGAATGTTATATTAATCACACTGTCTTCCCACTGTGCCGGCAGTGATGAAATGCCCCTGTAATCGCAGTCTACATCCTCTGTCTTGTTTGTTTTTTTATTGACCGTTTTTACGGTCTTATGAAGGGGAGCGTTTAGCGCCGCTTCCTCACTGGCGTAATCCGTGTAACCGGTTACGGTCTGTGTATATTCTTCATCCGCTGTCACTTCCTCCCTCTGGCTGTATTCAAGGTGATAGGTGATTCCATTTACAACAATCGTTTGCTTTGGTTCATACGCTTCCCCACTCTCCAGCATCCGACTTTTTTTGATGTAAGAAACCGCCCTGTTTTCTGTTTCCGGCTCTTCCTTTACAATTTGGTAATCCACATTATAAAGTTTGTATTTGTCGCCGTTTTCGGTGATGTTTTCATTAAATTTATATTCTTTTTTCTTATCCGTTGAGGTATATGTTTTTTCCTTTTGCATCACACCGGCAGCTGATACCGGTGTGATGCAAAAGGAAAACATGAATATCAATGATAGAAAAAATATTTTATTTTTTAATAACCTCATCTCATTTCTCCTCCGGAAGACAATGCAGCACAAGTCTGTTACTGCCATAAGTACACGTAGATAATGTCAGTACCTTTCTGACTTTTTTTATATCCGTATCGCCTGCACATGCTACAACAGACTGTGTGATTGCATTTCTTATCCATTTTTTTAAGTTACCTTTTCCAAAATCATCATTATATGCATCTGATAAAGCTGATACCTCTCTGACACTTACAATTTTATACTTCTGCACGGGAGTATAAGGAATATAGAGATAAACGTATTTGTGTTTTTTCAGATAATCTGCTTTTTCATATTTCATCAATGATCCGAACATGACATCTGTCCAATGCCCCATATTGTGAGCAAAAATAATAAGATTTTTACTTTCAACAGTTCTCTTATTGATTGATTCATCAATGAATACTGAACCGTATTTTGAGTATTTCTTGTGTATGTCATGCGATAAATAATAATCAGAATCTTTTGATTTAAGGACCGGATAGTCAACGGGTGTCCCGGGTATATATACCCAGGCGGCAATATCATCATTAATTTTATATAATTTATTCCAGTCTATCTTTCTGCCGGCTTTTTTTCCGGATTGAGATACGTAATGCTCTTTAATGTTTTCATAACATTTTTTGGTATCGTAATATTTTTTAACATCTCTGAAAACATATGAGCCAACCACGAAAAAAGCTGCAGTCAGAATAATTAGGATAATATTATATATATTTATTGATTTTTTCATTGACTGTTTCCTTTATGACTTTTTCCCTAATTTTTTCTTTCTTATGATTATTACACCGATGAGTGCACATATAATTACAATCAGGCAGATTACCATAGCAATATTTATGGCATTGCCTCCGGTTTTTGGTGCAGTATATGAACTGCCTGTTCCGTCAGGATTCTTGTCCGGAGTATTGGCGGTTATTCTGCCGGGATCATCCTTTGGAACGATTACATCATTGCTGCTGTCTGCATCAGGCGTATTGTCTGATTTTGCAATGGCAGTGTTTTTATACTTTCCATCTTTTTCAAACTTAACTTTGTAGGTTACGATCAGAAGTTCATCCGCTGTCAGATTTTTGTTTGTTTTAATCGTAAATCCGGTTTTTTTGGCTGTAATTTTGCATTGTGAAGTGATATTTTTTCCGCCTAACAATACCTTGATGGATTTTTCATCAATTTTAACTCCCTTTATCTGCTTAAAACTGTCCGTGATTACCACATTTTCTGCGACTGCGCCCGGAACCGTTTCCTTTATCTGCAGCGTGTATTTGCCTGTATCGCCAACCTTGTATTTTTTCTTATCAGAGCTCTTAATAATCTCCAATTTTGGTGCTACTACTTCCACCGTGTTATCATCCTCATACTCCAATGTGTTATCTGATGAGGCCGCCGCAACATTCTTATATGTTCCGGATTCTAAAAAATGGACGTCATATGACACCACCAATAACTTATCGCCCGACAAGTCAGCATTGGTTTCAATTCTGAATTCTGCATCTTTGGCTGTAATTTTGCATTGTGGAGTGATATTTTTTCCGTCTAACAATACCTTGATGGATTTTTCATCGATTTTAACTCCCTTTGTCTGCTTAAAACTGTCCGTGATTACCACATTTTCTGCGACTGCGCCCGGAACCGTTTCTTTTATCTGCAGCGTGTATTTGCCTGTGTTGCCAACCTTGTACGTCTCCTTGTCTGATGTTTTCTCAATATCAAGTTTTGGCACAGCACCTTCCACGGTTACCGTATTATCATCATCGTCTTCATTGGTATTATCGGATGATGCAACAGCCATGTTTTTGTATGTACCTGTTTGTTCAAACTTGACGTTATATGTAACGGTCAGCTTATCTTCATCTGTAAGGTCGCTGTTTGTTTTAATCGTAAATGTATTGCCTTCAACAGCAATATCACACTTACCCGTGATGTCTTCCTTGTTGAGATGCACTTTCATACTACCAAAATAATAAACTCCTTCAGACTGCTCAAACTGGTCTTTTACGACTACATTCCTTGCGGTCAATTCTTCTTTTATTTGTTTTATCTGCAGCGTGTATGTCCCTGTATCGCCAACCTTGTATGTCGTTTTATCAGAGCTCTTAATGATCTCCAGCTGAGGCGCTTTCAGTGGCACTTTCTCATCATCGCTGCCGCCGCCGGATGGAACATCCGGATCATCACGTATGATGTCTCCGTTTGTGTTTGGTGTTGCGGGTACCCCAAACGTATTATCGCAGGTTTCTCCTGCCTCAGACGTGATAACCGCATCGTAGGTCACTTTGATTTTATCAATCCAGTTTTCTATGGTGTTATACGGCGCTTTATCTATGCACGGTATTGTTCCGGATTTCAGGTTATACGGCGTTTTAATGTCAAATCCGGTACCATTATCATTAAACGTAATATCTACTGTAGATGTTACATCCTTGCCGCCTACCAATACGGCAACCGTGCCTTCCTTGATTTTTAATCCCGGTGTGGTTACGAGATCATGCAGATGTATTTCCCGCATGAACGTACCCGGGTTCCTGTTATCAATATCGACCGTATAAGCGACGACATCACCCACTTTATATTTTCTCTGTTCCGCTTCTTTTCTTACGTCAATTTTAGGCGAATTGATATAAACCTGTTCGGAATCGGATATTTCAGGAATTCCAAAACTTCCCGTGACAGCGGTATTATCAACCAGTGTCCCGTTACCCTCTTTTAACGCGGTTGCACTGTATGTTACGGTTATCACGGTATCTCCCTGAAGAGTCATGCCGCCGTTTGACTTAATTACCCATCCGTTGCCTGTCTGCTCCAGCGTGTAAAACAATTCCGCCGGAGGACCGGTCACTTTAATCGATTCCGGATCAAGCTTAACCGTATCCGGCAGCGATATGTCTCTTATCCAGTAATAAGAGAGTTTTGCATCCGGATTTGAATTCCAGACTTTGACTGTATAATTAATCTTATCGCCAACCTGATATTCATACCTGTCCACATCCTTGGTAATGTGCAGCTCCGGAAGATTTACCTCTGTTGTTGTTTCTGGCGTATCTTTTGCATCTCCATCAATAACAACCGTTGCCTTGTTGTTTACCTTCAGTTTTTTTGCAGATACAAAATGGTTATGTTCTCTCCATTTTTCCATGTATGCAGGATTCTGGAGGTCAAAATCATCCGGAACGTACCATTCGACTTCAACCGCAAGGCGGTAATTTGTCATCTGGTATGTATTGGCATTATCAAGATGATTCTTTTTCATGGAAGCTCTTACCTGATTATTGTCTTTTGTGATTTCAAACCAGTTGGTAACATCTGACTCATCACCGTTTTTGTCCGTGGCAAAAACGCGGACAGAAAGAATATTTAAACAGGTATCAATATCATCCCTAAACTGGAAGCTGTCATAATAGAAATTTTCCGGCTGATCCGTTGGAACAGGCTGGTCAACGTAATATGTCCATTGTTTTGACAGGGCATCTAATGTATTGTGCGTTTTTCCCTCATTATCTGGATCGCTTACTGTTTTAGAAGGAGAACCCGGCGTCAACCTTGTCATGTTCTGTCCTGTTGCCAGATACTGGTACTGGTTTGTCGGTGGAAGCGGTATTTCCTTATGATTTTCATCAAGCTTAATATTTCCTCCTTCATCTTTTTCCGGAGACCACTTACCAAACGTGTAGGTAAAAGAATTCCCCTCAAAAGTAAAAGCCACATAGGAACGTGGGTTTCCGTGATAGTTTGTATCGTTTCTTGATGCATAGTAGGATTTTCTGTCTTTCTCACCATAATACAAACTGGTATTGCCGGAGACGTAATGACCGGTTACCTGACTTTTTTTGACTGCAGCATACTGGTATACGTCTATATCAGCCAGCGTAACATTACTCTTTAAAGAGATTTTTTCGTTGGTACCTGATTTGTAAAATGTATTTTCAGTTGTTATCTCATCCACGCCGATATAGATTGTATCCGTAAGCTCATCTCCCAGACCAATCCATCCGCCGCTTACGGCAGTGTTTCTGTCAATAGCCGTAATGGTACGGACCACGTCCACTGTTATCCATTTTTTAACATCCTCCTGATAAATCCGCAGGTTTGATATTTTTACTTCTATTTTCCCGGCTGTATTATCTGTGTTTGACAAATTAAACCATTTCCATGTTTTCATGTCGTCTGTCAGCGCGGGGTCCAGCTTATCGCCGTTAAAGCTCTCCGGGGGTTCTGCTGTTGTTCCTTTTAAGACTGTAAAAGATGTATTTGTCTTCCGGAACAGTTTGTATGCATACTCTTCTTTCACTGTCAGCGCATCCTTTTTAGCGTCTTCAGTACTGGAATAACCGCCTTTTCTATTAATATCTTTCAACCATTTATCATTAGACGGAATGGGCTGAAAAACAGCCTTATCACCCGTGTTTGTCGGTGTCGCATATGTCAGAGTTATTCCTGATAAAGCACTTGTAACAATTATCACAAGTGTTAAAACTCCACTCATTATCTTTTTAAACAATTTTTTCATTTTTTCTTTCCTCCTAAAATATTCTTAATTTCATTTTTCCGTTGGGTCTTTGTTTTTCATGCCTCCTCCTTTCTATTTCACTTTATAAGTAACTGTTCTGCTTTTTTTATACCCTTTCTTTGTGGCATATATTTTTATTCGTGTTTTTTTCTTTAATTTTGTTTTAAGTCTTATGCTAAATTTACCTTTTGCGGTTGCCTTTTTGGTATATTTCCGCTTTCCGATTTTGACTGTCACTGTGGATTTTTTAGGCGCCGTGCCGGATACTTTTTTGCTTCCCCTTTTATATTTTTTAAGTTTTGGCGCTTTTAGTTTCTTTGCTTTTGCCACACCTTTAATGTGCGGCGTAATCTTTATTTTCCCTGCATTATGCCCAAAACTGTCGTTTTTCGATATTTTTAAATAATATTTTCCTGCCGGCAGTGTTACGCTTCCTGTCGTTCCGCTTGATGGATACTCCCAGTTAATCGCTCCTGTCGTTCCCAATTTATTCTCATCGTTACCCGCATGGTTAAGACAAGGCTGTTTTTTTAATTGACTGGTATAGCTGACTCCCTTCACAGAGAAAAGATCATATGTAACTTCCGGTGCAAAGCATGACGGAGTATCAGCCAAAGACATATTGAAAGATACAATTGATTTTTTGGCAAGGTTTACAGCAAAGTATTGTTCGGAATACAAATCAGAGAGAAGACCATAACTTGATTTGTTATTTGTCAGCGGAATCATGTTCGTGGATACTCCCAGTACATTTCCCGTTCTCGATACATATTCAGCCTCAATGGTAGTGGTTGTTTTTCCGCCTGATTTCCATGAGTCATCATCCCTGCCGTCATATACAACATAGTAGCTTCCTTTTTCAAGCAGATAATAACCTTCATACGTTTCATCAGAAAAAATCGTACCGAGACTGCTCCCAATGCTTTCCCCGACCTGTTTTCCTGATACTGTCGTCACGACTGCATTTTTAAGAGTGCCCAATTCCAGCGCATCATAACATACCGTGCTGTTAATTGATACTTTGACAAATGCAGGACTGTTTATGGCAAATTTAATTTTGTACACGTCATTGACATGCGATGCGCCCGCACTCCATGTGTGTACATCAGACGCACTCATGGGATTGGATGCCATGATGCTCTCTATTTTGTTTACCGTTCCTGTGTTTTCCGTTGTTGCTGCCTTTACGTCGTATGTATATAATCCTCCGGTTAATAATGCAAGCGACATGACAAGCGTTATGATTTTCTTCATTTTAAATTCCTCCTATTTATATTTCATTGAATCATTTATCAACTAAAGTTGCTAATAATATCGATAAAGACAATATTGTTATAATTACAAAGGGAGCAAATACTATCTTAATGATTGATATGCCAATCAGGGTGGCAGTTAGGGCACCTCCATCATATGCAGCGCATACATTAAGAACTGCCCGGATAAATAATTGATAAATTCCGATATATACAGATAAAACTACACCTGCGATAAATATAGCGACAGTCATAATCTTGCTTATAGTGCTCTTTATTTTATAAACCTTTCTTCTCATGGCTTCCGTTCACTTTCCTCCTTTTTTAATCATCTAAACCCATTTTTTTAATTCTCCTTCATTAGTGCTTCATATGCTTTTTGGGGTGTAATATTTTCACGATAGGAATCATCATAGATTTGTAATGTTTCCTTTCCATTAATTCCATATACTTTCTCATTTGTATCAAAGAAAGCAATAGGCGTTACCCGTCCACATCCCGGATAATTGCAAACTAATTCAATCGCTCTGGGAACAAAATAGTTGACTTCAACCTCTAAATCTTGATTACCGCAATTTGCACATTTTAAAGATACTCTATTCATTTATTCTTTCCTCCTAATCTTTTATTGAAACCGCCTTATGGCGTGGTTCCAGTTATCCTTCCTACTCATCCTCATCTTCAACCATCCATAAAAAATCTTCTTCTATAGGCAAATTATTCAAGTAAAAATCGGCAATCTTCTTTATTGGGTAATATCCGTCACTGTCTTCCGCTGTTTCTCCGTTAAAATAAAACCTATCACTTGCGGATAGTGGCTCTTTGTTAAATCCACGATAAACCTCAAATTTATTCGTATCTAAATCAATGACATATGCCCACTCACATAAACGACTGTCTTTTGCAAAATCAATCGAGTTTTCAACTTTCGTAACTCCATCAAAAACAATCCGATTTAATATTTCGCCGTCTTTTGTCCAGTCATAATCAGGCATCAATTTTCTGTTTGCTTTTGTCAGAAAAGAGACTTTTGAAACAGCGTCTTTGAATGATTCCATGTTGACACTTTTTAGGAATGTCAATATAGTTACGCCAAGTACCTCTGGGTAGCCGTCCCAGTGACCGTACTGTGCGACCTTGTATTCTCCGTTCATATAAACGCAAGTTAAATTTCTTGTTCCCATCAAATCACCTCCTTTTCAATACTCGCCTTCCAAAAAGCAGCAAAAACAAGCATATAAAATTTATATACTAGCTTTTACTACCGGTTGTGGATAATATCTTCCACTTTCACGGTCAAAATGCCATAACGTTAAATTAACGCCATGTAAATAACAAAAGTTAATCACTTCAACCAGTGCAACAGTTAATCCTGTTACATACAAGTCAAGATACTGTACGTCTTCCAGCTTTTCGCCCGCTGTTTTTCTCAACCCGTCCAAATCTAATGGGTTGAGTGTATTACTATATATTGCCCCATCAACAGCATCCGGTATCAGATGCCGCCCTTCACAAAGGCTCATTTTTTTTCTTGTCATTTTGTTACCTCCTTAAAAAATCGCCAAGATATAGCCATCTTCAAAAGGCAAATAGTGATTTTTCCCCTTTGAAGATATAAAGTCCTCTAAATCTTCTGTCCTTGCAGTGTCGACTGCCAAAGACAAATCGGTCATTGTTGCCTCTTCTTGCCCATCCTCAAAACAGGCAAATAATCTAATTGAAGAGATGTTTTTAATGATTATTTCTCGCACTCCTTCAAGGGCTGAATTATGACGGCGTTCTGCCGCATTTCTCTCTTCTTCCGTTGGCACCGGCATCATTTCCCAAATGTCCGAGCCTTCTAATTTAACTCTATCCATTTCTTCTCCTTTTTATTTTTTAGAATTTATTTATATTCCGGCAGGATTTAAAAAATAATTTTTTTATGGGGGAATGGAAATCCTGCCGGGGCTATCTGCTTGTTAAATATACTTTTTCCAAAAGAAAAAGAGCAGATAAAATCTACTCTTTAACATTAATAATATTAAATTTTATATTTCTCTTATCCTAATTTACAATAATCCATTTATCATTGTCAGAAAAACCCTGAATAAGATATTCAGTTGTTGTATGCATTCCTACTAGTTTGCCATTCTTATAAGCATGAATTTTCAAACAAAGATTATTGTCAATTAATTCTCCTTCCTTAAAGTCAGCTCCTTCCCATTTATAAGTTTTACCCGGTTTAACCATAACATCATATTTATCCGGAGAAGGTTCCGGAAAATTAAAGTTTGCTTTTGCACCCACGGTAATATATAATGTTGCCCCATGCATGGCAGTTATTTTCACATGAACCCCATTGGCTAAAGATGTATAAAATCCACAGCCCACACTATAGTACATTCCATATCTTGTTTCTTTATCAATACAGTAGTTATAGTCCCCAAT
>CANQWY010000007.1 GCA_947627675.1 uncultured Bacilli bacterium
ATAACACAACGAGATTAAAGTCAAAAGTTAAGAAAAAGAGAAAAACTTACACAAAAAGAGAAAATTGACTTTTCTCTTTTTAATATACTCCTTTTTTATGATGTCTACTAATTAGGGTTCACATCAAAAATAAATCTCCTTTTTATAATAAAAGAAAGCATATAATTCGCTTTCTTTTTTATTATTATTCAATAACTTCTGAAACAACTCCAGCACCAACAGTACGTCCACCTTCACGAATAGAGAATTTAGTACCTTGTTCAAGAGCAATTGGGTGAATTAATTCAACATCAAAATTAATATTATCACCTGGCATAACCATTTCAACGCCTTCTGGTAATTCAATTACTCCAGTAACGTCTGTAGTTCTGAAATAGAATTGAGGACGATAGTTTGTAAAGAATGGTGTATGACGTCCACCTTCTTCTTTAGTTAATACATAGACAGAAGCTTTGAATTTAGTATGTGGAGTAACAGATCCTGGTTTAGCAAGAACTTGACCACGTTCTACTTGTTCACGAGAAATACCACGTAATAATACACCAGCATTATCTCCTGCTTGAGCTTCATCTAATTGCTTTCTGAACATTTCAATTCCAGTTGCAACAGTCTTTTGTGTATCTCTAATACCAACAATTTCAACTTCATCATTAAGTTTTAATTGTCCACGTTCAACACGACCAGTAACAACAGTACCACGACCAGTAATTGTGAAAACATCTTCAATACTCATTAAGAATGGTTTATCATTATCTCTTTCAGGAGTTGGGATCCATGTATCAACTGCTTCCATTAATTCATCAATCTTAGAAGTCCATTCAGGATCACCTTCAAGAGCTTTTAATGCTGAACCACGAATTATTGGAGTATTATCTCCATCATATTCATATTCACTTAATAAGTCACGAATTTCCATTTCTACTAAGTCTAATAATTCTGGATCATCAACCATATCACATTTATTCATGAATACAACCATTTTAGGTACTCCAACTTGGCGAGCAAGTAGGATATGTTCACGAGTTTGAGCCATAGGTCCATCAGTTGCAGCAATAACTAAAATTGCTCCATCCATTTGAGCAGCACCTGTAATCATGTTTTTAACATAATCAGCATGTCCTGGACAGTCTACATGTGCATAATGTCTATTGTCTGTACTATATTCTACATGTGCAGTATTAATTGTAATACCACGTTCTCTTTCTTCTGGTGCTTTATCAATATTAGCGAAATCAACAGCTTCATTACCATTTTTTCCAGCTAAACATTTAGTAATAGCAGCAGTTAAAGTTGTTTTACCATGATCTACGTGTCCAATTGTACCAATGTTAACATGTGGTTTTGAACGATCATATTTTCCTTTTGCCATAATATAATTTCCTCCTTTATAATTATAAATTATTACAAAATATATTTTATCTAATAATTGAATAATTTTCAACTATTTTGATGTTTTTTTAATTAATTTCCACTTTTTTTAATAATTTCTTCTGAAATACTTTTTGGGACTTCTTCATAATGATCAAAGAACATTACAAAGTTTGCTCTTCCTTGGGTATTACTTCTAAGGCTAGTTGCGTAACCAAACATTTCTGATAGTGGCACCATTGCACTTAGTTTTACAGCTCCTAGTTGCGTATCTTGACCTAAAGGCTTACCTCTACGTCCTGTCAAATCACCCATTACATTACCAAAATATTCTTCTGGAGTACTTACTTCAACTTTCATAATTGGTTCTAATATAACAGGATTACATTTATTTTTCATTTCTTTAACAGCCAAACTAGCTGCTACTTTAAAGGCCATTTCATTTGAATCAACATCATGATAACTACCATCATGAAGAGTCGCTCTGACGTTAATCATAGGATAACCTGCAAGTACGCCATTTTGTAATGCTTCTTGTAATCCTTTATCAACAACAGGTATGTATTCACGAGGAACAACACCACCAACAACTTTATCTACAAATTCATAGGTATCACATTCTAATGGCTCGAATTCTACCCATACATGACCGTATTGTCCACGACCACCAGATTGTTTTATATATTTTCCTTCGCAATCGCCTTTTTGTTTAATTGTTTCACGATAAGCAACTTGAGGTCTACCAACATTAGCTTCAACATTAAACTCACGCTTCATTCTATCAACTATTACATCTAGATGTAATTCACCCATTCCAGCAATAACTGTCTGACCTGTTTCATGATCTGTATGTACTTTAAATGTTGGATCTTCTTCAGCAAGCTTTTGTAAAGCTATTGCCATTTTATCTTGATCTGCTTTAGTTTTTGGTTCTACTGCAAGTTCAATAACTGGTTCTGGTACAACTAAACTTTCTAGAATAACAGCATTTTTCTCATCACATAATGTATCACCTGTAGTTGTATTTTTCAAACCAACTGCTGCGGCAATATCACCTGTATATACATCACTAATTTCTTTACGAGTATTAGCATGCATAAGTAATATACGACCAATTCTTTCTTTTGCATCTTTTGTTGAATTAAGTACATAACTACCACTACTTAAATGACCTGAATATACTCTAAAGAACGTAAGCCTACCAACAAATGGATCAGTCATAACTTTAAAAGCTAATGCACTAAATGGTTCAGAATCACTAGGATGACGTTCTACCTTTTCACCGTTTAAATCAGTACCTACAATTGATGGGATATCAAGTGGACTTGGTAAATAATCAATAATTGCATCAAGTAATAATTTAATACCTTTATTACCTAAAGCAGTACCGCACATAACTGGGAAGAATTCTGCTTTTAAAACTCCTGTTCTAATAGCTCTTTTTAACATATCAACAGTTATGTCTCCGCCTTCTAGATATATTTCCATTAATTCATCATCAAATTCTGCAATTGCTTCTATTAATTCTGCATGTTTTGTATCAGCAATAGACTTTAATTCTGTAGGTATTTCAATTTCTACTGCATTTTCTTCTGGCTTACCATCATATTGATAAGCTTTCATAGTAACAAGATCTATTATACCATTAAATGTATCTTCAGCACCAATTGGCCATTCAATAGGAGCTGAATTTACTCCTAATTTTTGAGAAATTGATTTTAAACTAAATTCGAAATCAGCTCCCATTTTATCCATTTTGTTAGCAAATATTATTCTAGGAACCTTAAATTCAGAAGCTTGTCTCCATACTGTTTCAGTTTGAGGCTCAACTCCTGCTTGGGCATCAATTAATGCTACTGCCCCATCTAATACACGTAAACTTCTACTAACCTCAATAGTAAAATCAACATGTCCTGGAGTATCAATAATGTTATAGCGATATCCTTTCCAATGAGCAGTAGTTGCTGCAGAAGTTATTGTAATTCCACGCTCTTGTTCTTGAACCATCCAGTCCATTTGTGATTCACCATCATGAGTTTCACCAATTTTATGAATTTTACCTGTATGATACAAAATACGTTCTGTACAAGTAGTTTTTCCCGCATCAATGTGAGCCATAATACCAAAGTTTCTGGTATGCTCTAAAGATGTATCTCTTGCCATTAACTTTTCCTCCTACCATCTATAGTGTGCAAAAGCTTTATTAGCTTCAGCCATTCTATGAGTATCCTCACGTTTCTTAACTGCTCCACCTGTTCCATTTGAAGCATCTATTATCTCGTTTGCTAAATTAATTGCCATTCCTCTGCCCCCACGTTCGCGAGCATATTTAGTTAACCAACGTAATCCTAATGCTTGGCTTCTCGCTGGGCTAACTTCTATTGGTACTTGATAATTAGATCCACCAACACGACGAGATTTAACTTCAAGTTCTGGTTTAATATTTTCCATAGCTTTATTAAAAACTTCTAGTGGATCACTACCAGTTTTTGTTTTAACTTGTTCAAATGCATCATAAACTATACTTTGAGCTATTCCTTTTTTACCATCAAGCATAATTGTATTAATCAACTTAGTGACTACTTTAGAATTATAGATTGGGTCTGCTAGAACATCTCTTTTAATTGCACGTCTTTTACGCATTATAATTCCTCCCTTCAATAATTTAATTACTATTTACTATCTTTTGGTTTTTTAGCACCATACTTACTACGGCCTTGTTTGCGATCTTTAACGCCGGCAGTATCAAGAGTTCCACGAACAATATGATAACGAACACCGATTAAATCTTTAACACGACCACCACGGATTAATACAACACTATGCTCTTGTAAATTATGTCCTATTCCTGGAATATAAGTATCTACTTCTTTACCATTACTTAAACGAACACGAGCATACTTTCTTAAAGCTGAGTTTGGTTTCTTAGGTGTTTTTGTACCAACACGAGTACAAACTCCTCTTTTTTGAGGTGATGAAACATCAGTTGTTTTTTTCTTTATAGTATTAATACCAATTTGTAAAACTGGAGCCTTACTTTTTCTGACTTTATCTTTACGTTTTTTATGTACTAATTGATTGATTGTAGGCATATAATATATATCTCCTTTCTTGACACATACCCTGGTGTATCATTTTGGCTTTTAATAAAAGTTTTGCGTATAGCAAAACAAAATAAACCAATCGGTATTAATATATCATTGTAATTTGTATTTGTCAATCAAAATAATATAAAAGTCTAAAAAAACTCGTATCATAATATACAATTTATTTTTTTTAATTTTTAGCTTCATTTTTTCTAAAATGATTTTTACTTTTCTTATAACTTCTATTCTTTAGTAAATTCCTTTAAATGTCATATACATCACAAAAAAATATAAAGTCTTTTTTCTTTTAGTTTCATAATTAGAATTAATAGTAATCATCTAAAAATGTTCTTAATTTTCTTTTTTATTTAACTATAATAAAAATCCACTAGTTTGATATGAACCCCATTTCTTGGACAAAGGAATGAGGTTTTTATATGAGTAAATTAAGTTATGAAGATAAGATAAATTTATATAATGATAGGAAAAGTGGTGCAAGTGTAAGCTCTCTTGCATCAAAATATAAAATTAGATGTGATGGAATAAAATATTTAATAAGATTAATTGATAAACATGGTTTTAATATACTTAGACTAAACAAAAATAAGTATTATACTCCATATCAAAAAGAACAAATTATTAATAGAGTCATAATAAATGGTGAATCTGTTTGTTCAGTAGCTATAGATGAAGGATTACTAAGTAAAGGAATGTTACAGAATTGGATTAAAAAATATAAAGAAAATGGTTATAATGTAGTTGAAAGAAAGCGAGGGCGACAGTCAACTATGAAAGTAACCAAGAAAAAGGAAAATGAAACAGATAAAGAAAAAATTAAAAGATTAGAAGAAGAAAATTTATATTTAAAAGCGGAGCTAGAATACTCAAAAAAATTGAGAGCCGTTGTTCAAGCAAGGAAGAATCGACAACAGAAGAAAAAGTAACTGTTGTAAGTGAACTTCGGCTTACATATCCTTTAAAGATTCTTCTAAAAGTATCAGGAATAGCTAAATCAGTATATTACTATACTTTATCTAAAATAGATAAAGATGAGAAAAATAATGAAATAATAGATAAAATAAAAGAAATATTTTTCTATCATAAAGAAAGATATGGATACCGAAGAATAACATTAGAACTTAGAAATCAAGGTTATAATGTTAATCATAAGAAAGTATATAGATTAATGGTTAAATTAGGATTAAAGCCATTAAAAAGAAATAAAAGAAAATATTCATCATATAAAGGAACAGTTGGAAAAATAGCTGATAATTTAATTGAAAGAGACTTTAATGCTAAAAAGCCAAACGAAAAATGGTATACTGATGTAACAGAGTTTAATCTACGAGGTGAAAAATGTTATTTATCACCAATATTAGACGGATTCAATGGTGAAGTAATATCTTACAATACTTCAAAATCACCTAATCTAGAACAAATAAATGATATGCTTAATAAAGCATTTGATAAGAATAATAATCTTGAAGGATTAATATTCCATTCAGACCAAGGATGGCAATACCAACATCAGTCATATCAACAAAGATTAAAAAATCAAGGAATAAAACAAAGTATGTCTAGAAAAGGAAATAGTATGGATAATGGAATGATGGAAAATTTCTTTGGTATTTTAAAAACAGAAATGTTTTATGATCAAGAAGATAAATATAAAACATTAGATGATTTAATAAAAGCAATAGATGACTATATTTATTATTACAACTATGATAGAATTAAAGTAAAATTAAAAGGACTGTCACCTATAAATTATAGGTTGCAATCCTTAAATAATTAAACTGTCCAACTTTTGGGGTTCAGTTCAGTTTAACTAGTGGTTTTTGACTAAGCCCTATAAGGGCTGTTACTGGCAACTCCCACATGGGAGTTTTTTGATTTGCCAATCGCCTTTGTCACTCTAGCAACCCTTAAAAGGGTCCTCGTATTCTTTCACACTTCTTTTATCTTGTAGCATATCTTCAATTTCTTGCTCTCTTATATATTTTTTTATTGTTTGCTTGTTTAGTCAAACTGTACTAACATAATATCCTCTTGCCCAAAATGTTCTTTGTCCATATTTATATTTTAAATTGGCATGGTTCTCAAATATCATTAGTGCACTTTTTCCTTTTAGATATCCCATAAATTGTGATACACTTAATTTAGGTGGTATTTTTACAAGCATGTGTATATGATCTATACATGCATGGGCTTCTATTATTTCCACCTCTTTATATTCACATAATCTTCTTAGTATTATTCCAATGTCTCTTCTCAATTTCCCATATACTGCTTTTCTTCTATATTTTGGTATAAATACTATATGATATAGGCAGTTATATTTTGTATGAGACAATTGGCTTTCATCAATGTCTTTAGACTTCGTTTTTGCTTTTAACATATAAATCTCCTTCTGTTTTTTATTTTGATTGGCAAATCATTTTTATTATAACAGAAGGAGATTTATATGTTTCCTGGCGGGCGGAGCACTTTACTATTCTCACCAGCTTAGCTGGTGGTTTTATTATGCAAAACTGATGTTTTGCATAATAAAATAACCTTTTCAAACTTAATTAGGTTATTTTTTTATTTGCAATAAGAACTTATAGCTTGAAATTACAATTAATTCTATTTAGAAGATTTATACAATCGACAGGTTGGGCCAGTTGCTCCTGTTGGACCTGGAACTCCGACAACATATCCACAACAAGATGTCGAAGTATACCCACATTTTTTACTACAATTGTCATTTGTTTGACTCATGATCTATCCTCCTTTATCTTACTATATACTATGATTAAAGACATAATTTTACCAGTTTAAAAGACTAATATTAAATATCAAACTAAGCATATAAGAGATAATTGAATAGAAGTTAATAAGCAAAACATACAGCTAATTTAATTCGACTCTTCATAATATGTAGTTATTCAACTATTAGCTTATATGTTCACATTTAGCTTCAGCAAAAAATATAAGAATTTGCCCATAACATGAAACTATCATATATATAGTTTTTTTACTTCTTCTAACAACTTAAGTAAAAGTTTATTTACTGAAAATGTAAAATCTCTTCATTATTATCCTTTATCCTGTAATATTGTAATAGGGAAATATCTTCAAAATATTTTTATGAGAAAAAATATACTTTTAAAGAGATTAAAAAATGATAAAAAGGAAAACAAAAAAATAACAAAATAAATAAATTTATCTGTTATTTAACACTGAATAGTAACAAATATTAAATGTTCATACATTTTATTAATTAAAATATTATACATTGGATATAAAACTTTTAAACCAAACATTTCCTTATATAATATTTAGAAAATCATCTCTTTTTGGAAATAAATTATTTATTTAAGATATTTTCTTTTAAAGACACTCTCTTTATTAATTTATTATTGCTTTCTTCTAATTTTTTTATTTTTGTAATTACTTATTATAGAAATTCTATCTAAAACATCTGAAATAGAATCATAAATCTTTAAGTTATTAAATATATCACTAGAATTAAAATTATTGGAAATAAAGTATTCTATTAAATCTATTACTTTATCATAATATCCTTCATAGTTATATATAATTACTTCTTTTTGGTTATCAACAGATCTGTTTTCTTCTAAAATACTAAATAACTCTGCTATTGTACCAGTTCCACCTGGAAGAAATAAAAATACATCAGCTTCATTATAAATGCAACTAGTTCTACCAAAAGTTGTTGGGCAAATAACTTGTTTGCAACTATTTAAATTTTTTAAATCTTCTTTATATTTACTAACAGTGTAAGAATATACTAATTTATTTAATTTAAAAAACTCTTCATAACATTTCCCCATCATACCAACACTAGCCGCACCAAAAACAAAATCACAACCAGATTCTGCTAGTTTTTTTGAAATTTCAGATGCTAAAATTTCATATTTTGAATCAATTAAATCACTAGATGAACTACCTATAAATACTTTTATATTTTTCATAAATTAGTCTCCAGAAACCAATTGATTATCAAATATTGGATTAGGAGAGTCTTTATCAATACCAGATTTATATACTAAGACAGATACAAGCAAAACAGTAAATAGTAATATTACTATTAAAACAATCATTGTATTTAAACTCCACCCCTTATTATTAAGTTTCATTAACAATCACCTCTTCCTATAAAACCAAAATATACACATATATTCTAAATCAGATATTTTTTTTTGTAAAGAAAAAGGAATAGTAACCTATTCCATAAACTGACTTTCTAACCTGTCAATGGGCTCTTCATCAACTAATTCTTTCTTTAATTCATAGCTAATATCACGGTAATTTTTAATACCAGTTCCTGCTGGAATTAATTTACCAATTATTACATTCTCTTTTAATCCTTCTAAGTGATCTGATTTTCCTTTTATAGCAGCATCTGTAAGTATTCTTGTTGTCTCTTGGAAAGATGCAGCAGATAAGAAGGAATCAGTCTCTAATGATGCTTTAGTAATACCAAGAAGGACAGGTTTACCTAGAGCAGGTTTTCTTCCTTTAATAACAGCTTCTTTATTTCCTTCAGTAAATTCATGGAAGTTAACAAGACTGCCAGGTAAGAACATCGTATCTCCACTTTCAACAATTCTTATTCTAGAAATCATTCTACGTGCTATAATCTCAATATGCTTATCTGAAATATCAACACCTTGAGAACGATATGTATTTTGAACTTCTTTTAAAATATATTCCTGAGTTGTAATAGGATCAGTTACAGATAATAACTCTTTAGGAGAAATAGCTCCTTCAGTAAGTTTTTCACCACATTTAACTTCTTGACCTTCACTAACACTTAGTTTAGCACCATAATTAGTAATGTGTTCCTTAGTTTCAAGCTTATTAGTAATACTAATCTTATATTTTCCATGATCTTCCTTAATTTTAGAAACTTTTCCATCAATTTCAGCAATTGTTGCTTTTCCTTTTGGATTACGTGCTTCAAATAATTCTTGTACACGTGGAAGACCTTGAGTTATATCTTCTCCTCCTGCTACACCACCAGTGTGGAAAGTACGCATAGTAAGTTGAGTACCAGGTTCTCCAATAGACTGAGCTGCCATAACACCAACAGCTTCGCCCACTTCCACTAAATTACCAGTGGCAAGATTACGTCCATAACATTTTTGGCATACACCATTTTGAACACCGCAAGTTAATATACTACGTATTTCAACTTCCTTAATTCCAGCATCAATAATTTTTTCAGCCTCTGATTCTGTTATCATTTGAAGTTTATCAACTATAACTTCTTTAGTATTAGGATCTATAATTTTTTTATTAGCAAAACGTCCAATTATACGATCTTTTAAACCTTCGATAATTGTTCCATTTTTCTCGTTTACAAAATCATATACAGTTACACCTTGATCTGTTCCACAATCATCGCATCTAACTATCATATCTTGACTTACATCAACAAGTCTACGAGTTAAGTATCCAGAATCTGCTGTTTTTAAAGCTGTATCTGCACTACCCTTACGAGCACTATGTGTAGACAAGAAGAATTCGGCTACAGAAAGTCCTTCTTTAAAGTTTGAAAGTACAGGTATTTCAATTGGATCTCCATTTGGTTTCTGCATTAATCCTCTCATTCCTGCTACTTGTGTAAAGTTTGATATATTACCACGAGCCTTAGAGTGCATCATCATAAATATAGGATTCTCTATTTCAGCTGTAGATATTTGTTCAAGTTCAGCTTGAACTTTATCTTTTACTCCATACCAAACATCTAAAACTTTCGAATGACGTTCTTCATCTGTAATTAAACCTCTCTTATATTGTTTATTAATCTTGTCAACCATTGCTTGACCTTCTTGAACATATTCTTCTTTATGTTTACTTGTAACAACATCGCTCATACTAACAGTAATACCTGCATAAGTAGAATATTGAAATCCTAAATCTTTTAATTTATCAAGCATCATAGAAGTTTCTGTTGTTTTATAACGCTTAAATACTTGAGCAATAATCTTTTCAAGAGCACCTTTGGCAAATGGTTTAACTAAAGGCATTTTACTAATTTCTTCAGGAATATTCTTTCCACGCTCAATAAAATACTTATTTGGTATTATTTGTTGAATATTACTATCAGTAGGTTCATTAACATAAGGAAAAGAGTCAGGCAAGATTTCATTAAATTTAATTTTTCCAACAGTTGTAACTAAATATTTGTTCATATCATCCTCTGGGAATAATTTATATTTAAATGATTTTACAGGTAAAGCTATTCTAGTATGCAAAGTAATTTCTCGTCTTTCATAAGCCATTAACGCTTCATTACTATCTTTAAATAAACGTCCTTCACCTTTTTCACCAGCTTTTTCCATAGTAATATAATAATTACCAAGAACCATATCCTGTGAAGGTGTAACTATCGGATCACCACTTTTTGGATGTAAAATATTATTAGATCCAAGCATTAAAAGTCTAGCTTCAGCTTGAGCTTCCTCACTAATAGGTACGTGAACAGCCATTTGATCTCCATCAAAGTCAGCATTAAATGCAGTACAAACTAATGGATGTAATCTAATAGCTTTCCCTCCTACTAATATTGGTTCAAATGCTTGAATACCCAATCTATGAAGTGTAGGAGCACGATTTAAAAGTACTGGATGTTCTTTGATTACATCTTCAACAATGTCCCATACTTGAGGATCACGATTATCGATTAATCTTTTAGCAGCTTTAATATTATGGGCTATATCTCTATCTACTAATCCGTTAATAACATGTGGTTTGAATAATTCAAGAGCCATTTCTTTCGGAATACCACACTGATACATTTTTAATGATGGCCCAACAACAATAACAGAACGACCAGAATAGTCAACACGTTTACCAAGTAAATTTTGACGGAAACGTCCTTGTTTACCCTTTAACATACTAGAAAGTGATTTCAATGGTCTATTTCCAGCTCCTGTTACGCTTCTACCACGTCTTCCATTATCGAATAATGCATCTACGGCTTCTTGTAACATACGTTTTTCGTTTTGAATAATAATACCAGGTGCTCCTAAATCAATTAGCTTCTTTAATCGATTGTTACGGTTAATTACTCGGCGATATAAATCATTTAAATCGCTAGTTGCAAAACGCCCACCATCAAGTTGAATCATAGGTCTTAAATCTGGTGGAATAACAGGAATACAATCTAGAATCATCCATTCTGGTCTTTGGTTAGAAAGATAAAAGGCATTTAAAACATCTAACCTTTTTAAAAGACGTACTCTTTTTTGACCTTGAGCATTTTCTAGTTCTTTATTAATTTCATCAATATCATGCTTTAAATCTACTTTCTTTAATAATTCTTTAATAGCTTCAGCACCCATACCGACTTTAAAACCATTACCATATTTTTCATAATAACTTCTATATTCTTTTTCTGATAATGTTTGCTTATCTTCAAGAGGAGCATTACCTTTGTCAATTACTACGTAACTAACAAAGTATAATACTTCTTCTAGATCTCTTGGACTCATATCAAGTACTAAGCCCATTCGAGATGGAACACCTTTAAAGAACCAAATATGCGATACCGGAGAAGCAAGTTCAATATGCCCCATACGTTCACGACGAACTTTGCTTCTTGTAACTTCAACACCACATCTATCACATACTATATTTTTATAACGTACTCTTTTATATTTTCCACAGGCACATTCAAAATCTTTAGTAGGCCCAAATATTTTTTCACAGAAAAGCCCGTCTCTTTCAGGTCTTAAAGTACGATAATTAATAGTCTCAGGTTTTTTTACCTCTCCCTTACTACAAGCTCTGATTTGTTCAGGAGAAGCAATACCTATTTTTAAGGCTTTTATTTTATTTACTTCTATCATTAGAAATCTTCTCCTTCCTCAATATTATCAATAGAACCATCAAATTCTAAATTATCAAAATCATCCTGCTCATCAAAATCAGAATCACTATATTCGATCTCATCATCATATACTAAATTTTCTTCTTTAGTATTTTGCTCAAATTCTTTATTAGCATTTTCTATTTCATCTATTGAAAGTCTTAATTCTTCTTTATCTTCACTTTCTTCTATATCTTTTAAATCTAGGTATCTACCTTCGTCATCTTCAATTGAAACATCAAGTCCTAATGCTTGGAACTCTTTCATAAGAACTCTGAAAGATTCAGGTACACCGGCTTCGTTAATTTCTTGACCTTTAACAATAGATTCGTAAACCTTAACACGACCAACCACATCATCACTTTTTACAGTCATCATTTCTTGTAAAGTATGAGCAGCACCATATGCATATAATGCCCAAACTTCCATTTCTCCAAATCTTTGACCACCAAATTGTGCTTTACCACCAAGTGGCTGTTGAGTAACCATTGAATAAGGTCCTGTAGAACGTGCATGAAGTTTATCATCAACCATATGATGAAGCTTAATCATATACATAACTCCTACAGCAATCCTATTATCAAAAGGCTCTCCTGTGCGTCCATCGTATAAAACTGTTTTGCCATCTTCATCCATAGAAGCTTCCTTCATCATTTCTTGAATATCTTCTATATGAGCACCATCAAATACTGGTGTTGCAACATGAACTCCAAGTTTTTTAGCAGCCATTCCCATATGTAATTCTAGTACTTGACCTAAATTCATACGAGATGGAACACCTTGTGGATTAAGCATAACATCAACTGGTCTACCATCTGGTAAATATGGCATATCTTCCTGTGGTAAAATAAGCGAAATAACACCTTTATTACCATGGCGACCACTCATTTTATCACCGACTTGTATTTTACGTTTTTGAATGATATAAACACGAATAACTTTGGATACCCCTGCTGGTAGCTCATCATTATCTTTATGTGAATAAATTTTTATATCTTGTACTATTCCATCTCCTCCGTGTGGGACACGTAAAGATGTATCTCGAACTTCACGAGTTTTCTCACCGAAAATAGCATGTAAAAGTTTTTCTTCACTAGTAAGTTCTGCCATTCCTTTAGGGGTTACTTTACCTACTAAAATATCTCCCTCTTTTACCTCAGTTCCTATAGTTACAATTCCATTCTCATCCAAATTACGGCGTGCTTCTTCACTAACATTTGGAATATCTCTAGTTATTTCCTCAGGTCCAAGTTTTGTTTCACGGCATTGCATTTCATAGTCCTCAAGATGTAGAGAAGTATATGCATCATCTTTAACTAAATTTTCATTTAAAATTACAGCATCTTCATAATTATAGCCATTAAATGTCATGAAAGCGACAGTCATATTTTTACCAAGAGCTAATTCTCCCATATCGGTACTATTACCATCAGCTATAATAGTCTCATTTGCTATTACTTTATCCCCTACTTTAACAATAGGTTTTTGATGATTACAAATACCAGAGTTAGCAAGCTCATAATTTGCTAGATTATAAGTATCTTTTCCATCTTTTGTTTTAATGATTATTTTTTTAGCATCAACATAATCAACGATTCCATCATTTTTTGCAATTACACAAACACCAGAGTCTTTTGCTGCAATATGCTCAACACCAGTACCTATAAAAGGTGCTTCTGTTTTAAGTAATGGCATAGCTTGTCTTTGCATATTTGCACCCATTAATGCACGAGTAGCATCATCATGTTCCAAAAATGGAATACAGCTTGTAGTAACAGAAACAACTTGTTGTGGGCTAACGTCAATTAAATCAACCTGTTCAGGTTTTGCCAAAATATTTTCACCATGAAATCTAGCATTAACTAAATTATCAATAATTGTATTATCTTCGCTAGTACCAACAGTAGATTGACTAATTATATAATCTTCTTCTTCATCAGCAGTTAAATATACAACTTCATCTGTAATTTTAGAATCAACAACTTTACGATAAGGAGTTTTAATAAAACCATACTCATCGATTTTAGCATAGCTTGCTAATGATGTAATCAAACCGATATTTGGACCTTCAGGAGATTCAATTGGACAAATTCTACCATAATGAGATGCATTTACATCTCTAACTTCAACTCCTGCACGATCTCTTGATAATCCACCAGGTCCTAAAGCAGATAAACGACGTTTGTTAGTAAGTTCAGCTATAGGATTTGTTTGATCCATAAATTGAGAAAGTTGACTACTTCCAAAAAATTCTTTCATAGCAGCAGTAACAGGTCGTATATTAATTAATGTTTTAGGAGTAATCTCTTCCATTTCTTGAGTAGTCATTCTCTCTCTAATAACTCTTTCCATACGAGAGACACCAATTCTAAATTGATTTTGTAACAACTCTCCTACTTGTCTAACACGTCTATTACCTAAATGATCAATTTCATCATAATTCCCAACTCCATGAAGTAAATTTAAGTAATAAGACACAGAAGCATATACATCAGAGATAGTTAAACGTTTAACTTCTATTGTTTGATCATTACCAATAACTGATAAAGTCTTTTTAGGATCACTTGGATCAACAATTTTAATAATTTGAACTTTGTTATAAGTATCCAAATCTTCGTTAATTTTTGCTTCTACTACACCATAACCATTTGCAAGTATTTCTTTTAACTCTTCAATATTTACTTTTGTAATTTTATCTCCTTTAGAAAACTTTACTTCGCCATCAACCACTATATCTTCAGCTAGTACTTGTCCAAGTAATCTATCGCATACATTTAATTTTCTATTGAATTTATAACGACCAACTCGAGCTAAATCATAACGAAATTCATCAAAAAACCTTGTAATAATATTATTTTTAGAAGAATCAAGTGTTGCAGGTTCTCCTGGTCTTAATTTTTCATAAATCTCTATTAATGCTTCGTCTGTATTTTTTGTTGAATCTTTGTTTAGTGTATTTTCTATATACTCATCTTTTCCAAATAAACTAAATATTTCTTCATTAGATGATAATCCAAAAGCTCTAAGTAATGTTGTTAATGTTACTTTTCTTGTACGGTCAATTCTAACATATAAAACATCTCTAGCATCTGCTTCAAATTCTAGCCAAGTACCTCTAGTAGGAATTATTTGTGATGTTATTAATTCACGACCATTTTTATCTATTTCATGATTAAAATAGACACTAGGACTTCTAACTAATTGAGAAACAATAACACGCTCAGCACCATTAATTACAAAAGTGCCAGAATCAGTCATTATAGGCATATCTCCCATAAATATTTCCTGTTCTTTTACTTCTCCAGACTCGCGGTTAAATAAACGAACCTCAACTTTTAGAGGAGCAGAGTATGTACTTTCACGATCTTTACTCTCTTTAATAGAATATCTAGCTTTATCAAAACGATAATTACCAACTTCTAGTGAAAAAACACCAGAAAAATCTTCTACTGGAAATAAATCATTAAAAACTTCTTCTATTCCTTTTGTAATAAACCAATTATAAGACTTCTTTTGTATTTCAAGTAAGTCTTTTAATTCATAAGTATTTCTAATTTTAGAATAATTTCTTCTTTCACGATGATCTCCACATTTTACAATTTTAAATGACACATTATTCACCCCAATACACATAATAAAATAAAGAATATATTTATAAAAAAATAATACATTGCCAATTTATATTATTAACATAAATATAGCAATAAGTCAATTAAAAAGTACATTTAATTATAAAAAATCCTTTCTTACGTTCTAATACCTCTACATTATATATTTTTTCTAAGTCGGATATTAGCGATTTAGCACCTTGCTCTTTTCTAATTACCAAAAACAAAGCACCATTTTTTTCCAAATAGTTTATAGCATTCATAACTATATTATAAACTATTTTTTTTCCTGCCCTAATAGGAGGATTTGTAACAATACAAGAATATTTAGAATCAATCTTTTCATAACAATTGCTTTCAAAAGCTCTAATATTATTACAGTTATTTTCCTTGATGTTACGATTGGCTAAGTGAATAGCACGTAAATTAACATCAATCATATCAACAGATGCATTAGTTAACTTATTAAGAACTATACCAATACATCCATATCCACACCCAACATCCAAAATATTGGCTCCAACTTCATCAAGCGGGATTACTTCAAGAAGAAGTCTACTGCCAAAATCTAGTCCATCTTTTGAAAATACACCGTTATCTGTTAAAAAAATAAAATTACTATTTAAAACAGTACACTCTTTTTTTTTAACATTACTGGGTAATTTCTCATTAGAAAAATAATGACTCATATTTTCTCCTAATAAAAAGAAAGAAACAACTAAATAAAAATATTATAGTTGTCTCCTTTCTGTATACATATAATACACTAATTGATTGTTAAAGTCAACATTTTTTTCAAAATTATAATATTAAGTAATATAAAAAAGTCTTTATATTTCACTAAAATTATTATGTTAATTATAGTAAAATAAATGAGCTAACCACTTATATAAAAACTCCGCTTCTTGAATATAGAAGCGGAGTTTTTCTCAAAATGAGAATCCTTTTTATAATATATAAACTATTTAACTTCTACTGTTGCTCCAGCTTCTTCAAGCTTAGCTTTAATTTCATTAGCTTCATCAACAGAAATATTTTCTTTTACAACACCATTGTTATCAACAATATCTTTTGATTCTTTTAAACCAAGTCCAGTAATTTCTTTAACTACTTTAATTACTCCAACTTTAGCGGCACCTGCATCTGTAATAGAAACAGTTACTTGACTAGGTGCAGCTTCAGCAGCACCAGCAGCTGGAGCTGCAGCAACAGCAACTGCTGATGGATCTACTCCGAATTCCTCCTTCATAGCATCTACTAATTCTTTAATTTCTAAAAGATTCATTTCTTTTAATGCACTAATAAAATCATCTTTATTTAATTTTGCCATTTTATTTCCTCCTATATTCTATATATTAATTTTCTTCTTTTTGTTTAGAATATAAATCCAAACATATTGATAAGTCTTTTACAAGGCCAATCATGCCACCTGCAAGCATTGTTAACAAGCCATCTCTTGATGGAATAGTTGCATATTCGTTTAATTTAGTTTTATCAGCGATTTCTCCATCAACGATACCTACTTTTAATTCAATGGCAGAATGCTCTTTTTTGAAATCAGTTAATGCTTTTATAGCAGCAATCTGATCATCACCATAAGCAAAAGCACTAGGGCCATTTAACTCATTACTTAAATCAATATTTAAATCATTAAAAGCTCGAGCCATTAGAGTATTTTTATATACTTTATAATCTGCTCCTACTTCTCTTAACTTATGACGTAATTCTTTTGATTCACCATCAGTTAAGCCACGATAATCAAACAAAACAACTGAAACTGAATCATTAACATGGTCTTTAATTTCGTCAATTATTTGTTGCTTTTGCTTTAATATCTTTTCACTTGCCAAAGTTCTCACCTCCAAATTATTTATCGTACCATAATAAAAGTCCCTTCTACCAGGGACTTACCAAAAAGATAGTTCCTCGGTAGGATTTACAACAACCTACTGTCTATGGCACCACAAATCTACTTTATTATAAATTATTTTTATTTATTTGTCAAAACTATTTATAGAAATTTTTACTCCTGGACCCATTGTAGATGAAATAGTAATATTCTTTATATAATCACCTTTTACAGTTGAAGGTTTTATTTTGATAATTTGACCTACAAAACTAACAAGATTCTCAAGTAAATCTTCATTATTAAATGAAACTTTACCTATTGAAGCATGAATATTACCATAACTATCTGTTCTATATTCAACACGACCAGCTTTAGCATCAGTAACAGCCTTATATGTATCCATAGTAACAGTACCAGTTTTAGGGTTTGGCATTAATCCTTTAGGTCCTAATACTCTACCTAATTTACCAAGAAGTGGCATCATATCTGGGGTTGCAATCATTGTATCAAATTCGAACCAATTTTCTTTTTCTATTTTTTCTAGCATATCTACATCACCAACAAAGTCAGCACCAGCTTCTTTAGCACGAGATGCAGCTTCGCCTTTGGCAATAACTAAAACTCTAATTTGTTTACCAGTACCTTTAGGTAGTACAATAGCACCTCTTAATTGTTGATCAGCTTTTTTAGTATCAAGATTAAGTCTCATCGCTATTTCGACACTAGCATCAAATTTACTAATTGATGTTTTTTTAACTAAACTAATTGCTTCTTCTTTTGTATATGCTTTTCCTTTTTCAATTTTAGATAAAGCATCCATATACTTTTTACTTCTTTTCTTCATTATGTTCCTCCTTATATTATAAAGTGCAAGCGGAATTTAATTGTTTTAAAAATTAAAAAGCGGATAAAATTTAATTAATGAATCTCTATTTATTCATCTATACCTTCAACTTTTATACCCATATTTTTAGCTGTACCAGCAACAATCTTAATAGCAGCATCAATATCATAACAATTTAAATCAGGTAATTTAATTTCTGCAATTTCTTTAATTTGATCTTTTGTTATAGTAGCAACAATTTCTTTGCTACCTTTAACTGATCCTTTATTTATGTTAGCAAATTTCTTTAATAAGAATCCTGTAGGTGGAGTTTTAATAATAAAGTCAAAACTTCTATCATCATATATAGATATCTCTACTGGTAAAATGTCACCCATTTTATCACGAGTAGCATCATTATATTTAGTACAAAATTCTTGTAAATTAATTCCTGCTGGTCCAAGTACAGTTCCAACTGGTGGAGCCGGTGTTGCTTTTCCTGCAGGTATTTGTAATTTAATTTTTTTAACTACTTCTTTTGCCACGAAAAACACCTCCTATATATTTAGTTTTCGCGAGTGGTACTATAAGCACGAAATCCGCTTCTTACATTCTTTATTTCAGTTGCCTCCCACTAAATCTATATCAAATAAATATAGCTCTTAAAGAATATCACATCTAAAAAAAATTTGCAATATATTTTATGCTTTTTCTATTTGATTTAATAAAACTTCAACGCTTGTTTCTTGTCCAAACAAATCAACAATAAGATCAATTTTATTATTAGCAATGTCAACTGAAGAAACCTTTCCAAACATTCCTTTAAACGGACCATCAATTATACTAACTTTAGCTCCTGGAACTAAATCTTTGTCAAGTTCCATTCTGCTTATTCCCATATTGCTCAATATTTTATCAACCTCATATGGTTGTAATGGAGTAGGTTTAGCCCCTTTACCACTAGAACCAATAAATCCTGTTACTCCCGGAGTGTTACGAACTATATACCATGCTTCATCAGTCATAATCATCTCAACCAAAATATAACCTGGAAACATTTTTTTCTCTTTTTCTTTGGAAACTCCATTTTTTACTTCAACTTCTTTTTGCATAGGAACGACTACTCTAAATATATAATCTTGCATTCCCATAGATTCAGCTCTCATTTCAAGCTTTTCTTTAACTTTGTTTTCATGACCAGAATAAGTATTAACAACAAACCATTGTTTTTCCATAAAACCCTCCTAACTATCCTATAAGCGAATGTACAAAAGCAAATAAAATATCAATGAAATAAAAGAATAATGAAAAGAAAACAACGAAAACTAATGTAGAAATAGAATATTTAACTAAATCTTTTCTATCAGTCCAATGAATTCTTTTACTCTCTGTTTTTACTCCATGGCAAAATTCCATGAATTTCTCAAATATACTAGTTTTTTCAGACTTAATTGTCTTTTTTTCTTTAGTCAAAAATATCACCTTTTCTTAATTTTTTATAAAATAAAAACACGCTTTCGTGCTGTTAATAGTAAAATAGCATAAACAAAAAAGAATGTCAAATATTTTTTATATTATCTGCTTAATATTATCATTAGTGGTATTAAGATTGCAAGTAAAATAATAATTACAGGAAATAAAAATACTTGAATAAAAGCTGCTTTATTATCATCAGTTAAAAGTCTACCTGCTAATGTACTTTTATTATATGACATATTTTTACCATTTGTACTAATATTACTATTATTACCAAAAGAGGTAGAATCTTTCATTTCTCTTTTGGATTTAATATTCATATAATCACTTAAATATACACTAGAACCATTAACAAATATTCCTTTATAATACGCTAAAAAATCATTTGGTATGAAAACAGCAAAATCATTGAAATTTTCTTTTAAATACTCTTTATTATCAGGATTAATATAATTCAAACATTCACTATAAATAGCAAGTTCAAAACAAGCTAAATAATATATATTTCTATTGATAAAATAACTTTTATCACTATCAAGTAAAGAAATAGCAGTATATTTTATATAATCTCCACTAACTAAAATATTATTAATATTAAAATCTTTGATATAATAATTATTCATGTGAAGTTTTTTCATTTCCTTATCCATATTATAAAATAATCTCTTGAATAATTCCAAATCTTTATTATTATTAACATTATGATATGATATCCATGAAGCAACGCTTTCAATATTATTATTTTTTTCTTTCATTTATATCACCTTACTATATAATTATTTTATAATAGTATAAGGAAAAAAACAAATAAATATTTTAACTTAAGTATTTACATTTTTTGTACTTACTTTTTATACAGACAATACAGCTATATACTTTTTTAATATCAATTGATAATAAAGTAGAGATTTCTTTATTGCTAAAACCATTCATTCTAAGCTCAAATACTTGGGAAGCAGTATTATTAAGAGAATTTTTAAAATTAATTATATTTCTAATTTTGTCAGCAATTATAATATCATTATAAACATTAATATTTGCTGGAATTATCTCATATAAATATGTACCATCACAAACTTGAGTATATAAAGAAATAGTATTTTTGAAAATAAGATTTTTATTAGTTAATGCCCTAGTTAAATAATCTGTAATTTTACTTTTTATGCATAAGTAACAATATGTATAAAATTTAATATTTTTACAGGTATTAAAATTATTAATAGCATACTCAAGGCCTAATAATGCCTCTTGATATAAATCTTCTTTATCAATAATATCATTATTGCAAATATTAATATATTTATTACATAACTTTTTTATTAGGTAATCATATTTATCATATATTATATTTTTATAATTATCGTTTTCATCTTCAATTAAATATAATAGTTCATAGTCATTAATATTTTTATAATTCATATAGCCTACTTTCTATTGCGAATAACTTCATATATTAAAATACCAGTAGCAACAGAAGCATTAAGACTATTTATCTGTCCATACATAGGTATACTTGCAATAAAATCGCAAGATTTTTTCACTAAACTTGACATTCCCTTTCCTTCATTACCAATAACTAAACATATTTTTCCATTATAATCAATTTTTCTAAAATCCGTGCCCTTCATATCTGTACCAACGATCCAAAAATTTTCTTTCTTTAATTTTTCTATCGTTTGAACTAAATTACCAACTTTAGCTATTTTCATTCTTAGTAGTGAAGCTGCACTTGTTTTCATAACAGTAGAATTAATTAAAACCTCTCTATCTTTAGGGACAATTATTGCATCAACACCTGCTGCTTCACATGTCCTAATGATTGCCCCAAAATTATGAGGATCTTCTATATGATCTAGTAATACTAATAGATTACTTCTATCTATTATATCAGAAAGAGAATAATATTGATAATCCGCAACATCTAAAATTATACCTTGATGCAGACCATTTGCAAGTCTATCCATCTCTTCCTTATTTTTAAATTTTACTAAAATACCACTATTTTTAGCTGTAGAAATTATTTTTTCATCCTTCAGGTTATGTTGAATTATTATATTTTTAATATTTTTTTTATTAAATTTTAAAGTTTCATAAAATACGTTTTTGCCATATACTAGCATATTTTACCTCCTAAAATTGTATCCATAATACATTTTATTCTAGCATTATTTCCTTTTAAATCAAGATAGCCAATAACCGCTTCTAAAGATGTTGCATGTTTATAAGTAATAATATCACAATTTTTAGGATGCCTAGACCCTTTATAATTTCTAGCTCTCTTGATTATAGAAAGCTCATCAGTGTTAAAAAAATTATTGTTAATTAAGGATTTTAAAAAACTTGCTTGTGCTTTGGCAGAAACATACTTTATAGATTCTTCTTGAAGATTATTAACATTTGAAAAACCTTTTGCCACTAAAAAATGTCTAACATAATTTTCATATATACCATCACCTAAATAGGCAAGAACTAAAACATTTACTTCTAAAATATTCATTTAACACCTCAAAATATAAATATAAACTTATTATATTATTTCATATGTAGTTCCTTCTTTTGTATCTATCAATCTAATATTTAAAGTTAAGAGATAATCTCTAATAGAATCTGCAGTTATAAAATCTTTATTTTTCTTTGCAATATTTCTTATTTCTATTTTTTTTAATATTTCTTGTTCTAATTCTTTAGAGATGTTATTATTACTATTTTTATTATTAGTGAGATCCAATGAAAAAACTTTATCCATATCGGTTACTATACAGTATTTTGTTGCATCGTTAATATTATTATCTTTTAAGACGTCATATAAGATTGTTAGCATTAAAGAAGTATTAATATCATTACAAAAAGCTTCTTTAAATTTACTATTATAGTATTGAACACTTTTTTTATCAATTTCTCCATCTTTATTTAGTTTAGATATTTTATTTTTTAACTTATTTAAGGAGTTTTTAGCAATATCCATAGCTTCATAACTAAATACCAATTGACTTCTATAATGACTATTCAAACAAAAATATCTATAACAAAGTGGATCATATCCTTTTTCTTCTAATAAAGTTAAAGTTAAAAAGTCATTGTTTGATTTTGCCATTTTCCCATTTTTATCATTAAGATGAGCTCCATGGAACCAAAAATTACACCATTTATGCCCCAAAAAAGCTTCACTTTGAGCAATTTCATTAGTATGATGCGGAAAAATATTATCTACACCACCACAATGAATATCTAAATAATCTCCTAACATTTCATATGCAATACCAGAACATTCAATATGCCAACCAGGATATCCTACTCCCCAAGGTGAATCCCATTTCATTACCTGATTTTCAAATTTAGAAATTGTAAACCATAAAACAAAGTCTCCTGGATTTTTTTTGGCGCTATCATCAAAAACATCATCTCTAACACCAACTAATAATTCAGCAGGGTTCTTTCCGGATAATTTGTAATAATCATCAATTTTACTAATATCAAAATAAACATTTCCATTTGATAAATATGCATAGCCGTCATTTATTAGTTTATCAATAATTTTAATATATGTATTTATATGGTCACTAGCTTTTTCAATAATGGATGGTTTCTTAATATTTAGTTTACTTAAATCCTCAAAAAATACATTTGTATAAAATTCAGCTATTTCGTAAACTGTTTTACCTTCTCTTCTTGCACCTTTTACCATTTTATCTTCACCAGTATCTGAATCACTAGTAAGATGACCAACATCAGTAATATTCATACAGCGCATAACTTTATAGCCTAAATATTCTAGGCCTTTTTGTAAAACATCTTCTGAAATATAAGTGCGTAAATTACCTATATGAGCAAAATGATAAACTGTAGGACCACAAGTGTACATTTTTACTTGTTCTGCATTTTTTGGTACAAACTCCTCTATCTTTTTACTCAGTGTATTATATAATTTCATAAAATCACCTACTTATAATATATAACAAATCACAATATAATTATAACATATCTAATTAAAAATAAAAGAGCTATACTTCTAGCTCTTTTAAACTAATATTGTTATTACCACTAACAATCATATCTAGAATATATCTATTAATAACATCTTCTATAATTTTATCTACCTTACGTGCGCCAAATTCTGAATATTGGCTTTTTTCAATTATTTTATCCACAGTTTTTGGGGAAAAATTAATATTTATATCTTTATTTTTATATTCCTTTTTTATTGCATTTAATTTAGTATTAACAATTTTTTTCATATCAGTATATTCTAATGCCTTAAAATTAAAGATTTTATCAATTCTATTTAGAAATTCAACAGAAAAGAAATCTTTCATGTCTGTATTATCAATTACCTCATTAAAACCTATACTTTTTTTGGAACAGCCTATATTGGAAGTCATAAATATTATTGTATTTTTAAAATTTATTTCTCTACCCAATGAATCATGCATAATACCATCATCTAATACTTGTAAAAAAAGTTTTATAACAGATTTATGTGCTTTTTCTATTTCATCTAATAGAATTACACTATGCGGATTATTTCTCACTTTTTCAAGAACATGTTTAGAATCATCATAACCAATATATCCAGGTGGAGAACCAATTATCTTACTAATTGAATGTTCTTCTTTATATTCGCTCATATCAAGCCTAATAAAATTATCATCACCAAATAATGATTTAGCATATTCCTTTACAAGTAAAGTTTTCCCTGTACCCGTTGGACCAATCAATAAGAAGGAATGAGCTCTATCATTAGAAAAGCCAGATTTCATTAATTTAGTAAAATTGCAAATATCTGTAATAACTGTATCTTGCCCCACAACTTTTGATAATAAATTTCTTTTTAGCTTGTTTATTAATAAATTACTATTTTTATTTATTTCGTAGATAGGTATTTTTGTTTTTAATTCCACAATTTCAGAAACCATTTTTTTTGTTATAACTATAGAATTAATTTTTTTACTAGATCTAAGCATTTTTCTATTTATTTCATCTTCTATAATACATTGTTCATTTTTATATTTAGCTGCATTTTTAAAATCTTGATTAATAACAGCATCATTCTTATTTTTTATAATAGATTTTAATTTTTTATTTAAATCTTTTACTTGTTTTTCACTTTTTGTAATATTAAGACTTGCTCTTGCACAAACCTCATCCATAATGTCAATTGATTTATCAGGGTTTTTTTGATTACATATATATTTATCGGTAAGTTCTATAATATATTGTAATATTTCATCGCTTATTTTTACATGGTGATAATCTTCATACAATTCTCTTAATCTTAAAAGAATTTTAAGCGTATTATTGTTATTAGGTTCTTTAATCTCTATTTTTTGAAATCTTCTATCTAAAGCTTTATCTTTTTCTATACTTTGATGGTATTCACTTATTGTAGTAGCCCCGATTATTCTAATTTTACCTCTAGCAAGACTAGGTTTTAAAATATTAGAAGCATCAATAGCGCCTTCTGCTCCCCCTGCACCAACTATTGTATGTATTTCATCTATAAATAATATTATATTACCATCATTTTCTACTTCTTTTAATATTTTATTAATTCTTTCTTCAAATTCACCTCTATATTTTGTACCAGCTACTAGAGATGCAATTGACACTGATAATATTTTTTTATTTTGAAAAAATTTAGGTACATCACCATTTACAATCCTTCTAGCCAACTCTTCAACTATTGCTGTTTTCCCTACACCAGCTTCACCAATTAATAGTGGATTATTTTTACAACGCCTAGAAAGTATTTCAATTAATCTGTTAACCTCCATATCTCTACATACAACTGGATCTAATTCACTTGCTAAAGCTTTTTTATTAAAATTAACTGAAAACTCATTAACTATTAATTTCTTCTCTTTTTTACCTTTTTTTATCATTAATTTAGTAGAAAAATCATTATATAAGCGATCAAGATCAATTCCCATACCTATTAATAATCTAATAGCAACCCCGTCGCCCTCTTCTAACATTGATAAAAAAAGCTGCTCAACTCCAACCTCTTTTAGGCCTTTTTCTTTAGTATCAAAAATAGCATTTTCTATTATTTTTTTTAAAAGCGGTGTATATAAAAACCAATTATTAGATTTACTCCCTATACCTACAACTCTAATAATCTCCTTTTTAAAATTGTCATAAGTAATACCAAATTTTTTTAATCTGTTTGTTATATATTGCTTCTTATTAGAAAGAATCGCTAAAAATAAATGTTCACTACCAACATAAGGATGATTTAGTTTAGTCATCTCATTCTTTGCTAGTAATAATGTTTTTTGAGCCTCTTCACTAAATTTAGAAAACATATTTTCACATTCCTTTCTATTACATTTTATGTATATTTTAACCAAAAAGGCAATAAATTATGTTCCAAAAAAAGTGACAAAAAAAAGAAGTCACACGGACTTCTTATACTCTACTAAATTAAAACTAGTATTGTAAATATAATTAATAATACAACTAATATTTCAATAGCTAATTTCCAAATGCATTTTAACCATTCTTTGAATGTTACATTTAAATATGAAAGAGTAGCCATCAATATAACACTAGTTGGAACTATTAACATAGCAAAGCCATAAATTGCTTGGAAAATTATCCAAATAATCGGATATACTGCTTCATCTTTTACAATACTAACTAAGTAAGGTACTGCACTATTGAAAGCATACATAGGATCTGCATTAAACAAACTTGAAAGTAATGCAACCAAACTTGCTGTAAATACATTAAATCCTTTTGTTATTTCTAAAATTGCCTTATAAATAACTAATTGGAATGGATGATATGTAACAAGCACTAATCCTGTATAAATCATTATCGTAACAACTGCTGGCTGTAGGGCTTCTTTACCACCTTTTATAAATCTTTGTAACAAATCACTAAATTTAACCTTATATATAAGAGATAAAATAACGGTAGCAATTAGAATACATAAACTTAATTCTGTAAGTGTCCAATTTCCAAATGCATTAACTGTACCCAAAATTTTACCAAATATAGGGAATCCAAATAGTTTGAAACCTGTTACTGCACTAGTAGCAGTTTCAAATATATCAAGATTAAACACACCAGTCCAAGATATAAATGATAATATCATTATAATTAATAATAAGTCTAACACTAATACTAGTGGCCAAACTTTTACATTTTTGCTATCTTTAGCTTTAATTGCCTCTGGCACATAATAATCCATTAATTTATCATCTGTTTTAGATTTCTTAGGCATTTTCTTAATATACATCATTGTATTAACTATAAGAAGAATTAACCCAATAACTAATATAATAATTTTTGTTATTATTTGATTATAGACATCTAATGATAAACTATTAGCTAGTATACTAATATTGTTATAAGCAAAAGTTGTTCCCATTAAACCAACACAAACACTACCTACTGTAGTTAAAAGGGCAACGATTTTATCATATCCCATTAAAATTACTAGTGAAATTACAAATGGGAAAAATAATATTAATCCATAATTTAAACCACAAATAGAAGTTATTACTGCAAATAATATCATTATTATCGAAATAGCAATTTTTGAGTGATCTTTAAATTTATTAGTAATTTTATCTAATAAAATTCTATATGCATTAATTTTATTAAGTACACCATAGAAACCTCCAACAATAAGAACATAAATAGCAATATATCCAAAATATTGAATGGCAGTTATTGGATATGATGAAATATCAAATAATCCCATTTGGACTCTTCCTTGTGACACATAGCTAGATTGAAAATAAGCTGCCGGTAATATCCAAGTAAGAAGTAAAAATAATGCTAAAGTTAATAGAACGACTTTAACTACATTATGTCTCTTCATAAAATATCTCCTCCCACTTTAATTATACTATAATATCTTTATATTACAAGAGTTTTAACTCTATTTTAATGAAATTTTGGTGAAAAATATACCTATTTTTTCCATTTTTATACATTATATAATCACTAAATAGTTTTTGATAAATCTAAATTTTTAAATTTACAACTTAGATTTCTCTACAATATATTGCCATTCCAATGGCCCTACATGCCCATTTTCTTCTAAACCTGCTTCTTTCTGAAGTTGCTTTACTGCATTCTCTGTTTTGGTATCGAAACAACCTATTATATCTACTTTTACAACATTAGGATCCTTAATATTTATTTCTTTCAAAAATTGTTGAAGTGTCAAAATATCTGACCCCGTCATTCCAAGAGATAGTGACTTACCTGGATAAATTTCATCTTTATATTTAAAAACATCTTCAGGTAAATTTTTAATAATATTAAAATAAACTTCTTTTATTTTATTCCAAGTAATTATATCTACTATACCATTTGCTTTTAAATTATATTCATTTTGAAATGCTATTACCATTTTTTTAGTATTTGCATCATAAAGAGAATTAATATCTAAAAGTGGAACTTTACTATCAAAATATGCAATAACTCCTAAAAAATAATGAAGAGCTCTTACATGGTCTCCTTCATCTTTTTCTTTTAGTTCTAAATCATATTTTGCTTCTATCTCTTCAACTGTTATTCCCTCGGCATATAAGTCTGATAACTTTTTTACTGCAGTATAAAGATATTTTATTTTATACCAAGTAGCTTTATCAATAATACCGGTAATATTTAGGTCAAATATATCTTGAAATTTTTTGATTGCACTTTCTAAAACAATATCAAAATATTCATGAATAACATCAAAAGTAGGTATTGTTGGGTAATTCACTGCAATTCTATTTAACTGCCTTTTGATAATACGAATATGCTCTCCTACATCTCCCAATTTTAATGGTATTCCTATATAAGAAGAAATAGGAGCTGCAACTTCTGCATCTCTTATAATCGAAATATCTTTTCCATAATAATGTCTTAATATATCAGTAGGTGTCATTCCTTTTTTAGCCAGTTCAACTGTTCCCCATTGTGATAGCCCATCACAAATAGTATTTTTGCCATCACAATATTTAGCAAAGAAAGGTTCTATATGATTACCTTTTACAATATAATTATTAAATATTTCATCTACTATTTTACTAATATTTTCAAATAAATCTCGACCTTTTTTAAATGTTTGATCATACGCAGGAAGAGATGTTATATCAAATTGATAATTATTACTTCTATACCACTCAGTATAAATTCGATTTAATGCAAATGAAATCTGAGCTAATATATTACTGCGAATTGCCTCTTCAGGCCATGATGGATATATTTCATTGCAAGCAACATTTTTTATATAATCAATAAAAGAAATATGTATATCTTCTGCTGCTTCTTCTGGTTTTCCTAAATGAACAATTATAGTTGTTGGAATTATAGGTTTACCTATTTGTCTATTTATCATTTCTTTTTCCTTTCAGATCAATATAATCTTTTGGCATCATTTCTATTTTTTGAATCGATTTTATACCATCATATATTGATATTTGATCAATATGAATATCTTTAAAATCATTGTGTGTAGCATCTAATTGATATGTAGAAACACCATTTTGATAATTATCTTGCCTGATAGGTGACGGTAACAAAATATTATCTATTTGACCGCTTTCTTCAGTATAACCTGTAAAAAAAATTATTTTTTCTTTATTAAAATATTTATAGATTTCTATTTTCGTGCTAGAAATTGGAAAATTAGTATCTCCAATTAAAGTATGAACTTTTAATTTACCTTGGCCTTGATTGTTTCTTAAAAATTCTTGATAGCTTTCTTCTTTAAAAAAAGATTTTTTTTCTCTACCTACTATTAATATTTGTCCTACAAGCAATATAGTATTATGAAGATTATTTAATTCCATAATTTGTTTGACTGATGTATTAAATTTTTTTGCAATTTTATATAAAGTATCATTAGGCTGTACTGTATATGTTATATCTTCCATATGTTCACCCATTAAAATTATATGTTTAAGGATTTTAAAAATACCTCTATAGAAATTTATTAATAAATTAAAATAAAAAAATATAAGTAATTAAAAATTACCCATATCATTTATTATTTAGAATATCACGTGCTGCTATTAAACCTGTTGCCGCCGCAACAACAATATTACCAGCTTTTCCAGCACCATCCCCTATAAAATAAATGGGATGATCCTTTAATTTCATGTTATTATCAGTTTCAATTTCATTACTAAAAAATTTAATTTCGGGGCCATATAATAACGTTTCATCATTATTAACTCCAGGTATTATTTTATCTAATTTTTCTAATCCTTCAAGTATATTTATTATAATTCTATGTGGCATAACTAGTGCTAAATCTCCAGCAACACAATCTTTTAAAGTAGGTTCAATGAAGCCTCTTTCAATACGATGCCAAGTTGATCTTCTACCCATCTTTAAATCTCTTAAACTTTGAATAATAGGTTTACCACCGCCTAGAGTATTAGCAATTTTAGCAATACTTTCACCATATTCACGAGTATTTGTAACAGGCTCTGTCAAATTAACTTTTGAAATAAAGGCAAAATTTGAATTATCAGATTTTTTTTCTTTTAAAGCATGACCATTTACACAAATATATCCGTAATAGTTTTCTTTGGCAACATATCCACCTGGGTTTGTACAAAAAGTTCTAATCTCATCATTATAAGTATCTGTTTTTATAAAGATAGTTGGATCATAAATTACATTAGTAATACTTTCTAATATTTCTTTTCTAACTTCAACTCTAACACCTATTTCAATACTTTGTGATGTATAAGAAATATTATATTTCTCTGCTAATTCTTGAACCCATTTGGCTCCTGTTCTACCAGGTGCTACGATTACATTATTAGCGGAAATAGAATTATTTTTATTTTCTTTTTTATAAATAATATCATAGCTATTAGAATTATTTTTCTTAATATCGATAACATCTGCTTTATCATAAACAGCTATACCTTTTTCTTTTAAATATTGTGTTAAATTATCTATATAAGTAGGTAACATATCACTACCTAAATGTTTTTGTTTTATTAATAGTAAACTAGCACCTACTTTAGTAATTTTTTGAGATATTTCCAAAGCTTTATCACGGTTAGTAGGATAAATATCAGAATCCATTCCAAATTGATTAAAAATATTTTCTGTATCATCAATAAGTTTTTCTGCTTCACTTTTACTCATATATTTTAATAGATCAGATTTACCTAATCTAGGAATGAAATTTAATTTTCCATCTGAAAATGTACCAGCGCCACCATAACCAGATAAAATAGCACATGGGTTACAGTTAACACACTTCCCTTTTCCTTGATTCATTGGACAAAATCGATCTTTAGCAAATTTGCCTTTATCTAATAGAGCGACTTTTAATTTAGGATTATGAGTAACTAGTTCATACGCTGCAAAAAGGCCAGCAGGACCAGCTCCAACTATTACAACATCATACATTTTTTTATCACCTCTCTATATATTTATTATAAAATAAAAAAAATTAATTGCAAAGAAGTCATCTTTAAATTTCTATATTTTTTTTAATCATTTAATAATTATCATCACGCATTTTTAAAAATATTAATCCAATATATTTATTATAGATCAGCTTTTGAGTAAGAAAGAAAAGCAATTCAGCATAAGCTTCATACCAAATATATCCAACTATACCATTTTTATCTTCATTCATGAAAATTATATAATATTATATTTATATTATTAGTTAGTAAATAACTTTTTTTAATATCAATTGTAATATTTTAAATTTATGATTATTTATTATCAAGTTTTATTTCATATTGATAAATTTTACAATTTTCGTTAACATTTGCAGAATTTCCATCTTTTGGTATTCCATTAAAATACCAATAAATTGCCCTAGATATTCCTCCGTGAGTAACTAATAGAATATTTTTACTTTGCTTTTGTATTTCATCTATAAAATCCTTAACCCGATCATAAACTTCTTTCATAGATTCTAAATCTGGATATTTTATATTAGAATTATAATTCCAAAAAGCATCCCAATCTAATTCTTTAAAATATGCTTTTTCATAAATTCCCATATTTCTTTCCTTTATTCTTTTTTCTATTATGATTGGAATTTCTTTATCTAAATTAAATAATTCTAATGTTTGCTTTGCTCGTTCTATGGGAGAACAATAAATTAAATCTATATTTAGTTTTCTTAGACTATCACCGATTTCTTTTGCTTGTTTTATTCCAATTTCATTTAATGTTTCATCTTCTGTTGCAATAATTCCATTTTTACCCATTTTAATTGTAAATACTTTATTTAAACTTTTATATTTATTTTAACAATGGTAAAATTTTTTAAATAGAAAACAAATGAATTAACTGAGATAACAGATTTTATTTAATTATTCAATATTTAGTGAATTAAATCTTTATATATTTCACTATTTTTTATTAAATCTTTATGATTTCCCATACATTCAATTTTACCATTTTTTAAAACAATAAGATTATCAGCAGCTTTCATTAATTCTTTATTATGAGTAATAATTATCAAAGTATGGTCTGTTTTTAAATCATCTAACAAATTTATTATCTTATTAGTTGTATTTGGATCTAAAAAAGAAGTAACTTCATCTAATAATATGATCTCAGAAGTTGTAAGAAGTGCTCTAGCTAAAGACAATAATTGTTTTTGACCACCACTTATATTATAAGCATCTTCTTTTAAAATTGTATTATATCCATTTGGAAGTGACATTATAAAATCATGGATTCCAACGCGTTTGCAAGCATCAATTTGTCTTTTCTTATTAGAATCTATTAATGATAGATTAGCTCTAATACTCATATCAAAAATAAAAGTTTTTTGATTTACAATACTAATATTTGAATAATAAACATCTTTTGAATATTCATAAATATTTAATTTATCAATCAATATTTTTCCATTATTAACTTTGTACAATCTTAAAAGAAGATTAAATATTGTAGTTTTTCCTGCGCCTGTTTGACCAACAATTGCCGTTATTTGATTAGGTTTGGCTACAAATGAAATATTATTTAATGCTGGAATTCCATTATATTCAAAAGATACATTATTAAATTCAACAAGTCCATTAATATCATCATTATTTACTGTTCCATTAAGTTTTAAGGAATTATTTTTATAATTAATTATTTCATTAATTCTATATAACGAAACAGACTCTTCTCTAATAGATACATCAAATCCCATTATATCATTAATTGACTCTCTGGCTTTATCATAGTAAGAAATTAATAACAAAAATATTGAGATTTGCAATTTATTTTTCATGAGAAAAAAAATTAAAATAATATATAAAACTATTTTACCAAAATCAATAATTAAACTTAATATAGTTTTTCTAGTAAAGTAGTATTTTCTTTTTAAAAAATAACTTTCTTTCCACTTTTTTCTATATCCATCTAATTTATTATTTAATTTATCCCCAAGGCCAAAACTTTTAATGTCCTTAAGTCCTATTAAAATCTGTTGCAATATCCCTGTTATTTTATCAGCATAATGTATTTGCTTTTTTAAATAATATGTATTTTTGTCATTACATTTTTTAGCAAAATTATAATATATTATATCTATTATAACTACATATAAAACAACTAAAATACTTTGTTTAAAAAAAACAAAATATATAACAAACAATCTTATAAATTCAATAAATAATTCTATTATAAAAGAAGGAATTTCAGCAATATTAATAATATCTGTATTTGAAGAATTTATAATTTTTCCCGCAGATATTTTTTTGGAATATTCTTCATCATAATTATAGATACTATTTACTAAAGTATTATGAACATCTACATAGGTTTCCTTAAAAAAGTTAGCATAACACCAATTTGTACAATATGATCCTACTTTATTAACTAAATATGTTAAACCTAACATAATAACCAAAAAAAGAGACATATAATAAAGCTCATTAGTTAGTTTTTCTACTATCAATGATGCAAAAAATGGTACTAATAGACTTACTAATACATTTATTAAATCAACAATTATAAACGTTATTAAGTACTTATTTTTAAATTTTACTAAAGAAAAATAATCTTTTGTAATTTTAATATTTCTCATAAACATATACTTCACCAAATATTAGTATAAAATACTTAAAAGTATATTTCTTTGCATTTTAAATATTAAAATTGTTAAGATTATTTTATAGGCAAATATATATAACAACAATTATTTTTGTATAATTCTATTTTATGATTGTTTTTTATATTATAATTAGTAGAAGGCAGCCATTGCTTATTTATTTTTTCTTCTAAATCTACTATTTTTTCTTGATTTTTTGATATTAACTTAAATATTGCATATTCACTTTTATCTATTACGTATTTTTCTAAATTTTGATAATATTTTGTCGAACCCAAGTAGTAATGATATAATCCATTGTCTTTAGAAGATATACCATACATTCCTACTTCATTAAATTTATTATAGTAGCCATTTGTTTTAACTTTTTTGTATAATTCTCTTATTTTATATAATAAATCTGAATGATTTTTTGAAGTAACATGATAACAATATAAAGATATGGTATCTAATTGTTTTATTTCATAATCAAAATTATAATCATTTCTAATATATTTAAAATTTACTATAGGTATTATCTTATATTTTCCCAACCCATTTCTACATTCGGTTGGTGTTATACTAAATAGTTGTTTAAATGCCCTATTAAAAGAGGAAGCAGAATTATATTGATATTTAAAAGCTATATCAATTATTTTTAAATCCGTATTTCTTATTTCTTCAAATGCTTTACTTAATCTTCTTTTTTTTATATATTCAATGATTGTCATATCTGTTAAAAACATAAAAATCCTCTCAAGAATAAATATGTTAGTATTGGTTATTTTGCTTAACTCATTATAATCAATTTCATTATCAAGATTTTTTTCGATATATTTAATCATTTTATTTAGCCTATCAAAATTCATTAAGCAAAACCTCCCCCACTATTTCTTAAATTTAACTATGTTTCCAAGAACTCATTATACATAGTATTACTGTTATTTATCGAAATTTCAAAGGTTTACGTCCTGGTAACAAATAGTATTTATAGTACTATGTTTAGTTAGAACAAATTGGGAACATCGTTATCATTCGTTTATACCTATATTTTAACATAAGCGAACAATTTATGACAACTTTCTCCATTTACAATTAAAAATTAATTATCGTTTTTATCAACCTGATTATCACATAAAGAAACAAACTTTCTTTTTAAATATAAACCTTTATTAAATTCATAATTATGATCGGTAGGTTCAATATTATCATATATTTCTTCTATTCGATGCGCATCACTTCCTATAGTAACTAAAGTTCCTCCAAGTTTTTTATACAATTCCAACTTATCACTGCTTGGAAATGAACCAATGCCTTTTCTTCTTAAAGCAGATGTATTAATTTCTAAAGCTATTTTATAATCTATTAAATACCTAAATATTTCTTGAAATATTTCGTCTGGTACAAAAGAATCACTATACCTTCTTTTAATATAATCAAGATGTGCTAAAGCATCTATTCCACCATTTTTAACAATTTCCAATATTCTTTTATAATAAGTTAGGATTCCCTCCTTAGTATTTTCTCTTGGAAGAATATGATTACTTCCTAATATATAGTCCAAATCAAGAGTATTAATTATTTCAAATTCTTCTAAATGTCTTTCTGGATTTGAAATTTCTAATCCTTTAATTAATTTAATGTTAGGATATTTATCTTGAAGAATATCTATTTCTTCGCTATAACATGCAAATCTATTAAGAAATTGTTTTAAAGAAATTTGGTCAAATTCAACATGTTCTGTAAAAGCTATATATTTTAATCCTAATTCTATTCCTCTTTTAATTCCTGTTTCAAGTCTCATTTGTCCATCATATGAATAGATTGAATGCACATGTGTATCAGCTAAATATGCCATTTATCTCACCTCTTAGTTTAATTATAATGCTAAAATTATAAATAAAAAAATATACATTTTTTATTATATCGATTACTTTTAGTTATGGATATGATATAATTTAATTGGTGATAATTTATGTATACAAGTATAAACCTAAATAATTTAAAATATTATTATGAAATAGTAAATGCTGGTAATATAACAAAAGCCAGTAATAACTTATTTATTTCTCAGCCAGCTCTTACTAAAGCTATAAAACAATTAGAAAAAGAATTAAATACCAAACTTTTAATAAGAAGTAAAAAAGGAATTATTACAACTTCAGAAGGTGATATGTTATATGAATATGCTAAAAATATATTTCATAATTTAAATCAAATTGTTAGGACGATTAATCAGCCAAAAGAAGAAGCACATATCTATATTGGAGCAACTACAACCAATTTTTTAGAACCAATATTACCTATTTTAAAAGAATTCAAAAAAAAATATCCCCAAGCTAAAATTCATATTAACTTAGAAGAAATTAATATCTTAGAAAAATATCGAAAGTTAGATAAACTGGATATATTAATTAAGACTGATTACGAATGCATGGATAATATTAAAAAAATAAAATCATTTGAAATTAAAGATTATTTTGTTGCTTCAAAAAAATATTTTTCAGAATTAGCTAATAGAAAATTAAGTATAAAAGACCTAACTAAATATCCCCTTGTTTTGCTTTCTAACATAACGCATGGAAGAAAAAATTTTGATAATTATTTAAAATCTAAAAATTTAAAAATAACACCAGCTTATGAATTTAATAGTTATAGTCTATGTCGAGAATTAATTAGGAATGGTTTTGGAATAGGTATTGGAAATCCATTACATTATAAAGAAAAAGAATTTATCATTTTAAAAACCGATTTTCAATTGCCAATTAGAAAGTTTGATATATGCTATAATACAAAATCTACTAATGAAATGCTTAATGATTTTATTGAAATGATAAATTATAATAAAAGTTCTATTTAGTTTAAATCTAAAAAACATATTTAAAAACTTATTTATTAAAAAATTAATAATCTTTAGTATTTATTTTTTTAATTAATCTTTTATGAACTGGCCTTATAAAATCAACAATGCTATTGTCTATCGCCTCTTCGAATGTAATCCATTTAACACCTTTACTTTCATCTTCTCTATAAGTTAATGGCTCTTTATCATCCGCTTCCAATAAGTATACAACATCTAAATGAGTATGTGCTGGAACATATTTTCCTCTTTTTACATGCCCAATAGTTGGAGATGCTGCAATGGCAAAAATTGAGTTATCCAATACTTTCGTTTTTAAACCAGTTTCTTCTTCTACTTCACGAATTGCAACAGATAAAAGATTTGCATCTCCATCTGCATGTCCGCCCGGAAAAATCCATGCATCATATATATTGTGATATACAACAAGCATTTTTGTTCGATCTTTATTAACCACAAATCCAGAAGCTGTGAAATGTCCGAATTCGTTTTCTCTAGTTAAAACATCTTTAAATGTATCCATCCATTTTAATAAATATTCTTTAATTTTTTCCTCTGCTTCATCAAAAGGAACATAGTTTTCTATTTGATCTTTCAAATTCATTATTTTGCCTCCTCAAATAATTTTATCCATCCAAGTTCTAGCCATAAATTAATTTCATTATAGCATTCTACATCTCTACTTGGCATTTTTAAAACTACTAATTCAATATCTTTATTATAAATCAATTTTTGAGTAAGTCCAAAGAGCAATTCAGCATAAGCTTCATATCCAATATATCCAACTATATCATTTTTATCTTCATTCATTATAAACAACACATCTGTTTTAACAATATTTTGAAAAAATTCAATATGTATATTTGGATATAATTCCATAAATCTTTGTTCTTCAATCAATTTTGGATAATCTAAAATTTCGTAATTATTTCTTTGAAAGAAATCTAACCAACTACTCACTTTTTTTCAAGTTTAGCACTTCCTGCAATAACTATCTTTTTCATATTACCTCTCTTTAATTACTATCAGTATTATTTATAATATCAGTATAATAAATGATTTCCTTATTTAAGGATTTAGCAAATTCGATTTCACTTTTTGTACTATTTCCAATATAATTATTTACATTTATAACCAAAATAGCATCTGCTAATTTTATTTTTTCTTTATGCATTTTATCAAGCATTTGTGATTCTTCTGCTGTAAAATCATCCTTACTAGCTTTATTAGGATTATAGACAGGAACTAACATACAATTTCCTTGCAATTCCATTTTTTCTGCTATTTCCATCATTTCTTTCACGAATTTTAAACTACCACATACAGTTATAATTTTCATTAAATACCTCCTTACATATAAAATTATAACAAAATTCGAGTTATTTTGATATATGTTTATATTACTATAATCAATACAAATACTTACTTACAATGTTATCCTAAAATGCATCATTAAACATCTCTTTATTTTATTAGAATTTATCAAAATTTTGGAGGCATTTTGAGTTTTTAGTATATTTTTTTGAATTATTTAAAATAAAATACTTGGCAAACCACTATAAAACCTATTACTTTCCACAACATCATTTATATTTCTTAACACCGTCACAAATTCAGTGTGATCTCATATTATCCTATTTATGGTATATATAGTATTATAAGATCCATATTACTTTTATTTCCTAAATTAAATGAAGAAATTTTCAATATCCGTTTACTACATTTATATTATTGCACTAATTGATATAAATATCTTTTATAATCATTAGTGTCAAATGATCCATTTTTTAAATATATTAAATCTTGATTTCCTATTTCCACTAGAGTAAACAAAACTTTATCATTGTAATCATAGCAAACATAATATAAATGGGCAGTGCTTCCAGTATTTTGATTAACTTTTTTATATTTTAAATTCTTATAATGTTTTATAAAGTCATCAACTAAATAATCATCTTCTTGAATTAAAGCTCCACCAGTCTTTACATAAGATATATTGTTCATATTTATATTCAATATTTCCTCAATAGTATGATAATTATTATCTCTTCGTGTGAGAACAAGGAAAATTGCTATTATTACAATTCCTATTAAAATTACGAAGATATAACTTTTTTTCAAATTCAATTATATCACTCCTAACATTTCCAAATCAGATATTTTTATGTTTTTTCATCATTTTCAAAAACGAGGAAAAAATGAGGAAATTTTTAAATTTCTATATTATTTTTGGACTTTTAATTACTCACAAAACTTTATAAGATCTACTAGTTACGACAGTTATTAGACACAAAAGTAGTAACAATTACAATATTATAAGTATTTAATATGTGATATAATAGTCCGCTTTAAAACAATGATGAGATCTGGTGGTAGCAGGTTTGTTTATCAATTTTTCCTTATAATCTTTATATATTACTTTAATTAGCTCTTTTAATATGGGATTTTTAATACTTTCACTATATTTAATACATTAATTATATATATCATTTAAATTAATTTCCATATTCTCTTCACCCACACATCTAAAATAAATAATTCCAATTTTTGTTATATTCCTTAATAAAACTTTTTAAAATCTAATAAAAAATGGCCTCATTGGTGAACACTTGATTTTAATAATTTTTTTGACATTTTTGAGAGCATTTTAATTTTTTTGTGCACATTTTGAACATATTTTTTAATTTTTAGAGTATTTTTTATGATTTTTTTCAAAAGCCTATGCCTCAGAAACCTTTATCAAATTTACTACTCTCCACAAAAAATTTTATATTTTTTACCACTGCCACAAGCTGATCATATTCCAGTATTTATGTTATTTATTATATTATTGTTACTATAAATATTTTTTCATTTGTAAACATTGTTTGCATCCATTTACTAATTTTTTATCTTGTCTTTTTATTTACTTTATTAATATATATTTCTATTAAATCTGGATCATTTTGATTTTCAGGTAAATTATCTAAATCAAAAAATTCCATATTCTTAGATTCATTATCCCATTTTAATTCCCCAGAATAATCTCTAACACAATATAATGCTGTATTGTTTATTACTACATCCCCATTTGGATAATCATTTCTTCTAGTTGATCCTGATACTATATCTATTAATTCTAGATCTTCTTCCTTAACATCTAGATTCGTCTCTTCTTTTATTTCTCTAATAATAGTATCTTGAAATCTTTCGCCCAATTCTTGACATCCACCAGGAAGTCCCCATTTATCTCTATCAGCTCTACTTTGTAATAGTATTTGTCCTTTATCATTAACAATGATTGCAGCGGCTCCATCTTGTAATAAAACAAATTTATGTTTAAGAACCCCCATACATAATCTTGTAAATACAGGATACCCTATAATATTACTTAACTCTATAATTTCATCAGCTGAAAGTGGCTCAATAATTTTTATTAGTTCTTCATATGATAAATTTCTTTGGTCTTGTATTGATAATTTTCTTATTTTATCTATTACTTCTTTATTTGACATTTGTCCATCTACTCCTTTCAAATGAAAATCGTCATTTTTTAAATTTTTGACATTTTTTAAAGACAATTATTGTCATTAAAATACTTTATTTATGTGTTTTTTATTATTATTTTCCATAACAATTTTTATATTTCTTTCCCGAACCACAAGTTTCTTATAGTTTAGTACATATATTATTTATAGTATTATCACTATTATTGGTATTTCAAGTAATTTTGTGTCTGGCAACAATAGTATTTATGGTATTTATAATAAATATTCACAAAACGGGAACAAATTGGGAACATTATTATAATTCGCTTACAAATTTATTGTACCAAATTTCTGACGAAAAGTCCCTAGTTATAAATAAAAATCTTGCAAAATAAAAAGTGTTAGACTA
>CANQWY010000008.1 GCA_947627675.1 uncultured Bacilli bacterium
TCCTATCGGGGATACCATATGTTTATTAGACCTTATTTTATAAGGTTTTTTAAATTTTTAATATATTTTACCTCTTGTTTACCTCTTTTTTTATTCAATTTTTATTTAATTTATTTAATATATTTACTGCATTACTTTTCTTTTCTGGAAACATATGATAATATGTTTTTTCTACCATTTGTACTGTATCACCAATACGTTCAGCAACCTCACGACTGTCACATCCTAAATTAATTAATAAACTCACATGGCTATGTCTAAAACCGTGTATTGTTATTTTCCTTACACCAGAAATTTTAATATATTTATTAAGATGTCTTCTAAAAGTAGTAGGTGCTATATGTTTTATGTTTCCAAATACAAACAGTTTGTTACTGAACCCATATAATTTACTTTCTTCTTCATAAAGTTCTTTTAACATCATTGTTAATTTATCATCTAAATCAACATATCTAATTGAATTATTTGTTTTTGGGTCTGTTATTTCATATCCACCATTTTCTGCTCTCGTTAAATTATCTATTATTTTTATTGATTTTTTTGTTAGGTCAACATTATTCCAATTTAAACCAGCCATTTCCGAAAATCTAACTCCTGTAAAGTATAAGAAATTATACATTTTTTTATCAAAGTCATTGTCTACAAGTTTAATAAATTTTTGAAACTCATCATATGTCCAAAAATTCCATTTTGCTTCGTTTATTTTGTTGTTTTTTTTAGGTACTTTATCTTTCTGTAGTTTTTTGCTGATTTTAATGCTAAATTCGTAGTTAATTGTGCAATATTCAAGTAGTTCTTGAAAATAACCAATTATTTTATTTATGGATTCAGGACATAAATTTTTAGTTTTTAATTTTTCTTTCCATAAAAGCAAGTTATTGGATTTTATAGAGAATAGTTTAAAATTTTTAAAATAAGGTAGTAAATGATTATCTAAAGAATTTTTAAGTTTATAATATGTTGTATATTTTAAAAATTGTTTTTTATATAGTAGCCACTCTTTATATACTTCTTCAAAATTTATATTATAATTTATTTCATCATAACTTTTAATTTTAATTTTAAATTCACTTTCTGCATCTTCTGCTTCATTTTTTAACTTATATAATTTTGACTGTTTTTGTTTAGAATTACCATACATATCAGTATAATAACATCTAAAATACCATTTGCGCCCATCTTTAGTCCACTTTTTTTTATCTTTTTCTTGATATACTGCCATATATATTACTCCTTTTTATTGTTTTAAATTTTTATTTGTGATATAATTGTATAGAAAAGTCCATACAATTATATTGTATTTAAAGTTTGCTAGACTTTGTGATTTTTCATTTTTGACTTCGTGTTACAGCACGAGGTCTTTTTGTTTAATTAATTTCATTTAATATTTTTTTTATGTATTCATCAGCTTCATCTTCATATTCTTTTGTATGCAAAGCCAATAAATCTTTATCTCTTTGTTCTAACTGTGATAATTCTATGTGTGCTAGTTCATGTAATATAGTTTTTCTTTTTTTATAATTGGATAAATCCTTTTCAATAAATATAACATTTATTCCCCTGTAATTAAATACACATCCATCTATATTAATTGGTAAGTGTAGGTATTCTATACTAGCATTGAAATAATTTAGCAAATCTTGTTGTGTTATTTCTCTTTTTAACAATTCTTTAATTCCCATAATTTTACTCCTTTATAGAAGTACCTGTACTAGCATACTTTATTTATATTTTGTTAAAGCATATTTCCTTTGCCTTAAGTAATGCTTTATAAAGTGCATCACTTTTATCTCGATATGTGATAGAACCACCGTTTTCTTTAAGGTAATTATTATAACTTTCTAAAGTTTTTCCCATTTTTTCATTCTCATTTTTTATACATTTATCATACATATATTTTTTGAAAATTGCTCTGTTTTTCATGTTCTGGCAACTTTTTACAGTATTATAACTATCACTATATAAACTATTAATACTTATTTTTCCAACTTTTGAATCTATGCATTCAGCATAAATCTGATTAGAAAACTCTATTCCTTCAGTTAAAACAATTGTAAAAATAGTAATAGCTATTAAAATAATAACTCCACCAACAATTCCCAAAACAATAAGTAGTGGTTTATGATTTTTCTTTTTATTCATTATTATCTTCTCCTAACTGTTTATCAATTTCTCTTTTTCTTTTTTCAATTATAAATCTCATATATTCTTTATCTTCATCAGTTAATATATCTTTGTTTTTTGAAAATAATATATCCAGTTCATCAAATTTTGGGGAATTATCTATCTCATAATCTTTGTTAATCAAATCCTTAATATCAACATCAAGGATATTTGATAATTTTATTACATCTTCCATTATTGGAGAACGAGTACCATTTTCCCATTTGCCAATAGTAGAATAATCCTTGTTTATTAATTTTCCTAATTGCTCTTGTGTTAAACCTTTTTCCAATCTTAGATGTTTAAGATTAAAAGCAAAATTATTATTCATTAATTTTCCTCCCGTCTATAAAGATTATACACCTAACAAGACAAAAAGTAAATAAAATTGTGACAAATTGTCAAAAAAGTATTGACATAAGACTTTTTGTCTTGTATAATTAAGGCAGATAGGAGGTAATATGACAGCATCAAATTTTATAAAAAGTATAAGAAACAAATATGGATATACGCAAGATGATATGGCAAAAATGCTTGGAATGACAAGGCAAAACTACAATAAATTAGAAAACAATCCAACTAAATCTAGTTTAGATAAAATTTATTGTATATTTAATTTGTTGAATGAAAATATCGATGAATTTTTGTATGCACTTAAACAAGACTATATGTCACATACAAAGGAAGAATAGAAAGGAAGTGAAATGTTAATGTCAATAACAACGGCATCAATAATTATCATATTAGTGATATTACTTTTAATACTTTTAATATTTTTATGTAATTATTAATTTTATTTATTGTGATTATGAAATCTTAAAAAAATATAAAGAACTCCACGGGTAGAATATAACTTTAGAAGATTGATTTTTCTTACCTTTATAGGGGTATCACTATTTATAAGTATTGCACCTTCTTCAGATTCATAAGCATCAAGTTTTATTGGTAAACCCAAAGAATATTTATAATGTCTAACAGTTTGACCATATTTTTTTAAATCAACCCTTGCTAATCTTATCTTCTTTGAAAATGAGTTGAAATTATTAAATTTTATTTTATATATCTTTATCGGGAACTTATTTCTATTTTCAATTATACAATCTATTGCTAAAACATATTCCCCATCTTCATCTTTGTGATCTAAAAAAGTAATATAATTTATGTTTTTAATTTCAATATGGGATAGTGAAGAAATAAAGTTAAATAAAAAAGTAAGAAATGACACTATAAATGCTAAAATGCTTATAAAAACACTTATATCAAGTTTCAAATAATCACCTCCTGTCTATAAAACTATTATAGCACAGGAGAGTAAATAAAATAAACAAAGTCTAGCAAATGAAAGGACGGTGAAAAAACATATGGTAAAAAGAGTAAGTAAATTGTATTCAGCAAATGAAATGCTTGAAATATTAAAGAAGCAGTGGTTAGATACAAAAGATATTCAGGCACTTGCATCAGTAAGTAAAGATAAAGCAAGAGAAATAAAGAAAAATATAGCAAAAAATTTAGAAGAACAGAATTATTTTTTACCAACTGGATTAGTTCCAAATGAAAAGGTTGTCGAATATTTAAATTTAAATATTAAGTATTTAAAAAAAATTTCAGAGAATTAGAAAGAGGTTTAAATTATGAAAGAAATAATAGGAGAAAATGCAAAACAGGGGTATAGGGAATATTTACAAACATTAAGGAAAACTAAAAGAAAAGAAAGAGCATTATCAATATTTATAGGCTTATTTATAGTAAGTGCAACTGGTTTATTAATGATATTAAGTTCAAAATTAACTGATGATGCACAAAAAAACTGCATTGAAGCAGGACACAGTGAGGCTTACTGTGAAGCCAAGTTATAAGAAAAGAAATGCAGTCGAAAACATTTCTATAAGTAATTATAACAAAATTTATAGAGAAAATCAAATTAGGAGGTAAAGATGAATGACATTAATAGTTTTACATTTTACAAAGGGTATTTTGAATTAATAGATACCATTCCTATTAAAGATAAAAAAGAAGTGCTATGCGCTATAGTTGATTTTATGTTTAAAGGTATAGAGCCCGATTTAACAGGACATAACCAAGCAATATTTAATACACTGCGTTATCAGTTAAATAAGAGTAAAAATAAATCGAATAATGCAAAAAAAGATTGTGAAGAAAAAAATCAAAATGAAATCAACTTAAAATCAAATCAAAATCAAAATGAAATCAACAAGGGTAACATAACAAGTGTTTTAAGTATTAAGTATTTAGTATCTAGTTTTAAGTTTAATAAAGAATTAGAAATAAAGATAGAAGAATGGTTAAAATACAAATCTGAAAGAAAAGAAAATTACAAAGAAATTGGACTAAAAACTCTACTTGCACGAATACAACGTGCCACGAGCCAATATGGGGTAGAGAATGTAATAAATCTAATAGATGAGTGTATGGCATCAAACTACAAAGGTATAATTTTTGAAAAGTTAAAAGGCAATAAAATTAATCCTGAATGGATAAATGACAAAAATATACATGAGGAAGTAGCAAGTGCAGAAGAAATAAAAAAATTAGAGGAGAGAATGAAAAGGGAATGAAAACAAGTGATAAAGAATTTAATAAGTTATTAAAAAAATTTAGTGCAAAAAAAGTTATAGATATGCACATAATGAGTGAAATAAATCTGACGAGTAAGCAGTTAGATAAAGTAATTAAGTTGAAGAATGGAGAGGTTTATGGAAAAGGAAGTATATGAGTATTTATGCCAAAACCATCTTGGAAAAGACAACTTAATAAAGAATCAAGATTTAAGAGCCAAGTTTGGCATAAGAAGTGATAAAGCAATGAGAAAAGTAATACAGAACATAAGAGAGAGTAAAGATTATCCTAAAATGGTAGGAAGTTTGTCAGGACATGCAGGAGGATTTTTTATCTGCGTTACCGATGAAGAAAAACAAGAAACAATAAATAACATTAAGCATAGAGCAAACCAAATGCTCCGTGCATGTCATATTTTAGAATGGAAGAGAGGTTTATAAGATGGAAGAATTAACACATTTTAACAAATTGTTTCAAATTAATTGTAATGATAAAACTGAAAAGAAAAGTAACGGTAGTGTTGAATTAACATATTTGAGTTGGACTTATGCTTGGGGAGAAGTAAAAAAACTTTTCCCAAGTGCTAACTATGAAATATTAAAATTTGGGGAAAACAAATTGCCATATGTCTATGATGAGAAAACTGGTTATATGGTATTCACAAGAGTTGAAATAGAAGGCATTGAACATGAAATGTGGTTGCCAGTAATGGATAGTTCAAATAAAGCTATGAAGGACAAACCTTACAAATATTATGTAAAAAAATATAATTATAGAACAAAGGAAGAAGAAGAAATTGAAAAAGTAGTTCAATCAGCAACGATGTTTGATATTAATAAAACAATAATGAGATGTTTAACGAAAAATTTGGCTATGTTCGGTTTAGGATTATACATTTATTCAGGAGAAGATTTACCAGAAAATATTGATATTAACGAAAATACAAGTCAAGAAGATTTAACAAAAAAAGAAAGTAGCAAAAAAAATGAGAAAGAAATATTAATTCAAGATTCACAAAAAGAAATCATTAAAAAGAAATTTGATAAGGAAGAAATAAAGGCTTACTTACAAAAGGTTAATAAACCTAAATTAAGCGAATTAACAATACAAGAAGCAAGTGCATTAATTGTTACAAAGGCAGAGGTAAGTAAATGACAGATTACGAATTATATATGTCAGATAAAATTTATGAAGAGAAGAAATTGGAGGAATTAGAAATGGAAAATGAAATAGTAAAAGTAGAGAATAATGAGATAATTGTTGCTCAAGAAATGGTAAACAAAATAATTGAATTTAATAAAGCAAAAAAAGAAATGGAATATCAAGAAAAATTATTAAAAGATGGATTAATGGAAGCAATGAATAGTGTAGGGTTAAAAAAGTTTTTTATTAACGGTCTATCAGCGGTAATAAAAGATGGAACTACAAGAACTACAATAGATTCCAAAAGACTTAAAGAAGAGTGCCCAGATATTTACGAGGCATACTCAAAAGTATCAGAAGTTAAACCAAGTCTTACATTAACAGTAGAAGAATAATGATAGAGTTTTTGGAAGAACCACATTTGTATTTGAAAGATGGAATATTAGTTAAGTCAGTAACACAAATACTACAACTGATATTCCCTGACAAATATAAAGATGTTGATAAAAATACTTTAAGCAAAAAGGCTTTATTTGGAACACAAGGGCATTCAATAATAGAACATTTAGATGTTAGTGATTTAAATAAAGCAAAAGAAGAAGTAGAGCAAATACAAAATAAAGACTTACAAATATGCATTAAAGAGTATTTAAGACTTGTAAAAAAATATGAAATAGTACCAAAAGAACAAGAGCAGATAGTAAGTTATAAACATTTATACTGTGGAACTCTTGATATGACAGGTACAGTACAAGGTTTAAATAGTTTATTAGATATAAAATTTACTGCTGAATTAGACAAAGAATATTTAAGTTGGCAGTTAGGAATGTATAAATTAGCAAAAGGTATTGAATACGATAAATATTATTGTATTTGGCTACCTAAAAAAGAATTAGGACAATTAGTAGAGATTGTACCTAAAACAGAAGAAGAAATATTAAAAAAATTGGAGGAATTAGGAATATGTTAAATGATTTAAATAAAATTATGATAGACGTTCATGTAAAAGAGAGCTATGTTGATGGAGATATTGATAAATTTATATCAAATGTAATTAATGGCTTTGAAGAATCTGAGAAAAAAACAGATAAAATTTTAAGAAGTTTATTTGAAGATGACAAGTCAATAGATTGGGAATATATTGATAGAACTTCAAGAAATATTAGGAAATTGGATTTAATATCAACTGTCATGCAAACAAAAAAAATGGAAAAAAATAAAAAGGATTTAATTAAACTTGGTTTAGAGCTTATAAAAATAGCAAATGATTTAATTGAATTCGGTAAGGGGAGCGCAAATGAATAAAGTAATACTTACAGGTAGGACTACAAAGACTATTGAATTAAGATACACTACAAGTAATGTAGCAGTAACTCAATTTACAATAGCGGTTAATAGAGATTTTAAAGATAAAGACGGAAATTATAGCAGTGATTTCATAAGCTGCGTTGCATATAGAAAGACAGCTGAATTACTAGCTCAATATGTAGAAAAGGGGGACAAGCTAGGAATAGTTGGTAGAATACAAACTCGTGATTACACTGATAAAGACAATAACAGGAGATATGTAACAGAGGTAATTGTTGAATCTATCGAGTTTTTAGAGCAAAAAAAGAAAGATAGTAACACAACAACTGCAGCTCCACAACAAGAGGCTCCACAAACTGATCCATTTGCGGAATTTGGAGAGCAAGTATCAATAGACGATAATTTCTTGGAGTAGGCTATGAGTAAGTATAGGGGAACACCTAAAAAATTAATAGACTATCTTTACGAGCAGGATAAAGAAAAAGTATTTGAAATAACTGGGTACAAAGAAAAAAGAAATAATAAACAGAATTCAAGATACTGGAAGTTATTAAGTGAGTTATCTTTGGTATTAAAGATAGGCATTGAAGAGTTACACTTTGAGATGCTAAAGAATTATTCTCAAAGATATGAAATTTTAGTTCCTAGTGAAAAAGAAGTTAGAGGTATTGAGTATTATGAGAAGAAATCAAAGATAATCAGGAATGGCAAGGAGTATACAGTATATCACGTATTTACTCCCAGCCATGAACTTAATACGAGTGAATTTGCAATATTACTTGATGGGTTAATACAAGAATGTAAAAATGTTGGGATAGATACAAGAAGTCCAGATGAAATAAAGAGGGAGGAACAATTATATGAGATTTGAAATACCGATAAAATTACCAAGTTTAAATGAATATGTAAATGAGTGTAGAAGAAATAAGTACAATGCTAATAATTATAAGGCTAAATATGAGCAAGAGATAGGGCTATATTTAATGAAAATGCCTAAATGGAACAATCCTATTAAAATAAATTTTATATGGGTAGAAGGTACTAAGAAAAGAGATTTGGATAATGTAGCATTTGCGAAAAAATTTATATTAGATGCTATGGTTAAATTTGGGAAGTTAAAAGATGATAATAGAAAGTGTGTAACCGCTTTTACAGATACGTTTGTTTATGGAGAAACAACTAAGGTTATACTGGAAATAGTCGAGGTAAAAGATGAGAGATGAGATATTAGTTGAAAAAATCAAAAATGTAATACAAACTTTAGATGAAATTGACGAAATGATTAAAACACAGCCTACTGAATTGCAAAATGTAGATTTTGAATTAAGCGACTATTATCATCTAATAGAAAATAATGAGTTAAGTGATATAGCCAGTATAAAGATAGTTAAAAAAATTCATGATTTAAGAAAAATAAGAAGAACATTAAATAACGAATATGAAATAGAAAACACTTATCAGACTCATAAATTGAAATTACCTGGAACAGAAACGAGAAAGTTTTTAGCAAACGAAATATATAAAACTGTTAAAAAATTAAATAGTGAATATAAAAACCGTATTTTAACGGAAAACGATATTAAGTTTTTATTAGAAGAAACAACTTTAAAGAGAAAACCAGGTAGACCTAGAAAGATAGTATCAGAATGAAATTAATAGATAAATATGGCATGATTTATTATCCAAAGAAAAAAGGGGATAATTACTATCTTTGTGTAAAAAGATATAGTCAAGTTTATAAAGGAATGACATATGTCGTCGAAGTTAAAGGAAAAGAAAATATAAACCATTTTATTAGAAATAATCACTTAGTAAAGTATGAGGAAAAAGATGAAAGATTACATAATAGAGAAACTAACTGAATTATTAATTAAACAAGATATAGAGGATAAACGAAAGGGTAAACCTACTTATGTAAAAAAGACTAGAGTATATAAAGATTTAATAAAGTTAGTAAAAGAGGTAGGCTATGAATAAAAATATAAAAATAAATTTAATAGAGCTAATAATTATAATAATACTCTTTGCATTATGGGGATTTGCGTTTGGATATTATATTGGAAATTTAAACGAATTATGTGGAGTGATAGATAATGAATAAAGATATTACATTGGAAGATTTAGATTTTGAATTAAAAGAAATAAAAAAAATAAATGATAATGTTATTTATAATGGAAGTATTATAGAGCATAAATTTATTTACAAATGTAAGCCAAATATAAACAATAAATATTCATGGCTAGATATTGAATTTAATTTACTAACGAAAGAAATAAGTTTTTTTCAAAATTCAATGAATGCTGGACATAGACCTATAATTATTGGGAAAGATTTACAAGAAGCAATATATAACAAATGCAAAGAAATGAAGTGGTTAGATGATAACTAAAAGAACAGGAAATGGACAAACAGAGTGTGTCAGATGTAAAGAAAAAGGGAAGTTTGCTCTTACTTGGGATAGTTTTTTATTTACTTATAATGACAAACCTTATTGTTCAAGTTGTTTATTTGAAATGTTAGAAGAAAAAGACAATGCTATTGATGAAGCAATTAAATATATAAAAGAACATATTCAATATTATGATGATGGTGAATATTCTGGCTATGAATGTGAAATTGATGGTTTAAAATTATGGGAAATATTAGAAAGAGGTAAAAATGGAAAATAAATTAAACAAAATATTAGAAAAAGTAAAATCAATAGATATTTCTTATCAAAATCAAATAAAAAATAAAGAAACTCAAATTAAAATATTAGAAGCAGAAATTGAACAATTATATGGATTTATTAATTCTATCCAAAGTATAGGAGAACTAATAAGTATTGAGTTAGATAGAGACAAGGAAGTGAAATAAAATGAAATTAGAAAAAGAAGTTAATATATATGAAATAAATCATTGGACTAATATATCAAAAAATTTTGGAGTTGATTTAACAATAGGCATAAAAGATTTATTAAATGAAAAAGAAATGGATATATTAAATACTATTATAGAGAAAAATAAAATAAAATTAACTTTAGAAGTAGAAGAACCAATACTTGATGAAGAAGAAAGAAAATATTTAAGCGGTGTTATTAGACCTTTTAGAGATAGGATTAAATTTATTAAAAAAAGTAGTTTTTCAACTGGCAGAGAATATATTCATATTGAAACAAAAGATAATTATATGATGACTATGTTTCCATTCGAGCCAAATACTATGTACAAGAACATGGAATTAAATAAAGAATATACATTAGAGGATTTGCAATTATGAAAGATTTGAAAATATTTACGAATAATATCGAACAAGAAGCAATAGACCAAATTAATTTGTTACTTGAACAAAAAGCATTTAAAAATAGCAAAATTAGAATAATGCCTGATGTTCATGCAGGTAAAGGTTGTGTAATTGGTTTTACTGGCGATTTAGGTGATAAGGTTATACCTAATATAGTTGGTGTAGATATTGGTTGCGGAATGTTATGTGTTGAGTTAGGAAATATAGATATAGATTTAGAAAAATTAGATAGAGTTATTCATGAATGTGTACCAAGTGGAATGAATGTTCATGAAAATCAAAAATACAAGTTTTTGGAAATGGAACAATTATATTGTTTAAAAAATTTAAAAAATAAAGATAATTGGTTAGAAAAGTCAATGGGAACTTTAGGTGGGGGAAATCACTTTATAGAAATTGATATTGATGAAGATAATAATAAATATTTAGTAATTCATACAGGTAGTAGAAATCTAGGAAAGCAAGTATGCGAAATATACCAAAATAAAGCGATTGAATATTGCTCTTATAAAAATGAAATGCAAGAAGAAAAAGATAAATTGATTCAAGAATATAAAGAACAAGGTAGACAAAAAGAAATACAAGGTGCCTTAATTGAGATAAGCCAAAAATATGATGGAAAAACTAAACTTCCTAAAGATTTATGCTATTTAGAGGGAAAAGATAGGGAAGATTATTTACACGATATGAGAATATGTCAAGAATTTGCTAAAGACAATCGTTTATGTATTGCTAAACAAATACTATGTAATTACTTTGAAGTGCCATACAATAAAGATTGCTTTAGTGTTAGATTAAGAGAAATACCTACAGAACCGTCATTTTTTACGCAAGATTGGGTGGAGCATGATTTTTGGTATTTTCAATGTATTCACAACTATATAAATTTTGATGATAATATCGTTCGCAAAGGTGCTATATCAGCAAAATTGGGTGAAAAGGTACTAATACCGATGAATATGCGAGATGGCTGTATTATTGGTGTCGGAAAAGGGAATGATGATTGGAATAAATCTGCGCCACATGGAGCAGGTAGAATTATGTCTCGTATGGAAGCGAAGAAAACGTTTAAAATAGAAGATTATAAACAATCTATGGAAGGTATTTATACGACATCAGTAAATGAAGATACAATCGATGAAGCACCATTTGTTTATAAACCAATGCAAGAAATAATTGATTGTATAGGTGATACAGTTGATATTATAAAAATTATAAAACCGATTTATAATTTTAAAGCAAACGAATAAGTTGAAAATAATTGTTTTAGGATAGGAGATAAATAAGATGGATAAAGAAATATTAGAACAATTGGAAATCGCTGCAAAATACAATTTATCATTTGCAGTAAATACTGGATATGCTACTCAATTATATAATTATATTAATAATTTACAACAACGAATTGATAAAGCATTGGAATATATTGATTATGAAGTTGCAAGAGTTGATGGAGAAATTTGGAGATTAGAGTTGAATGACGATGAAACAGAAAAATTATTATCAATTTTACAAGATGAGGAAGTGAAGTAAATATGTTAAAAATTCGTGATGGGGTTGATTTAAAAGAATTAGAAAAGTTTGGATTCAAATATACACCTGATTGTTATGAAGATTATAAATTATGGCTACAAAATGATTTAGAAGGAGCGATTTATATTAGAATTACTAATGATAGAATTGTTTATCCCGTGATTGATTTGGATATGTATAATTTAGGAAATAAAAACGAATTTAAAATATATGATATTTTATATGATTTAATAAAATCAGATTTAATTGAGAAAGTGTAGGAGTAGATATGTCAAAAGAAGAATTTATAGCAAAATTACAAATGGTTTATGTAGGTGATAGGAATGCATTTAATGAACTTGTTCAAGTATATGATAACTTATTACAAAAAAACTCTAAAGCAATAGAAAAATTATATTGTTGGGGAGAAGCATTAAATCCTGATTTTCAAAAAGAAATGTTATTTATTTTAAAAGAGGAGGAATTAGGAAATGAGAAATAAAATAATAACAATATACGAATTAATGGGACTTATTAAAGATGGACAAGCACCCAAAAAGATAAAATTATGTGAAAGTAATAATATATATAAATTTAATAAAGATTATTCAAGCATAGAAGAATTATATTTAACTAATATCGGAAATAGATGGCTTGATTTTTTAGACATAACACTAGACACTAAAGTTGAAATTCTACCAGAAGAAAATGATGAGTGGGAAGATATAGAAGAAATAGAAACTTTAGAAGAAAATATAAAATATACTAAAAATAATACAACTCATATTATTGGTATAGATAATAAAGAAAAAGACGTCTATATACCTATTCTTAATCAACTTATTAAAAATCAAAAATACTTAAAAGAAAGGTTGGAGAATAAAGATGAAAAAGATTAAAGGTTCTACACAAATGAAATTATATAGACAAGATAATACATTAATAAAAAAAAGTTATTTTGCTGATATTATTGGTTATTTATACAATAGACATTTAATAGAATTGCCTAATGAATATTTTGTAGAAGATGATAATGGGTGGAAATCAACTTATTATTACAATTATTATAAAATCTTTCGTGATTTTGAAAAATTAACTAATAACGAATACAAAATAGAAAAGTTGGAGGGTAAAGATGAAACTAACTTATAAAAAAAGAAATGGAAATGGACAAACTACTTGTTTGCTATGTAATAAATTAACGTGGGATAGTTTTTGCTATGATTTATATGTAAATGTTATTGATAAATTACTATTTAAAACAATTATATGTAACGATTGTTTTTATGAATTAAAAAATAAAGAAATAATAGAAAAATTGGAGAGTAAAGATGAATAGAAAAGAAATAGAAAAATTTCTTAAAAATTGTGATATTGATTATAAATTTTTTGATAAAGAAAAATATTTATTTGTTTTTAAAAATAATGTGTCTCGTAAAATACCTTATTGGGAATTTGAAAATGCAAATGTAGATTTTAGAATTATAATTTGTCAATATTTATTAAAATAGAAAAGTTGGAGGAAAAATAAAATGGAAACAATGTATGATAATACTAAAAAAAGTAAATTGACAAACACAACTAAAACAAATTATTACCAAGTAGATTATTCAAATGAAGTAACAAGATTAAATGTAGAAAAACAACAACTTATTTCTTTTTTGGAAGATAAGATAAAAGAATGTGATGACACTATAAAATTGTTTTTAAAGAAAAATGATGGAAGTATGTTTAATGGCATAGAAATAGCACATTTACAAGATTTTAAAAGAATATATCAAGAAGTCCTAGATTTTGTAGAAAAAGGTGGTAAAGAATGAAATTTATTAAATGGTTATTATTAATATCAATATTATATACAATATTTTATTTAATTAAACCAATTGATGATAATTATTGTTATTTTGTTGGACTTACCATAGGAATGGCATCACAAACTTATTGGTTAGAAAAAGTTAACAAAGGCGGTAAAGAATGACAGAATATGTATTTGATTATAGTGACTATGGAATATTTAATGGTAAACCAACTATAACAAATTATAATCGTGAAGAAAGAAGAAAATACATAAAAAAACATAAACATAATAAAAATGCTGTAATTTGTCATAACTGTAATAATAAAACAATTTTTATTACTGATGATAATGGAAAACAATTTTGTGAATTATGTGGCAAATTATATCCAACATTAACTATTAAAAACGAAAACGGAGAATATGAACCATTAGGAAAAATAGGGTAGGTGGTAAATAATGACTAAAGAAGAATTATTTGAAATATTTAATTGGTTGGAAGAAAATATGAATGAAAATAAATTATTATACTTTAAATTACTAGACAAAAACCAAATAGGAGCATATTTCAAAAGTAACAATCAACATTTTGCGGATTTTTATATTAGTATAATTTTAAAGATTATAAAAGGTGTTAAAGAATGATACCAAATTTTAATCCTAACAAATGGGATAGAGAAAAAATTATCGATTATGTAATTGGAGAACAACCACTAAGCGACGAGCAACTAGAATTTTTAAATTATATTGAACAATTAAAACGAGAAAACAAAGAATTAAAAAAATATTGTTGTAAAAGAAATGATTGTGGTGGTCGCATAAAAGAAAATCATAAACTAACTGATAGTGAAGTTTTAACTAAATTTGAAAAGTGGCTTGAAGAAGAAATAAAAAAAATTAATAATTTAATAAATCCTAAAAAAGGTATTAAACCTTATGGAGAAGAACTTAATATTTTAGAAACAATTAGAAATGTATATATGGACTGCAAAGATAAGTTAAAAGAATTGAAAGAGGGAAGGCGAAATGATACTTAACAAATGGAATGTTAGATTACATAAATATGAGCCATATGAAATACCAGATGAATGGAATTGTCCAATTTACTGTTCTGATATGGATGAAGTAGTAAATTGCCCTCACTGTGGTAAAAAAATGCTATTTGGAGAAACATATACATCAAAGGAAATTCACAATGGTATAGGATTAGGATACGGAGTATGTGAAGATTGTTATCAAGAAGAATGGGAGAGGAAGAAGAAATATGATATGGATTAGTTTATCAATAATAATAACTAATGTAAGTATATTGATATTAAACTTTTCAATACTTAAATTAAGAGATAAAGTAAGAATGAATTATACATTATTAGAAATTTTAAGAGTTAGATATGAAAATAAATTTAATGAATTGGAGGAAAAGAAAGATGTTAAAGAAAATATTTAATTTTAAAAAAATAAAAATTGAAAAAGATTATTATTCAGATAAAGAAAAGGAAATAGAGGTATACAATATACCAAAAATAACTATATTTTGTATTGTAGGATTATTTATACTAATAACTATATTCTCATCATTTACAACAATAAAAAGTGGAGAAGTTGGTTTAAAGATTAGATTTGGTAAAATAGTAGATAGTAGTTTAAATGAGGGAATTAATTTTAAAATACCATATATAGAAAAAATCAAAAAAGTAAACATAAAAGTTCAAAAATATGAAAATAATGATGCTTTATCTACATCAACAAAGGATATGCAAATAGTTAATAATATTAAAATATCAATCAATTATCAAGTTGATGGTAAAAAAGCAGTTGAATTATATAAAACTGTAGGAACTAATTATAAGGAAACAGTATTAGAGCCAGCTATTCAGGAAACAATTAAAGCAGTTATTTCACAATATACATCAGAAGAATTAGTAACTAAAAGAAGTGAAATATCTCTTGATATAAATGAAACACTAGATGAACGAATCAATAAATATGGTATCACCAGTGTATCTGTAGCAATAAATAATTTTGATTTTAGTGATGCGTACAATCAAGCAATAGAACAAAAAGCAGTAGCAGAACAAGAAGTTGAAACTTCAAAAAATCAATTAGAAAAAGCCAAAGTGGATGCAGAAACTAAGAGAGTTAAAGCACAAGGTGAAGCTGAGGCAAATAAGCTATTAGAAAAATCTTTAACAAAAGAAATAATCGAACAACAATTTATTGAAAAATGGGATGGTAAATTACCAACGACATATGCAGGTGAAGATATATTATCAATGTTTAATTTAAACTAAATTTTGTTTCAGGGGAATAAAATAGGAGGTATAAATGGAATTATTTGAACTAAAAGAGCAAATAGAAGATACCAACATAGATATAGAATATTATAAAAGGGAAATAGAGAGATTAGAAACTAAAGTAGGAATAAGAGCATCAGATCCATCTAAAGAGATTGTAAAAGGTGGTAGATTTTCAAGAGAGGATGCATTGCTACAATTAGCTCAAATATCATCATATTTAGATGATGCATTAAAAAGATTATCAAACCTTAATAGTGCAAAAGATAAAAAATACGAGTTATATCGTAAAGCAAACGATTATGATAGGCAGATATACATAGAAAAGAGATTATTCAAGTGGAGTAATGCTAAAATATCAGCTAGGCACTGTGGAATATCCAAGAGGACAATAAATAGAATAGTTAAAAGGATTGAAGAAAAGAGGAACAAAGAATGATAAAGCAGAAAATGTTTAAAACATTAAATGAATACAAAAAAATATTGGAAGAACAAGGATATAAAGTTATATATGTTGGATTATATGGTTCACAAAATTATAATTGTGATGATGAATATAGTGATATAGATGTTAAAGCAATCATTCTTCCAACTTTACATGATGTCATTTTTAGGAAAGTAACTAGCAAAGTTATTGAATGTGAAAAAGGTTCTATTGATGTAAAAGATTTAATTACATTTTACGATGTTATTAAAAAAGGTAATTTTTCTTATATTGAAAGTATTGATACTAAATATTCGATAGGTGATAAATATATAAAATCATTATTTAGTCAATTTAAACCAAATTTAAAAAGTATATTAGGGGCAATGCATGAGAAAAGAAAAGCATTGACACATGAATATCCAAGTAAGTACAAAGAATTTGAACAATGGGGATTTGACCCAAAACAATATCATCACATTGTTAGATTGCTTCACTTATTACAGGAGATAGATAAAACTAAAAAGGTTGTTAGTTATTTGGAATATGAAGATGGTAGTGAAAGAGAAGATATGATATCAATTAAAAGAAATAATTTTAATTATACAAAAGAACAAGTGGAAACACTTAGTGATATATGTATAGAGGAAGCAAAAAAATACATACCAGATGATTATAAATATGTACCAATTAACATAGATAATGAAATAAATGATTTTATAGAAAATAACATTAAAATTGAATTGTTGAAGAATCAACCAGCTTTGTCAGCGAGAGAATATCGTACATTTGATGGAGATATTCCCAAGAAAGATTTAGAAAAATTTCCAATATTAGAACAATATAAAGGCAAAGATATCTCTTATATTGTCTATGAAAGTGTCGAAATACTATGAGCCTAGATAAAGCAATAGCACATGGTAAAGAAAAACGCAAGCCATATAGAGGTGCAAAAGCAGTTGATATCCATTGCAGAAATCACGGTGGAGTTAGACATCAACGGGAATGTGTATGGTGCAGAGAAAATCGTACTTATAAAAATAGAAAAAGAATGGTAGGTGATATTAAATGAGTTTTAGAAAATATCAACATATTGAAAAATTTGGAACAGATGAAGTAGCAGGAATTGAAGCAGGATTATGCTATGTATTCTATAAAATTGACGGAACTAATTCATCAATTTGGAAAGATGAAAAAGGATTGCATTTCGGAAGTAGGACTAGAGAACTTACACTTGATAATGATAATGCAGGATTTATGAATGCAATGATAAATGATGAACGAATAATTAAGTATTTTGACAAACATCCTAATCACAGATTATACGGTGAGTGGTTAGTCCCTCATGCCTTAAAAACATATAGAGACGATGCTTGGAGAAAATTTTATGTATTTGATGTGGTTATTGATATTGATGAAGAAAATGTTGAATATTTAACATATGAAACATATAAATCAATGCTTGATGAATTTGATATTGATTATATACCACCAATTTGCATAGTGCGAAATGGTAATCCAGAAACTTTTATTAGGTGTTTAGAAAAAACAGGTGAATTTCTTGTTAAAGATGGTATGGGTAATGGAGAAGGAATAGTTATTAAAAACTATGATTATCAAAATAAATATGGTAGAAAAACTTGGGCGAAAATAGTAGGCAACGACTTTAAAGAAAAGCATCATAAAGCTTGGGCACCAAATATAATAAGTGATGGAATTTGTGTTGAAGAAAAAATTGTAAATCAATATGTAACTTCAACTTTAGTAGAAAAGGAATATTCTAAAATATCTATTGATGGGTGGTCTAGTAAAAAAATACCGCAATTATTAAGTACAGTTTTTCATTGCTTGATAACCGAAGAAATGTGGAATATATTAAAAGAATATAAAAATCCAAAAATTGATTTTAAAGTATTACAAAACTTTACTATAAGAAAAATTAAGGAAATAAGGGAAGATATTTTTTAAATTGTTTATGAAAGTATAGAAATATTATAGTAAGATTAAAACAAGTCCCGTTCTGTCCCACCTGTGATAGTATTATGGTATTGTGGAATTAGTACAAGAACTAATACACATGATGTGAACCCTTTTTATTCTTAAAAACACTACTTAATTAGTAGTGTACTGATGGTATATCGCCTTGTTGCGAGGTCAAGTGATAGCAATATCGAGAACATATGCAACCAACGGGAAGTTTTATATCGTTAGTACAGTGCCAATTAAGGCACGGTGTAAATCTTTGTTTTTCATTATTCACACAAAATGAAGTACTGATTTAATTATCAGTACACTGGGTAATATGAATGTTTGCAATTATATAGGTGGCTGTGCTCCAAAAGGATTAAATCCGATAGTGAGGTCAAGCCTAGTGTCCTACCTATCTAGGAATAGTTGAAAGTTATATTATCTGGTGTAGTGCTAATTAATAGCGCTATTGGGGATTGTTGTATAGCAGTCGGATAGAACTAGAGATAGTTCTATTTTTTGTAGGTGATAGTTTATGAAAGAAATAACGATAAGCCAAATAACAGAATATATAAGTAAATTTGTAGATTATATAAATAACTTTATTGAAGATAGCAGAGAAAAAGCCTTTTCTATTCAAAAATTAGAAGAAGCTGTATTTTGGCTAACTTATTTAGATGAAGAAAATAAAGAGGTTTAGAGAAATGGAAGAAATAACAAATTGTATCAATTGTGGTGCGCCACTTAAGTATGGGGAAAACGAGTATGAAAATTTGGCAAAATGTTCATATTGCGGTACTGAATATCATATTGACCGATTAGGAAAAATTGAAGAATATAAAGTGAATCTTATGATTAATGGGGAAATACATAAATTTTATCTATCAGAATTTAAGTTACACCATATATCAGGAGATTGTTATAGGGACTTAAACGGTAGATTAGTTACAAATAAAGTAAAGGAAAAAAGGGAAATAACAATGATTGAATATTAATCATTATTTTTTATATCGCAGGGTAGAGCAGTTGGTAGCTTACAAGTGTCGTTAACTTGTGGTCGTAGGTTCAAGTCCTACCCCTGCAACCAATTAAGATAAATAGGAGGAGATAAAACGAATTTAGATAAAATGATAAAGGTAAAGTTATTAACATTAAGTTCTAAATATGATATATCTCTGATAGAAATACAAAAACCTAAAGATGGTAAAATAAGCAGAGTATTTAATTTTAATTATAGATTAAAAGATGCTCCGAAGTTAGATAATATTTGTAAAATATTTTATAACAAGAGAGACTTAGTGAGTTGGTTATTATGCCTAGATTAACTGATAAGCAGAGAAAAGAGATAATTGCCGAGTATGTTGACTGTCAAAGTTACAACAAAGTTGCTAAAAAACATAAAATATCTGCTACTACTGTTAAAAAATGGGTATTAAAAGATGTTGATAGTGTAAAAAAGTGCGAACAAAAAAAAGAAGAGAATACACAATCAATGCTATCAATGATAGAACAAACCAATAACAAGCGACTTACTGTTATTTCTAAATTAGTTGATGCAATTGATTCAAAAATTGATAAAGTAGACCAATTTACAAATGTAAAAGATTTAGCTAGTGCATATGGAGTACTTATAGATAAAGAGTTAAAGTTTGCCGAAATGCAAAATATTAAAAAGAATGCTGATGGGCAAAATGTTTCTTTACCTGCTAAGGATATTGGAAAATCATTTGTAGATTTAAACAGATGGATAGATGATAGAAGATATCTTGAATACTGGTTAGAGGGTGGACGTGCTTCTATAAAATCATCTTTTGCTAGCGAAAAAGGGATAGAAATTTTAGAAAATAATCCTAATATGTGTGCTATTTGTATTCGTAAAGTGGGAAACACCTTAAAGGATTCTATATATAGTCAAATGTTATGGGGAATAGATAAGTTGTCTGAGACTTATCCTGATATTAGAGAACGATGGATAGCAACAAAAAGTCCATTAGAAATAAAAAATAAAGACACTGGACAAATAATTTATTTTAGAGGTGCAGACGACCCAGGGAAGATAAAATCAATAAAACCACCTAAAGACAAATATATCGGATTAATAATTTATGAAGAGTTTGACCAAATGAATGGAATGAATGAAGTGCGAAAAATAGATCAATCAGTAATTCGTGGTGGTAATGATTTCATAGTGTTTAGATTATATAATACACCTAAATCTAACAATCACTTTGTCAATAAAGAAAAATTATTACCTAAATCCAATAGACTTGTGCATAAAAGCACTTATTTAGATGTGCCAGTTGAATGGTTGGGGCAACCTTTTATAGATGAAGCAGAATTTATAAAAAGTACCAACTATAAAATATATGTTAATGAATATTTAGGTGAGGCAACTGGAGACGGTGGTAATGTATTTGAAAATGTAGAATTAAGAGAAATAACTGATGAAGAGATAAAGAACTTTGATTATTTATATCAAGGCATGGATTTTGGGTGGTATCCCGACCCACTTGCTTGGGTAAAGATGTGTTATCAATCAAACAAATTAACATTGTACATTTTCAATGAATTTGTAGTTAATAAAATGAGTAATGCAGATGTTTGGAAATATTTAAAAGAGAATAAAGGTGTTAAAGAAGAAGACCTAATAACTGCTGACAGTGCAGAGCCTAAATCAATAGGTGATTTTCAAAGTTATGGCTCATTGATGAGAGGTGCTAAAAAAGGTCCTGATAGTGTGGAATATTCAATGAAATGGTTATCTGGTTTAGTTAAGATAGTTATAGATCCAAAAAGATGCCCTAAATGTGCCGAGGAATTTACAACATATGAATATGAACAAGATAAAGACGGCAATTATATAAGTGGTTATGTTGATAAAGACAATCACTGCATAGATGCTGTAAGGTATGGTTTAAATCCTATATGGAGAAAGAAAGGAGAATAAAACGTTTAAATTATTTTGGAGTAAAATTCTTGCTTTGTTTGGCAAAAAGCAGAACAATGATGAATTATTAATTGATGCAAACGAAAAATTTACAATAGATTATGAAAATACCAGAGATATTAATTTTACATCTATATTTTCCAACAAATTAGCAAATTATGTGGTAAATGATTCTAATATAGATTTAACAGGGGATGATAAAAGATCAGAACTGTTAAAAAAGATATTAAAAAAGTTAAGAAAGAAATTAAAAAAAGTAGTATGTCGAGAGTTAGGAACAGGCGGTGTTCTTGTTATTCCATATGTCACTAATAACAATATTTATTACAATATAGTTTCACAAAATAGATTGTGCATAAATAAAAAAATAGGTGACGATATAGTAGACTGTACTATAATGGCAGAGCATGTTGTAAAAAGCAAAAACCATTATTATAGATGGGCAGATTATACTTTGAACGATGGTACATTGTATGTTAAGTATAGGGCTACATTGGATGGTGACCCAGTACCTCTTTCAACAATTAATGAATGGGCAAACATAGAAGATATGGTTATACCTAACGTTGAAAAAATGCTATTCGCTTATATAAAGTCTCCAATAGATAATAGACACGAGAATGATGACTACGGAGTGCCTATAACTTATGGTTGCGATAAGCAAATTATGGAGATTAAAGATACATTAAATCAAATATTGAGAGAATATAAACTTAAAGAGGCATTTGTAGGAGCAGATGTAACAATGTTTAAGGGTGATGATGCACTACCTACTAATGGCTTATATAAAAAAGTTAATTCTGGGGAAGATGACTTTTGGGAAGTATTTGATCCAGCATTTAGGGATACATCTTACTATAATAAGTTGATGAATCAATGCGCCTTATTAGAAAAGCAAATAGGTACAAGTAGAGGAATTATTACAGAGCCATTATCAACATATCAAAATACAGATGAGACAAGGCGCTCATTATACGACACATTTAGTATAGTTGATGATATACGAGACGGAATAGTCGATGGGTTAGAAGATTTTATATATGCATGTAATGTTTTAGCAAATTATTATAATTTAACACCAATGGGAAAATATGAGATAAAAATAGATTGGGATTATTCGTATATTGAGGATAGCTCTGCGAATTATAATCAATTAGTTAGTGGTGTTAATCAGGGTGTTATAAAGAAATCTGAATTAAGACAATTTATTAAACCTGAAGAAACTTTAGAACAGGCGCAAGCAGTAATAGATGAAATAAAAAAAGAGAGCCCAACTACAAAGGATTTATTAGGAGATTGATATATGAAATTGGAAATAAAAACAGATAAGGATGGGGTTTGTGAATATTTTAAATTAGATGGTAAAAAATTTGGACAAGGTATAATGGGGTATGAAATACATCACAATGCAGGGGAAAAACCTGTTGTTATTTTAAAAGTAAGTGCTGATGAATTTATTTTAGATAGTGAAAATAATAAACTTTATTTAGATAAATTGAAGGAAAAAAGTTTATTAAAAAAAATCTTAAAGAATATAAGGTAAATATGTTGAGTGAAGAAGCGCTAGAGAGATTATCAGAAAGACTTGTAGATAGAATAGAAGAGTTAAACCTATTCATGATTAATAAACTAGGTGAACAAATAATGAGAATTGGTACATTAACGCCTACACAGTTAAGAGAGATATTCCAATCAGTCAAATATGGTAATGATCTTAATGAGATAATAAGTAAAATTGCTGAAATAACAAATAAGAATGTAGCAGATATATATAATATATTTGAAGAGGTTGCTAAGAAAAATCAGATATTTGCTAAACAGTTTTATGATTATAAAAAAATATCATTTATACCTTATGATAGCAATGTTGAATTAAAAAGTATGGTAAATGCTTTAGCTAAAGTTACTGCCGATAAATTCAATAATATAGCTCAAACTTCAGCTTATGCAATTTTAAATAGTAAAGGCGATTTAGAGTATACCAAATTAAGTGAGGTATATCAAAAACTTACGGATGAAGCAATTTTAAATGTATCTACAGGAAGAGAAACATTTGAGCAAGCAATGAAAAACACTATGAAAGAATTAACTTCAAGAGGCATTCAGGATGTAAATTATGCAACGGGCTATCATAGAAGATTAGATAGTTCTGTAAGAATGAATATGAATGATGGTATAAAAAATTTAACGAATGAACTTCAAAGAAAATTTGGAGAAGAATTTGGTGCCAATGGCGTAGAAGTAGTTCATCATATATATCCGGCTCCTGATCACTCAAGTAAAGAAAAAGAAGGTTGGTATGATATAGATGGTAAGCAATTTACTAATGAAGAATTTAAGAAAGTAAATGATAGTTTAAATAGGCAAGTAAGCGATATGAATTGCAAACATTTAACAGTACCCATTATTCTTGGGATCAGTGAACCTTTATATAGTGAAGATCAACTAAAAGCTGATAAAGAAGCCAATTTAAAAGGATTCGAATTTGAAGGTAATCATTATACTATGTATGAGGGAACACAATTACAAAGGCAAATAGAGACTAAAATAAGACAATATAAAGATAGACAAATAGGTGCAAAGGCAATTAATGATAAAGACGAAGTGTATCGTTGTCAAGAAAAACTAGACCAATTAACCCAAAAATATAAGAATTTATCTGATGTAAGTGGATTGCCTACAAAAGTAGATAGGTTAAGAGTTGATGGGTACAGAAAGGTTAATATTAATAAAAGTTTATATGATGATAGTTCTGATATAAGATATAAATATAGCACAAATGAGATAATATCTAAAGCAAAAGACATAACAACTAATAACTTTTATGAAAAAACAAAAGGTGTAAAAATAGAAAGACTAAATGAGAATTATAGTTATTATCAACCTTATACAAATAAAATTTATTTGGGGAAAAAGGCCAATGAATATAGTTTAATACATGAATTAGGGCATAAATTGTCATTTAACTTTACAGAAGAAGAAAAAATACAGTATAATAATATATTAAGGGAAAAATTTTCTTTTTATAAAAAATCAGATTTCAAAAAAATCGAAAGTAAAACAGGTAAATATTGGGTGCTAAAAAATAGCGATGGATTTATAACCGAATATCAGAGTAGAATATATGATGGCTTTAGGTCATTTGTTAATGGTAAGCCAAATATTAAATATGCTTATGAATATATATCAGTTGGAATAGAATACTATTTTAAAAACCCAAGATTGTTAAAAAACACAGATAAAGAATTATATAATTTTATAGATAGGATGTTAAAAGATGAATAGAGAAGAATTATTGAAAATAAATGACAAAGAGTTGTTTGAAGAAGAATTAATAAAAATATCTAAAGACTATGAGAGCAACATAAAAAAATGGGATGAAGATTTAATAGAACATTATTTAAAAATAGCAGATATAAGTCTAGAGCAATTTAAAAATAGTTTTGATGATAATTTTATTCCAGAAGATTATGAATAAAAAAATAAATAAAGCACTTAAGAAGTAAAGTGCTTTTATTATGCACTACTTTATAGGTAGTGTGATGGTAGTATATATGAGCGGATAGGAACCTTATACTGTTTCTTGACGAAGAAACGCCAAGTGTACATATAAAGGCAAGTAGGGTGGAGTTATGAAAATTCCTATGGCAGTCGGGTGGAACTCCCCATCCGTCAGTAAAACAGTATATTACTGTCACAGTGCTTATAAAATAGCACTATCACTCATCTACCAAGAGTAGATAGAGTCCTTGTGTCGTTAATAATTAAATGTTGACGATAACTGTTTTAAGTCGATAGAAGTATCGGCTTTTTTGGTGTGGCATAGCAACCGTAGGACTAGCAAATATCTAAAATTCTAGGAGGACACGACCTCTGAAAAAAGTGGAAGGAGAAGAAGATATGAAAGAATTTTTGGAAAGTTTAGAAATCGGAGAAGGTAAGGTAAAGTTAAGTAAAGATGAAATTAAATCTATTTTAACTGAAAGTGGAAAGATTGTTACTAATGAGACTCAAAAAGTAAAGGACTCATTTAATGATGAAATTAACACTTATAAAACTACTATTACTAAATTGGAAAATCAAATTAAGGATATGCCAAGTTCTGATGATGTAACTAAACTTCAAAACGAGATTAAAGCATTAAAAGATGCCGAGACTCAAAGACTTGCCGATGAACAATCAAAAAGAGAAGATGAAGTATTAACATCTAATATTTTAAGTTCATTTGGTGACAAAAAATTTGCAAGTGATTATGCAAAGAATGGATTAATTGCTGATATCAAGTCTGAATTAAGTAAACCCGAAAATAAAGGAAAAGGAATAAGTGAAATAATGGAATACTTAACAAAAGATAAAGATGGAATTTTTGAAAATCCAAATAAGCCAAAAGATATGCCATCAATGGGAGATGTAACAACAGAAGTTACAAAAGAGGCATTTGACAAAATGGGTTATAGGGAAAGAATAAAATTCAAACAAGAAAATCCAGAAAAATTTAAAGAATTTAATAATTAGAAAGAAGGAAGAATTAACGGAAAATTTAACAAAATTAGAAAACATGATTGACCCTGAGGTCATGGCACCAATGATAAGTGCCAAATTAGAAAAGGCTATTGTAGAAACTCCATTTGTAAAGGTTGATACAACATTACAAGGACAGCCAGGAAGTACTGTTACAGTACCAAAATATAAATATATAGGAGATGCTGAGGATGTTGCAGAAGGTGTTGAAGCTGGTGTAACTAAATTAGAGACATCTAGTGAACAATACACAATAAAAAAGACAATGAAAGCAGTAACATTATCTGATGAAGCAGTATTAAGTGGTTATGGTAATCCAGTAGGAGAAACTAATAATCAATTAGCACTTGCTATGCGTGCTAAAGTAAATACTGACATTATCAATGCTTTATTGACTGCATCATTAACTCACTCTGAAGAAGGGATTATTAGTTATGAAGGTATAGTAAGAGCAATTGATAAGTTTAATGAAGAAGTAAATACTGATAAGGTAATGTATGTTTCTCCAGCTCAAGTTACACAATTAAGACTTGACCCAAATTTCATTAGTGCAGACAAATATAACAATGATGTTGTTATGACTGGTGAAATAGGTAAAATCGCTAATGCTAGAATTATACCTAGTAGAAAGATAGTTGCAAGTGGAAGTAAATTTAAATGTCCTATTGTTCAATTAAACCCTGAACCAATGACAGATGATGATACTCCAGCAGTAACTGTATATTTAAAACGTGATATTAATGTTGAAACTGAGAGACATACACTTTCAAGAACAACTGATATATCTGCTGATGAAAATTATATTGCTGCATTAACTGATGAGAGTAAAGTAGTAGTTGTTGAATTTGCAGAAACTGCTACACCCTAAACCAGCCCAAAAAACGGTAACAATAACTTTACCTGAGGGCGAAGTTTTAGGAATGAATGTAAGTTCATTACAAGAGGCTGAAATCAATGATATTAAAATAACTGGTACTTCTAAATATGTTGAAAGTTTTCCTGAATTTAGCAAGAGTGCTAAAGGTAATTTCTTAGCAATAAAGTGCGATGAGGCTACAAAAGGTGAAACAATTAACTGGGAATTATCAGAAGCTAAAACTAAAGGAAAAGGTACTTTAGATGAGGATGGTATCTTAGTAGTTCAACTACATTCAAATACTCAGACTATAACACTTAAAAACGGTGAAACATCTAAAGTATTAGATTTAAAGGGCTTAACATTAAGCCCATCAGAATAGTAAAAGGAGGGCAATTCTATGGAATTTAAAAACCAATATCTAACTTATGAAGAATATAAGGAATTAGGGGGAAAATTAATAGAAAAGCCCTTTAATTTGTTAGAATTTAAAGCAGAAAAAACTGTTGATGAAATAACATTTAACCGTTTTAGAAAGTTATCTAAAGAAGAATATCCACAAGAATTAAAAATGTGTGTATATGACTTAATAGACATTATCCATAGTGAAGGTAAATCCAACTCTCCAGTTAGTGAAACAGTAGGAAGTTATAGTATAACAAGACAATCAGCAGAAACTATAAAAAAGAACAAAGGAGAAATTATAACGCAATACTTATCAGGAGTAAAGGTTGATGATGTTCCTGTTCTTTATAGAGGTGCAGATTTAAATGGAAACTAATACAAGTCTTACATTGTTTCATAAACGATTTAATACGGAAAGTAGAATTGATGAATGGGATAGATATTTAATTGAAAATGTTATGTGGCAAGGAGGAAAAGGTGCTAGTATCAACAAAGGTTATGAAAGAGCTAATGATATTAGCGTTTGGATACCTTATGACCAAAACAATGATTTAAATGCTGTCCCTTTTGCTATTGGAGATATAGTTGTAAAAGGAAATATTGAGCAAAGTATCACTAAACAAAGTGATTTGCAGGTAGACAATTTTAATATTACAACTTTAATAAATAATGATTATGGAAGTTACGATATGCAACATATTTTTATAGGAGCAAAATAACGAGTGTTTATTTGAAGCCGGTAAGCACTATAGAAGCAAGGTTAGGTATTCAAAACGGTGGACCAGCTCATGCTTATTTCACAGAACAGTGCTATAAACATATGATGCCGTTTGTTCCCGGTGGAGTTATAAGTCATTTAAATAATCTTGCAAAGTTAAACGTTGACAGTATAACTTATGCAAGCCCAGATGCACATTATTTATATGTAGGAAAGTTATACGTTGATCCAGTAACAAAAAGTAGTTATGCAAGAAAAGGTGTAACAAAAATTCCTACTAATAAGAATTTAAAATATCATACACTTGGTACAGGTGCTTTTTGGGATAGAAGAATGATAAGTTTTGACATGAATGAGGTAGTGAAAGAAGTACAGACGTATGTAGATAGAGGGTGTAAATAACGATAGATAAGATAAGGAAATATTTTATTGAAAATAATATTATTGATGAAAATGGCAGAATTAATGTAGATTTCTTAGGTGAAAATCCTACGGAATTTGCCTTAGAACCCATGCCTGTTAATCCAATATTAAATTCGTTTATTAATGGTGATTCTTTAAGACAATTTCAATTTCAACTGTTAAGTTGCAATTATTATGGAGCAGATGTAATGCAAAACATGTCTAATAGCAAATATTATGAGGACTTATATAAATTGATAGAGAAATTTAATAGAGAAAAGAACCTGCCTAATATAGAGGGTATTAAAACTATCGAATGCTTAAATAATGGTGGAATTTTAGATGCTAGTACAAATACTGCTAGGTATTCTATACAAATGAGAGTTACTTATTATGAAAATCAGAGAGGAGTAAATAAATGAAAACTATAATAGCAAAAAAAGACTTTAGACTTAATGGAAAATACTATTATAGAGATAGTGAAATCAAAATAAAGAATTATGCTGATTTAGTTAAATTAAATCAAAATGGATTTATTATACCTCTAAGTTCTGAAGATATGAAAGAAAAAAAAGAAGAGTTAAAAAATAAAAGAAGTGTTACTTTGAAAAAAAAGAAGGAGGAAGAAGTAAACGGATAATAAATTAGAACAATTATATCGTGATCAATTTGCTCATTATTATAATACTACACCTGATAAAGAAGAAACTTGGGTAAGAGAAGGAGTAGGTGTAGAGGCCTTAAGTATGGCTTTTAATGCACAAGTAGATCAATACAAAACTATAATTGACAGAAATGCCAATGCGACATTTAATAACTATCAAATACAAAGTGCTGTAAGTGGTAAAAGAATTTATAAAGGCGATGCAATTTATGATTTCTTAAATACTGCTAGAAAAAAAGCAAAAGCCATTGAAACTCAATTACTAGAAGTAGATATGGCTGATAGTGCAGATGAGGGCGAAAGCTTTGCATCATTAAAGTACAATGTATTAATAGTAATAAATGAATTTTTAGGGGACGGAGCAACAATAAGCTATGATTTATATGTAAAAGGGGATCCTGTTGAGGGAACATCAACTATTGCTGATGGTAAACCAACTTTTACAGCAACAGTTTAGTAAACATCAAGGGCAAGGGGGAACTCTTGCCCCTTTTATTAAATATAAACTAAAAAGGAGAACGATTATGGAAGATAAGATAAAAGAACAAGCAAATTTCATTCAGTTAAAAAAAGATAATATATTAAGAATTGGTATTAAAGATAGTGATGGTAATGATACTGGAGAACACTTAGAATTTGATATGGAAAGTGTGGATTTGCCATTAAAATTAAATCAATGTGAAGCCCAACATAGAAGAAATATTTCAGATTTAAAGATGCAGATGACAATATTGAAAAAAAAGCAAGATAAAAAAGGAGAATATTTATTATCTTGGAAACAAGAGCAAGAAATGAAATTAATTAAGAATTTTTATTTAAAAGAGATAGATGCGCTTGACTTGTTTTTGGGGAACGGTGGCACTAGAAAATTATTAAATGGCAGAGAGCCTTATTATTCAATGTATGATGATATAAGTGAAATTATAAAACCTATTTTGCCACTGTTGAAGTTAAGAACTGATGATATAATTAGCAAAATTAAAAATAAATATAATGACAAAAATGACGGGAAAGTATTAGAATGAACTATCCAGAATATGTAAAAATTGGAGAAAAAAAATACAAAATTAACACAGACTTTAGAGTAGCAATCGAGTGTAATTCAATTGCGACTGATGTTGAAATAAGTGATTATGAAAGAGCATTAGGGATAATCTACAAATTATTTGGTGAAGATGGACTTAGTGATTTTGATAATCACGAAAAGTTGTTAGAATTAGCAAAAAAATACTTATCTTGTGGTAAAGAAATACAGGAACAAATTACAGAAGAGCCCGATATGGATTTTGTTCAGGATATGGATTATATAAAAGCAAGTTTTAGAAGTGATTATTCTATAAATCTTGACGAAGAAAAAATGCATTGGTGGGAATTTTGCAATTTACTAAATGGATTATCTAATAGTGAAATGGGTAACTGCTGTATACTTAATAGAATTAGAAATTTAAGGAATTTAGACTTAAAGGATATTAAAGATCCAAAAGAAAGGGAAAAGTTGTTAAAAGCGAAGGAGCAAGTTTCTTTAAAGAAAAGAAGGCATAAAAAACAATTTACTGAAAAGCAAATAGAAAATATGAAGAAATTTTATGAAAAAACAAAAGATTTCTAGAAAGGAGAAACTAACGGATGGTTGGATTACAATAGGTACTAAATTAGATTCAAACAGTTTGGACAAGGATTTAAGGGATAGTGAAAGAAAACTTAAACAATACGAACGAGAGGCAGAGAAATTAACAAAACAAAAGGCAAAAATAGATATTGATTTAAGTAGTTATGAAGCAGAAAAGACTAAAATACAAGAAGAAACAGACGAAATATTAAAACAAGCAAATGCGGAAGAGCAAGTTAACTATATATTAGAATCCGAGAAAATACAGTTGGAAGATTTAGAAACCAAATATAAAAAAATTTTAGATAAAAATAATGAAATAACAAAAGAATTAGAAGAAAATATAAGTAATCAAGGATTATTAAACACCAAAGTTTCTGAAATGAAAGAAAAATTATCTCAGACTCAAGGTTACAATGAAGTAAAAAAATCTATTGATAATATAGGTAATTCGATGAGTAGCATAATAGGAAAGGTTGCAAAATGGTCTTTAGCTATTTTTAGTGTAAGAAGCGCTTATTCTTTAATTAGTAGTTCAATGAGTACACTTTCACAATATGATGAGCAAATGGCTACGGATATTGAATATATTAGATATGCTTTAGCATCAGCATTAAAGCCGGTAATAGAGGGCATTATTCAACTTGTTTATAAATTGTTAGCATATGTAAATTATTTAGCACAGGCTTGGTTTGGTGTAAATTTATTCGCTAAAGCGGGTGCTGATAATTTTGCTAAAGTAAGTAGTGGGATAAAGGATGCTACTAATAATGCAAAGGAATTAAATAAGCAACTAACTGGATTTGATGAAATGAATGTATTACAAGAGAATGGTCAAGTTTCAACAGGTGGTGGAGGTGGAGGAACAACTTTGCCAAGTGTTGATTTAGGAAATATTCAAGATGTAGAAATACCAAGTTGGTTAAAATGGATTAAAGATAATGGGGAACTTATTGCAGGACTTATTACAGGGATAGGATTAGCATTATTGGGATTTAAAATAGGAAATTTTATTTCTAATATAACAAATAGTGGAAAAGCACTACAAGGTTTTGGGGATATAGTATCTAGTGCTACATTCTTAACAGGACTAACAATACTTATTACGCATTTATCTAACTTAATTACTCACTGGAATAGCCTAGATACATCTGAGAAAGCTGCTGAAGTTGTTTTTGTTGCATTCGGAGTTGCACTTATGGCGCTAGCAGTTGTAATAAGAACAGCAATAGATACTGCTACATTTGGAGTTGCTGAAATCATAAGTTTAGTTGTAATAGCAATTGCAGGACTTGTTGCAGGAATATCAGAATTAACAAGTGTTTTGAATGATAATAATGGTAGAGTGTTTGATGCTACTGAAGCACAAGAGAATTTAACTGATGCGATTAACAATACAAAACAAGCAACAGAGAATTATGCCAACTTCTTAGATAATTATGATAATGCTGTCAAAAGAGCTGAAGAGGCTACAGAAAAATTAACTACCGTTCAAAATGAAACAGGAATAAGCATAGATAAACTTTTAGAAAAAATGGAAGAAGAAAATTTATCTTATATAGATTTAAATGATAATGAAAAAAAAGTTTATAAAGCTTATTATGACAATATGGCGGCTCAAGACAATCTAAAGAAATCCACACAAGATTTGGAAGAGGGGGTTGATGCTATAGTTGAAGCTAAAAAGACTGAGCATGATGCTTATTGGAAGAATGAAGTTGCTATAGCACAACAAAATAAATCTTACGATAAATTAAAAGAAAAAGTTATTGATGCATTTAAAAATGGAGAATTAAGTGCAGAAAGTGCTAGAGATATAATAGCAAGATGTATGGGGGATATGAGCGAAGATGCAGCCAAAACTTTCGGGAAAGATATACCTAAAGAAATAAAAGAGGGATTAGATCCTCAACAATATCATTCTAATGGATATAAATTAGGAAAATTTTTTGAAAATACTTGGAATGAAGCATTTAAATCTGTTAAGGATACTTTTAATAGTATTGGAAAATTCTTTGGATTTTCTTCTGGAGGAGTAACAACAGGTAAAACAGGTTTCTACAATGGTGGTATCATTGGATTTGAAAATGGCGGAGTAACTAGGAATGTTGTTAAATGTGCTAACGGTTCTATTATAAATCAACCTGGAAGAGGAGTACCTATATCAACAGCAGTCGGTGGAGAACGCGGACAAGAAGGTATAATTCCATTAACTAATAGTCAAATGATGGAACAACTTGGACAAGCAATAGGAAGATATATAACTGTAAATACACAAATGAACAATTATATGAATGGTAGATTAATAAGTAGAGAGATACAAAAAGTACAAAATAATAGTGATTTTGCAATGAACAGATAGGAGTGGTGTAACGTATGTAGATAAAGACAGTGTTGTTGTAGATGGGCTATCTATGGGGCCATATATTGTACAGGCAACATTCGGATATTATAAATTATGGAGTTCTGACAGTGGCAGAAACCTAGCAGGAACACAATCAGGAACATTAATAGGAATTTTCCCTAAAATAATACTAGAATTTAGACCAGATTTAACAAAAGATGAATTAAATAAAATAGCTGCTATTTTAGATAAAGCAAATCAAACTGTTGAGTATTTTGATGCTAATAAAAACAAGAAAATAACAATGACTACTTATACTGGAGATTGGGAATTGGTAAATACAAGCATAAATAAAAACAAAGGGTTTAATTGTTCATTTATAAGTGTTAGGAAGAGAGCATAAATGAAATTACATACTGAGGCATTTAAAAATAATATAAAATTATTGGGTCGTGAGTTGGATAGCACAATTTCTTATATTTTAAATGACAAAGAAATTATATTAGACAGTGAACAAATAAATTCTATTACTCCTGTATTTGAAACAACACTATTAAAATCAGTTATGCGTGAATTAGATATTGACAGTAATATAAGTATTCCAATAGGAACAGTTATTAATTATAAGTTTGGTATTAGGTTTAACGATAGTAAATATGATTATATAGATTATGGTAATTATGTAATTTATTCGATTGAAAAGCAGGAAGATACTAATAGTTATAAAATAGTTGCTTATGATAAAATGCTATATTCTATGATTGAATACATTGATATAGGTATAAAATACCCAATACAAGTCAGAGATTATCTTAAAGAAATCTGTGACTTTTTAAATATTGAATTTGCAAGTAAAGATGTAGAATTTGCTAATTACGATAAAGTAATACAAAATGAGTTATATTTAGACTCTGAAGGAAATTCTTTAGGTTATACATTTAGGGATGTGTTAGATGAGTTATCACAAGTTACCGCAAGTAATATTGTTATAAACGAGAATGATGAGTTGGAAATTAGATACATAAATGAAACAAATGATGTAATAGATAAGGAATATTTAAACGATGCCAATGTTAATATTGGTGATAAATATGGACCAATAAATTCGATTGTATTGAGTAGAAGTGCAGGAGCAGATAATGTATATCTAAAAGATGAAGAGAGTATAGAAAAAAATGGTCTATGTGAGTTCAAAATATCAGATAATCAAATAATGAATTTCAATGATAGAAGTGATTATTTATCTGATATTTTAAGCAAATTGAATGGATTAGAATTTTATACAAACGACATAGAGAGTACGGGTATTTGTTATTATGACGTTTGTGATAAATATAGTATTCAAATAGATGACAATGTTTACCCTTGCATTATGTTTAATGACGAAATATTAATTACTCAAGGATTAAAAGAAAATATAAATACTCCATTGCCAGAAGAAACAACTACTGATTATTCAAAGTCTGATAAGACAGATAGAAGAATTAATCAACTTTATATAATTGCAAATAAACAGGAAGGGACAATAGAGGCATTATCTAAAAAAGTAACTCCTTTAGAAGAACAAGTAAATAATTTGGCAAACTCAATAGAATTATTTAGTGTAGATTTGGATTCATATGTATTAATAATACCTAGTGATAGCAAAACACCTTTAGAAACCAAAGATTACATATTTAATCATTATTCTTACTTTAAAGGTAAACAAGTACAAGTAGTACCTAAATCTTTAACAAATATTGAAGGCATAACAATAACTACTACACAAGAGGATATAACAATATCTGTTGACAGTTCTAAAACTATTGAAGAGTTGAGTAGTGAGTTAGAATTTCAATTTGATTATATTGATGGTGAAGATAATTACTCTGTTGTCAAAAAGATTAATGTATCATTAGCACCAAAAGGAATAGATGGTAAAAATGGTGAAAATGGTAAAGATGGCGCTCCAGGAAAAGATGGTGAGCCAGGTAAGGACGGAGCTCCAGGAGAACCAGGACCAGCAGGAGAGCAGGGATTACCTGGAGAAAAAGGCGAAAAAGGTGAAAAGGGAGATAAAGGTGACCCTGGGCAACAAGGAATACAGGGACCAAAAGGTGAAGATGGTTCAAGTACATATTTCTATGTTAAATATTCTGAAAACTCTAATGGAAATCCAATGACCGATACTCCTAATGACAAAACACAATATATGGGGGTAGCAAGTACTACATCAGCAACTGCTCCTACATCATATAGCGCTTATACATGGTCTAGGATTAAAGGTAATGATGGTGCAAGTGGAACACCAGGACAACCTGGTGCAGATGGTAAAACTCCATATCTTCATATTAAATATTCTGAAGATGGACAAACATTTACTCCAGCAGATGAAGATTTAGGGTATGACATAGGAGAAAAACCAAGTGCTTGGTATGGTCAATATGTTGATTATACAGAAGAAGATAGCACTCAATTTGAAGATTATACTTGGTATAAATTTACAGAAAGCATTGATGGTACTCTAGATAAATTACAAGAACAAATAAATGATAATTCAGCAAGTATTCAAAATAATTATTCTGATTTAATACAAGCATTATCGGAAAAAGCAGATATATCAAAAATAGATGATATAACAACACAAGTAAAGCAATTACAAACTGATACATATACAAAGACTGAAATTCAACAAATAGCAAACGGAACAGGTGTAGATGGAACAACAGTGACAGCCGTTATATCAACAGAAGGTACTTTTGATAAAGATGGTATGCATTATTCGAGAAGTGATAAAGACACGGCTACTACAATTAATTACAAAGGACTTGAAGTAGATGATAAAAACGGAAATGAATTATTATTTGCGGGTGTTGAAGATGGAACAGAAAATTCTATAGTTAGAACAGATAATTTAACTGTATCAACTTATTTAAGAGTTGCAAATAACAGAGGAAGAATAGAAGAGTATGAAGACGAAAACGGAAATGTTGGAGTCGGCTTCTTCTTGGTATAGAGGTGATTGTATGTATTTGAGAAAAATGAAAAAATTAATGAAATTAAATATACAAAAATTTGCAAATAGTGGAACATTAGGAACTTTAAGTGGTCAGTGGAAAACAACATTCACTGTAACCTGGTCTTTACTTTCACAATCAATTGAAACCAACACATCTACTATAAGACTTACAGGTACACTTCATACCGATAACTCAACTACAATACAAAGTTCAAGTTCTAAGTTTGTAATAGATGGAACAACAGTATATAATGCATCTTACAAAAAAACTGGAGCAGGGGATATCTTTACGAAAACTAAAGATATAACTGTTACCCATAATAATGATGGAACATTCCCTAATAGAGCAGTTAGTTTTAGCGCTTGGGATTACGGAGCATTCTCAGCAAGTCCAAGTGGTAGTGGGACGATATCAGGAGTTCCAACTATACCTAGAACCAGTGTGTTAAGTAATTTAGTTACTACAATTTCAAATGATGGTAGCACAATCACACTAAGACCAACAATTACAAAATATGCAAGTGCATTTTACGATAGATTGACTTTAGTAAATGGAAGCACAATAATTGCCCAAATAGATGGTGTTAGTAATAATACTTCAGTATCATTAAATAGCAGTCAAATTAGTGCATTATATAGAGAAATGGGCAATAGTACAAGTAAATCATTTAGTGCATATTTAACAACATATACATCAAACGATAAAAGTTCTACAGTAGGAACATCTACATCAATAAATACGACTGTAACCTTGCCTAATTACAATTTAAGTATTGGTAACGCAACAATTGAAGATACAGACACAAATTACGATGAATATAAAGAGACACCAAATACATTTATTGCTAATATATCTAAGCCTAAAATGACATTTAATGCTACATCAACGACAGGAAGTACCTATGGGAATAGTATATCTTATAGAATTAACGATGTAGTAGTTTCTAGTCCTTACACAGTAGATGATTACAAAGGTGATAAATATACATTAGTTGCAACTGATGGAAGAAAACAGGTAAGCAAAGAATTCGATATGAAAGTAGTACCTTATTTCAAGCCGACAATTCAGGCGACAGTAAAAAGGACAAGCCCTACAGGAAGTACAGTAGATGTATCAATCGAAGGTAAATATTATTTAGGTAGTGACTTAACTAATAAATTAACACCAACTTATAAAATAAAATATACACCTAGAGGTGGTTCACAGTTAATTGAAAATATATCAGTAACTACAACTACAGAAGGCAATGAGGTCACATTTAAAGGTACAACACAATTAACAGGACTTGATTATAAAAAGATTGTTAGTTGGCAGATAGAAATGACAGATGTAATTGGTTATTTAACTATGGTTAGTGATACATTAAAACAAGGTTTACCTGTTTGGAATGCATATGAAAAAAATGATGAGCAATACTTCAATGTAAACGGCAATTTCCTAATTGAAAATGAACCATTAATAAGTTTTCTAAAACCATTATTATTGGATTTGGAACATCCAGTTGGCTCTCTTTATATTTCTACTGATTCAACAGAGCCTAGTAAATTATTTGGAGGAACATGGAAACAAATTGAAGATGATGCCTACCTGAAAATTGTAATATCAAAAGCAGGTCAATGTGGTGGTACTTCCAATAATCATACGATACCATTATCGAGCATACCAAAGCATAGCCATAAACAAAATTATATGTCAACAGACTTCGGACAAGAGGGAAGCAGCGGAAACTACACTTTTGCAAGAGCGACTGGGCAAGACCCTGCCTATACAGGTAGTGCTGGGGGAGGTCAACCATATTACCCATACTACTACGGAATTTATGCATGGATAAGAATAGCATAGCAAGGTAGGTGATAAAGTGAAAAAAATTCTAAATAAAATAAAAGATTCATGGCAATGGATTACACTTTTTATAACAATAATATGTGGTTTTTGGACAATATTTAAATATTTTGATAATCAAAATGATGAAATGGCAAAGACAATTCAAATGGCAGAAAAATCAATTATATGGAATGAAAACATACCAGTAATTGAAAGAGCAAGTGTTTGCGATGATTATTTAGCAAGAGGGTATAATTCATATACAAAGAAATTATGTGAGAATGTAATACTACAAGATGATAGATTAGCAAAGAAATAGAGGTGATAAAATGAAGAAAAAAGATTTAAAAAGCATAATAACATTATTAACAGTAATCACATTATGTTTATCATTTTGCTATGCTGTAGTTGTATTCTGCGACTCTGACATTGCAAACCAAATCGTTTCAACATTCTTAACAATGGCAATATCAGTTGTAGGCTTCTATATAGGCTATCAAAACAATAAACCAAAAAACAATGACAAGGAAGGTGAATAATATGCAAAAAGCAGTATTAAATTTAAATGTCTTAAAGGTAACTCAAGGAATGAATAATACATTCTCACATAAAGGTGTACTTGCCATAGATATAGCAGGTCATAACGGATTTAGAGCCCCATTTACTGGCATTATAAAAAAGATTTACACTAAAGACGCTAATCAAGTATGGTTAGAATCTACGGACAAGGTTAAATATGCTGACGGTACAGAAGATTACATGACATTATCAATATGGCATGATAACGATGTATCTAATTTAAAAGTAGGACAAGTTATCAAGCAGGGTGAGATATTTTATCAGCAAGGAACAAAAGGACAAGCAACTGGTGCTCATAATCACTTAACAGTAGGCAAAGGTAAATTCACAGGTACTGGTTGGGGCAAAAACAGTGTAGGGAATTGGTGTATAAATAATCAATACGACATTACTAAGGCGTTATTTGTTTATGACAAAACTGAAATCAAAAAGAGTGGCGGTTATACTTGGACTAAAACATCTGATTTTGAATATAATACACCAGTATCAAATGACAGATACCTAAATTTAAAGCCTACGGTCAGTTCTTGGACGATTTACAAGACTAATAAGTACTTTGTACCATCTAAGGCTTCTGACGTCCTAGCAAAGCTAAATCCAAAGAAATTTGGGGGATTAAGTTATAAAATACTTGAAGACTGTGGGAATTATCACTTTAAAATAAAAACTGATATGTATGGTTACGGATATATAGCAGGTAATCCAAATAAGTATGAATGTACTATCACTTATAAACCTATTTATTAATAAAAAGGGCTAGTCTCAATTGACTAGCTTTTTTTATTAATAAATTATCTATAATCAGTAAAAATATAATCACATTTTATAATATCTGCATCGGTGTCTAAATCTAAATCAGATAAATCATCTTCAGTAATATCATTATTAATTTCATATAAAATTTTATATGAAGAATATCTATAATTACCATCTATATTATCATTTAATTCTATTTCATCATAAAATTTAGTAGCATCTTCTATATTATTAAATATTTTATTATTTTCAAAATTACTATAAGTAACATCACCATTATAATACCAATCGTTGCCTTTTAAAGTACAAGAATATTCATTACTATGAACTAAATATTTTTTCATTTTCTTTTCCTCCTTAAAATTATAAATAGAATTTCGTAAAAACTGTGCCTTACTTAAATTATACATTTTTAACATTTCATTTAAATCTATCATCTCATCTTTATTTAAATCTACACTAAATGTGGATTTATGCTCTTTAATGTAACTTCGTATGTATTTTGATTGATTAAATTTTTCCATAGTTATTTCCCCCTAATCTATACCATATCTGTCAAAATTTACATAACTTTGTCCAATTTGGTTTAAACAAGTTTTTTTAAATAAATTTTCTTTATGAGAGTTGTCATTTAATTTTATAGAACCTTCTGTTTCATATTCGTATATATTTTTGAATTTAGCTAATTTTCTCATTTTTGCATTTGTTTTAACAATTTTTGTAAATATAAATGTTGTTGGTTCAGTTATATCAAAATTATCTCTTATATATTCAACAATCTCTTCATAAGTACCCTTCATTTCTAATTTAATTTCTTTCATAGTTCATTCCTCTTTCTTCATTACAGTCATATTGTACCACATTACTCGGGTAATGTCAATACCTTTTTGAAAATTTTCATTTTTTGTATTTCAATATTTCTTCGTTCCACCCGTCATATTTTGATTTTAGGTACTTTCTAGTGTAATTTATCATATTTTGTATATTTATACCAAAATCATATTTATTGTGGCATCTTGAACAAGCGCATACAATATTTTCAGGTATTCCTAAACCAAGTTGACTGCGTTTTATATAGTGACTATTGGCACATGATAAAGGTACAGGTGTATGACAGTATATACATCTATGATTATCTCTTTCCCATACTATCTTTTTTACTTTCATTGGAATATCAGTTGCTTTAGTTGATTTATGCTTATGATCCTTAATTTTTGCACAATATTTTTGATTTATTGTGAACTTCTGATTTGTTGTGAATTTCACAATTTTATATTCCTTGTGTTCACAATCGTTGCAACTATTGAATGTTATTTCTTTTTTTAATAAGTTACAGTAGACATATTTTCTTCCTTTTTTAGTTTTGACTTTTAAATTTATACAATTCATATTTTACCTCTTATTTACCTCTTGTTTTTAAGATTTTATAGGTAAACAAAAAGTTATATATAAACAAAAAGCCTTGTTTTTTAATACATTAGAGTTTATTAAAACTTATAAAATATGTTAAGAATATTTCCTATCGGGGA
>CANQWY010000009.1 GCA_947627675.1 uncultured Bacilli bacterium
GTAAATAAAAAAGTAATAGTACCCCTAATAGGAATAATAACGTTAATAATACTAGTAATAGGAATAAGCTATGCAGCCTTCACCTATAGTGGAATAGGAGCAAAAGAAAACGTAATAACAACAGCAAATATATCAATGGTATATAATGAAGGAGAAAACGGAATAACATTAGAAAATGCTATACCAATGGAAGATGAAGTAGGAAAAAAGTTAATAGATGAAAATCAAATATTTGATTTCACAGTAAATATAAATATTGTCGGAAAAACAGCAATAGCCTATGAAGTAACAGCAGAAAAAGATAATAATTCAACGTTACAAGATAATGAAGTAAGAATCTATTTAGAAAAGTCAAATGAAGCTGATAATTATAAAGAAATATTAGAACCAAATAAATATATCCCACTAACAGAAGAAGATGAATTTGGAGCAAAAGCAGGAGAAATGGTACTAGATACAGGAAGTACGATAGAAACAACAACATATTACTACCGCTTAAGAATGTGGGTAAGTAAAGAGTACCAATTAGGAAGTGAAGCAAAACACTTTACCATAAAAGTAAATGTGTATGGAAGTGATGGCAAAGTAACATTAAATAAACCAACAGCACCAACAATAACAGGAGGAAGCGAAGAATACGCGTTAGAACGTACTATAAAAGTTTCAGAAGAAGCAAAATTAGCAAGTGGTATATCTAAATACCAATATTATCTAACAAAAGATAAAGACCAACTAACAGGAGGAACTTGGAAAGATATAGAAAGTGATGATAAAAGCATAACAATCTCAGAAAAAGGAACACACTATGTATATTTTAGAGCAATAGGAACAAATGGTTTAGCAGGAGATGTATCAAATAAAGAAGAAGTAAACATAGGAAAAGAATACGATATAGAGAATAAAATAGAAGATGGTTCATTTGAAAGCGGGACTACGGAAAAAATTACGCTAGGTGATGGTCAAGCAAATGATTTAGTAAGTTTTATAGTAGATAATAATGTAAAATATTCTGGTAATTATGGTGCAAAATTTGTAGTAAATGGCAGCTTTAGTTCTAATAATTTTATTGGTATAATGTATTATCAACTTCTTCATTTAGAAAAAAATCATATTTATTATGCAACTGAATTTGTATATTTACCAAGTACATATAATGATATTGGAGAATTTGATTTGTTAGCATCTTCTGTATTATTGAATCAAGGTTTTTATGAGCGAGGTAATATAAAATTTAATTCTTTAGACAGAGAACAATGGAATAAGATAAGTTTTTCTTTTGAGGAAGAAAAAGAAACAAATGATTATTACCATTTTCGATTGGGGTATAGTTGGAGCATAAATAATACAATATATTTTGATGATATAATGTTTATTGATTTAACAGAAGTATTTGGAAGTGGAAATGAACCAACAAAAGAATACTTAGATAAATACTTAAAATATTTTGATGGTACATCTAAAATTGTATATAAAGATGTAACAAGTTAGTAAAGAATAGTGAATAAATTAACTTCTTTTTAGTTGAATAAAAACAAAATAAGTGATAATATTTAGATATAAAATAGAAGGAGAAAGAAAATGAAAAAAAGAAAAGATATATTGTTAGTAATACCCCTAGTACTAACAATAGTTCTAATGGGGGGGGGTTACTTACGCCAAATATAGTAAGAGTATAGAAACAAAAAAGGAAATAACAATAAAAACAGGGACAAGATATATAGGAATATATGGAGTAAATGGAGCAAATAAAGAAAATATCGAATTAAATAAAGCGTATTCATTCACAATAGAAAACAGAGGAGCAGAAGATGCAAGTTATAGACTATATATCGAAGGTATAGAAAATAGTAGTATAAGTTATAGTTACACAAAAAGCGGAATAGCAACAACAGGGACATTAGCAAATAAAACAATAGATGAAAGTAATTTAAAAGTAGAAGAAAAGATAACTATAACAATAAAATTTACAGGGACAGGAAATTATAAAGGAAAACTAAAAGTAGAAACAAAAGACTATATGAATGAACCAAATACTCCAGTGTTAGTAGGAGATATGATCCCAGTAACATATAATGGAACAAACTGGGTAAAAGCAGATACAGTAAATAATAACTGGTATGATTATAATAGAGGAGTCTGGGCTAATGCAGTAACTATAAAAGATTCATCTAAGAGAGCAGAATATAAAAATGCCCAAGCAGGAACAACTATAGATTTAAGTTATGTAAACTTAATGTTAGTATGGATACCAAGATACTCATATACATTAAGACAATCATATGGATATCAAATAGAAGGAGGATCAACACCAAGCCAAGCAACCCCCGGAGCATTTGATATCAAATTTGTAGATACAAACACAACCGAAAAAGGAACAGGAAAATACACCGGAACAACGCCGAGTAATTATTATACACCATCGTCATTTTGTTGGGGAAATACATGTGATACGACAAGAAGTGGAAATACAGAATTATCCGGAATCTGGATAAGTAAGTTTGAAATTACTGGAGATATTGAAAATATAACATCAATCCCTAATCAAGCCAGTTTAACAAATAAAAATATTTCATCACTCTTTAATGCTATAAAGAATCAAATAAATGGAAGTAGTGGAACAACAAACTATGGCTTAAGTGGAACGAGTTATGATACTCACATGATAAAGAATACAGAATGGGGAGCCATGGCATACTTAAGTCAAAGTAAATATGGAAAATATGGGAATTCAAAATATACAAATGCCAATAAAGAAATATATCAAAATAAATCAAATGAATATAAAACAGGCTGTAGTTTTGGAATACCAAGTAATTCAGACACAAATTACGGATGCCAGTATACTTATGATATAGAGATAAATGGAACCGGAGCCAGTACCACTGGAACAATATATGGAATATATGATACATCAGGAGGGGCTTTTGAAAGAGTAATGGGAAATTATAATGATGAAAAGGGACAATCAGGTTTTGAAGAAATGCCAGATGCTAAATATTATAATAAATATACAAGTAATACAAGCATCAAAGGAGATGCAATAAATGTAGATGGAACAAATGGCTTTTATGGAGATTTTACAATATTTGTAGTTTCAGCCAGCCCTTGGTTCTATCGTGGAGCTAGATATAACTATGGTGTTGTCGCGGGTATCTTCGGCTTCGCCAGCACAGTTGGTGCTGCTGATCCCAGCTATGGTACGCGTCTAGTTCTATCAACTTGGTAGTTGTATATAAGAAGATATAAAAAAGGGGCTGTCATAAGTGACAGCTCTTTTACAACTTTTTTATTAATCTAATAGTTTAACTGAAAGTGAAGCCTGATTAATACTACCTCCATCAGCTGATGTTGTAGAAATTAATACAAGTGAAAGAACAGCTCCATCATATAATTTAACGATAGTACTTTTTGCTAAAGTTCCTGTACCTCCTGTAGTTAAGTTTAGTGTTCCTGTTGTTCCTTCTACCAATTGATTTTTATCTTTAACAGCGACTACTAGATTTCCAGCACTTGTTAGAGTGGCAGAAATACTATAACTAACTTCGTAAATTCCTCCCTCAATTAATGTAATTGTATTGTCATTTTGAGTTACATCGTAATCTTCCATAAAATTTTTTAATTCAACAGTGGTAGGAGTGTCTGGTAGTTGCTGAAAAGCTTGAGTTGTTGTTGAATAAAGTCCACCATAAGCGTTTAGTCCGGCAGCCGGTCCTGTAGGCCCAGTAGGTCCCGTTGGTCCTTCCACTCCTTGTATTCCAGCTATTCCCTGTGGTCCCTGTTCGCCGGTAGGTCCTGTAGGTCCAGTAGGACCAACTAGTCCGCTTGGAATAACGAAATCAAAAATAGCATTTGTACTGGTTCCTGTATTAGTAACAATAGCTTCTGAGCCAGGTGCTCCTGTTGTAATTGTTCCAATAGTAATAGTTGCTGTCGCTGGTCCAGTAGGTCCAGTAGGACCCGTAGCACCTGTTGGTCCTATGCTTCCAGTAGGTCCTGCTATGAAACAATAATTACAATCCGGTTTACATTTTTTATTTTGTTGGAAGTTATTAAAATTTCGTGAGTTCATATTTTTTTAGTCTTCTCCTTTCATGATATTATATGAAAATATGAAAATTATAGATAATTAAACTAACTACATTATTAAATTAGTATTTAATTCTTAAAAGTAGTTCTAAAAAATATATGCCCAATTGATCATAAAGAAATTTTAATGTATAATATATCTGGAGGTAATTTATGAATATCCATGATTTAGAACAAAATTTTAAGAAAAATATTTTCAATAATGAAGATGATATAAAAATTCATTTTCATTCTGATATTGTTAAGCCAATTCTCGATGAACTCAATCCGTCAATGGCAAACCAATATAAAAGCGAAGATAATTTATTGGCTGGTGGCCGTACAGATGCAACATTTCAGAATATATCATTTGAATTAAAAAAATATAATTATTTTTCAACTACTACTGGGATAAATGAAGCATTGTATGGACGAGATTACAAAGATCATGGATTATATGATTACATTATTAGTAATGCTAATATATCTGATGATGATAATGATATTACAATAACAAAAAAAATTCTTAGTGGTATTGGAGTCGGTTTTGATGGGAAACAATTTATATTTGCACGATTTGTACCTATTCCAAATTTAAAAAAAATAAATACTGATAAAATTAAGATTGATATAAATAATCCGTTATATATAGAATTTTCATATGAAATAAAAAATTTTTCATTGGGATTAAAAAGATTATTATTACTTCTAAAACAACAAGATAAAATAGCTTTAAATAAAAAAAATTTAATTTCAAAGATTAATCCAAAAAGTAGTTTTGTAAGAGATAATATTAAAATCATTTATGACGAGTTAATTTTTAACTTAAAAAGTTTGGACGGTAGTAATAGAGTTAGAACTCTATATAATGAATGGGATCACGTCTTTGGAACAATGTATGGTGATGACTCTGAAGCGACATGGTTTACTGAAATATCATCAATTATCAAAGAGACATATGGTTATGATTCCAATTTAGACATTGATAGTAAAATATATTTATTTGCCCTACAAACCTTTTTTAATATGTTCTTGAAACTTTTAATTTACTCTTTCTTAACTCAATTAGTTAGTCCTACATTTTCAATGAATTATACACTTGATAAATCTGAAATTGATAGTTTGTTTGATGGAGAATTAAATCGTTATGAAACATTAGTAAATAATTTCTTTGAATCCCATTTTATGGAATGGTTTACTTATACTTGTTCTGATAGTAATTTTGATACAGTTGTTGTTAATTCTATTTTAAATGTTATTAGAGAATTTGATTTAAGCACGTATATATTAAAACCAGAAGAAGTGCAAGATATTTTGCAAGAAGTTTATATGGAATTAATTCCATCAAAGATGAGACATTTAATGGGAGAATATTTTTCTCCTGATTGGATAGTAGAACATGCTTTAGATATGGTTGAATATAAAGGAGATATTAATAAAAAAATTATTGATCCTACAGCAGGATCTGGTACTTTTTTGACTCATGCAATAAGAAGAATTATAAAATCAAGAGGATTGCTATCTAAGAAAGATATTTATAAAATAACACATAATGTTATTGGATTTGATATTAATCCTATTTCTGTAGTATCAGCAAAAGCAAACTACATTTTAATATTATTTTCTTCTTGTAAAGATGAGGTGTTTGAAAATTTTGCTGATTCAATAGATATTCCTATATATATTGCTGATTCAATTTTATCGCCGGTTGTTTATAGTGAGGAAAATGGCGATACTCTTTCAATTAATACTTCTGTTGGAAAGTTTGAAATTCCTAAATTTAAAAATTATGAAAATGCCAGTGAATTCTTAAAGCAGCTAAGTATGGATATTAATGATAAATGTAGTTTTGAACGCTTCTGGAATAAAGTCTCTGATAGATTAATAGATGAAAGTTACCAACAAGTTGTTAAAAAGCTTTTTGATAGATTATATACATTACATCGCGCTGGTAATGATTCATTCTGGCCCATTATTTTAAGAAATAGCTTTGCACCAATTTTGATTGGCGATAAGTTTGATTTTGTAGTTGGAAATCCACCTTGGATAGCATGGAAATCTATGAGCAAGAGTTATCGTGAAGGAACATTAGAAGTATGGAAAAGTTATGGTATTTTTGAGAAAAATGCTTACGATAAAAAAACTACCCATGATGATTTTGGAATGGCAGTTACTTATGTTGCAATAGATAAATATTTAAAAGATAATGGGAATATGTTGTTTTTACTTCCGGCATCATTTTTGAAATCGACAAAAGGTGGCGAAGGCTTTAGAAAATTTTTTATTACAAGACATGGACAAAATATTCCTTTCTCAATAGAAGAAGTTGATGATTTTTCAAATGTAAAATTATTTACTGTTCCTACTGTAGCTGTAAAAATAAAAAAAGGGACAAAAATGAAATATCCTTTAAAAAATTATATAGTTTGGACTCAAAAAGGAAGGAAAAAAAATATTGATTCCCATGCAAAATGGATTGATGTCCAACAGAAATTAGATAAAAGTAAATTATTAGCACAACCTGTTGACAAAAATAATAATCAATCTTCTTGGTTAACAATGGAGAATATGGAATTTGCAAATAAAGTATTAAATCCATTAAAAGAAAGAATATATAGTGGTAGAAAAGGAATCGAACCAGCGGGTGCAAAGGGCATTTTTATATTAAAACATCCCGTAAAATCTATGGATGGATTACTTTTGATAGAAAACTGTATAGAAAGGCAAAGAAGAAAAGACTTTATCAAAAAAGGAGTACATAAGGGAAAAATAGAAGAAGATTATATTTTCCCTATGTTAGGTGGAAGAAATATAGAAAAATGGAAAGTAAAATCATGTGAATTTATGCTCGTTCCACATTCAATAGAATATAAATATGGTATACCAGAAAAAATACTTGAAAAAAAAGCTCCTAATACAGCTACTTGGCTTAATTATTATCATGATGAACTTTTAGCGAGTAGGATTCAAAATGGTAAATTCTTTAATCCTAGTACACAACCATACTATCGATTAGATAATGTTGGCGAATATACATATTTACCATATAAAGTTTTATGGAAAGAACAAACAGGGAGTATGTCGGCAGTTGTAGTTTCATCATATTATAATTCTATTCCTAATGCAGATAAAAGTCTCTTTATGAAGGATAAAATAATAGTTGTTGATTCAAAAGTTTTAATGTTGGGTCTTAGAAATATTGATGAAGCCTATTATGTATGCGGAATATTAAATTCTAAAAGTATTACAAATATTATCGATAGTTATGCTATTTCAACTAATAGAGGAATAGATGTTTTGAAATATTTAGCTATTCCAAAGTTTAATAGTAATAATAAATTGCATAAGAAAATATCGGAAGTATCTGAGGAGATTCATAATAATAAGAAATCTGGTATTGATGATATTAAAAGACTTGAAAACTTACTTAATGATTTTGTTAGGAAAATATTTTAAAATTTGAGAAGAATATTTAACTTTCATTATTATTTTTTATAATAACTAAATCTTCTTCTAGCACTTTATATTTATTTATGATTTTTTTATTGCTGGTATTAATGTTTGACAGTATATTCTTTTTGTGATAGAATTTAGTTGTTTGAAGCCTCATTCTTCAAACCGCATTGAAAAGGTTAAAACTTTATGTACCTTAAAAGCGAGTCTTAAGATAGAAAAAGGAGGTATATTATGAACGCTGTTGTTAAAGTTGGTGGTAAGCAATACTATGTTTCTGAAGGTAGTGAGATTTACGTAGAAAAGTTAGAAGCTGAAGTTGGAGATATAGTTAATTTTGATCAAGTATTAATGCTTGACAATAAAGTTGGTAGTCCTTACCTTACTAATGTTACTGTTAGTGGTGTAGTTCAAAAAAACGGTAAACAAAAAAAGATTAGAGTATTTAAGTATAAAAATAAATCTAGATCTAATCGTAAAACTCAAGGACATAGACAACCTTATACGCAAATTAAAATTACAAAAATTAATGGCTAATTATGATTAAAGTTGTTGTCGTTAAAAAAGATAATAAATACTGTACAATTTCAATAAATGGTCATGCTATGTATGATGATTTTGGAAAAGATATTGTCTGTAGTGCAGTCAGTAGTATAGTAATTACTACCATTAATGGTATTTTATTACTTAATAGTGATAGTTTAAAATATGAGACATCTCAAGGAAAAGTTATAATTAATTATATAAGTGATGATGATATTACTCAAACTCTTATTAGTAATATGAATAATATGTTAAAGGAGTTAGAAGAAAGCTATCCAAATAATATACAAATAAAGTAAGGAGGATGAAACTATGAATTTTTTGAAACTTAATATCCAATTATTTGCACATCATAAAGGGCAAGGTTCTACATCTAATGGTCGTGATTCAGCAGGACGCAGATTAGGTTCAAAAGTTGGAGATGGACAATTCATAACAGCTGGTTCTATTATATATCGTCAAAGAGGAACTAAAATATTTCCAGGGAAAAATGTTAGACGTGGAAATGACGATACTTTATATTCTACAATTGATGGTATAGTTAAATTTGAACGTTTAGGAAGAGACAGAAAACAAGCTTCTGTATATGAAGTAGAAGAATAAGCCAGAAGGCTTTTTTTCTTTAAATACAAAAAAGGGGGGAAATTATGAATATGGATCAGTTTATTAAACTATATTATCCAATTAACACTTTAATTGAAAATAAAGATTTAGTTTTTAAATATTATGTTAATCAATATGGTAATAAATATAAAGATTTATTAAATGAAAGAATGGAAAATATTATTTATTTTTTTAATTCTACACCAGATTTTACTTTTTATTTTCTACTTCAAAATCAAAAATATATTATAAATTTTGAAAATATGAAAAAAATGGAAATAGAATATAATGATTATATGAGTATAAAAAAAAGAATTAAAAGTGATATTATGAAATGTAAATATATTCTTTTTTGCATTAGTCATAATATATCTTATACTGAATATTATTGCAAGTATGATTTAATTTTAGAACTTGCTAATTTATTTATTAATGATATTTCCAAATATCAAGTTGAATGTTCCGACTTAGGAATTAGACCAGTTAGTGATAAAAAAATAAGAGATAGATTTAAAATAGAATTAAATTTGTTGATAAATAATATAGAAAATGAATCTATTAAAGAAAGTATTTGGTGGAAAAATTTAAGCCATTCTTTTAAAAGTAAAGGGATAAATATTTCTAGTATATATCATTTTTACGAAAGCATAAATAATAAAAATAATCTTGGTCCACATTGTAGTATTATTGGCAATAACACAGTTGTTTTTATCCCATTACTTGAATGTTATTATAAACAATACTGTCTAGATAGAATTTTTTTACATGAAAACAGGCATGCAATTGAAACAAATATTAAAACAAATTATATAGGAATTGACTCTCTAGACAATAAATTAGAAATTCTAAATGAAATTAGAACAGATATTCATGCTATAGATGATAATAATCAATTACCAGAGATTTTTTCTAAAGAAGATAATAGAGAACATATAATTTACTATTATGAAAAAATTTTCCCTTATGTTGACGATTTATTTTTTAAATACGGGTATTTGTTTGATAAACTCATTATGGAAGGTAATATAGAAAAGCTTTATAAAATATTTGGTAAGAAAAAAATATTTGAACTTGAAAATATACTTTTAGAAATTTTAGAGATTATTAAATCAGATAATTTTTCTGCTATTCCAGATAAGAGTGAAGCTTTAAAATTAGTAAAAAAAATGGAGCTTAGTTCTTTATTAAAACTTAAAAAAAATTGAAAGGGAGCACTTAAAATGTTTGTAGATGAGGTTATAATTAAAGTAATAGCAGGTAATGGGGGCGATGGTTGTACTGCTTTTCGTAGAGAAAAATATGTAGATATGGGTGGCCCATTTGGTGGAAATGGTGGACATGGTTCTAATATAATATTTAAGGTTGATGAAGGCTTACATACCTTACTTGATTTAAGATATCAAAAATTAATTAAAGGAAAAAAAGGTGAAAATGGTAAAGGCAAAAATCAACATGGTAAAAATGCAGAAGATATTATTATAAAAGTTCCTCTTGGAACAGTTGTTACTGATAATGATACTAATCTTGTTATTTGCGATTTAAAACATAAAGATGATTTTGCAATTGTTTGTAAAGGAGGAAGAGGAGGAAGAGGTAATACAGCCTTTAAAACTCAAACAAATACAGCTCCAGATTTTTCAGAAAATGGCGAGCCTGGTGAGGAAAGAGAACTAAAAGTAGAAGTTAAAATGTTAGCAGATGTTGGATTGGTTGGACTTCCAAGTGTTGGGAAAAGTACCTTTATTTCTGCTGTTAGTAGAGCAAAACCTAAAATTGCAGCATATCACTTTACAACATTAGTACCTAATTTAGGAGTCTCTCAAAGTAGAGATGGTTATAGTTTTGTTTTAGCAGATTTACCAGGTTTAATTGAAAATGCTAGCTTAGGTGAAGGGCTAGGTGATAAATTTTTAAAACATATCGAACGAACTAAGATTATTGCTCATGTAATCGATATGGGTAAAACAGAAGGAAGAGATCCATATAATGATTTTCTTCTTATCAATAAAGAACTTGAAAATTTTAATCCAAAGTTATTAAAAAAACCAATGATTATTATTGCAAATAAAATGGATATGGGCGAAGCTGAACAAAACTTAATAGAATTTAAGAAAAAAATAAATAATGAAAAGATAAAAATATTTCCAGTTAGTGCTTTTACAAAAAAAGGTACAAATGAAGTAATAGATTATTTAGCAACTATCTTAAAAGAAATGAAAGATGAAGAATTATTTTCGACAGATGAGTTTGAAGACCATGTTTTATATAAGTTTCAAAAAGAACAGCCTTATACAATTTCAAAAGAAGATGATGTATTTGTAATTAAAGGAGAAAAAATAGAAAAACTCTTTAAAATGACTAAGTTTACAAGCGAAGAAGGTCAAAGAAGATTTGCCCGAAAATTAACTAAAATGGGAATTGATGAAAAATTAGAAGAAATGGGAATAAAAGAAGGAGATATGGTTAGAATATTAGACTTCTACTTTGAATATAGAAAATAATCAAATTATTTATTTTCTAAAAAAACTTTTTCATTATTTGTATACTCAATATTTAATTTATCATTAATTTTTAAATCAATATTATTAGGAAGTTTTAAAATATAAATATATTTTGTTTTTTTAGGCGATATTAATATTTTTTCTGTAGAGACATTTTTTAAAAATTTAATTACATTATTATATTTATCGACAAAAATAATATCTGTTTTTTGGCAGAAAAAATAAGTACTTATTATTTTTTTATTCAAAAAGCAAATTCCTTCATCTATTTCATCCAATTTAAATTTAAAACTTTTAAATTTTTCTATTTTAGTTTTTAGTAATTTGATAGATATTTTATTATTTTTTGAAATTTTTAATAACATTTTAATTCACCTGTTTAAATAATAGCATAAATATTAATATATAACTAGAAAAAATATATGTGATGTGATATTATATATACAGTTAAAAGGAGGAAAAAATATGAGTGGACATTCTAAGTGGGCAACTATTCATAGAAAAAAAGGGGAACTTGATGCAGCACGTGGTAAAGTTTTTCAAAAACTTGCAAAGGAAATTTATGTTGCAGCGAAGAGTGGTAGTCCTGATCCTGATAGCAATGCTTCTTTAAGAATGGTTATTGAAAAGGCAAGAGGAGCCAATATGCCTAAAGATAATATTGAAAAAGCAATACAGAAAGCTAAAGGGTCAACGGATGCAGAGTCATATGATGCTATTAGATATGAAGGTTATGGTCCTGGTGGAGTTGCTATTATGGTTGATTGTTTAACCGATAATAAAAATAGAACAGCTAGTGAAGTAAGAAGTAGTTTTACAAAACGTGGTGGTAATTTAGGAACTAGTGGTAGTGTAAGTTATATGTTTGAACGCCGAGGAATTATTGATATCCCAAGCGATTATAATGAAGAAGATATTATGTTAACAGCACTTGATAATGGAGCTTTAGACTTTGTTACAATTGATAATGTATATGAGATTACTACTTTAGCTGAAGATTTTATAAAAGTAAAAAATGCTTTAGAAAGTATAGGTGTTCAAGAATTTATAACAAGTGAGGTTACATTTATTCCTACCAATACTATGCAAGTTGATGATCCTGAACAAAAAGAAAAAATTCATAATTTAATAGAACAATTAGAAGAATTAGATGATGTACAAGATGTTTATTGTAATTTAAAAGAAGAATAATTTAATCATATTAAGAGCTTGTTCATAGGCTCTTTTTAAGTTATAATTATAGAAGAAATGAGGGTTATATATGTATGATTATATAAAAGGAATAGTTACAGAAATTAAAAGCAATGGTATAGTTTTAGAAAATAATGATATCGGTTATTTTATATATACTGCCAATCCTTATGCTTTTAATGAAAATGAAAATTATAAAGTATTTTTATATCAAGTTGTTAAAGAAGAAGAACTAACTTTATTTGGTTTTAAAAAAGAAGAAGAGAAAAGCTTATTTTTAAAATTAATTAATGTAAAAGGTTTAGGGCCAAGGATGGCGTTACCTATACTAGCAACGGGTTCAATTAATGGTATAGTTGATGCTATTAATAGAGAAAATATTTTATATTTAAAAAAATTTCCAAAAATTGGTGATAAGCTTGCCAAACAAATAATTTTAGACTTAAAAGGAAAACTTAGTGATATTTCTGTTGATGCTATAGAAACTAATAATGGTGCTGTAGAATTACGTGAAGTATTAATTGGTCTTGGCTACAAAGAAAAAGAAGTTAGTGGGGTTATTAATAAGGTAGATTTAGAACTTAGCATAGAAGACCAAGTAAAAGAAGCTTTGAAATTACTGTTAAAATAAAAGGAGTGGGTATTTATGGATAATGAGGATGTATTAAACAGCGAAGAACAAAAAGAAGATGAGGATCTTGAACAATCAATTAGACCAGATAGAATTGATGAATATATAGGTCAAAGTGATGTAAAAGAGAATATTAAAGTATTTGTTAGTGCTGCAAAAATGCGAGGTGAGGTTCTTGATCATGTTTTGCTATATGGTCCTCCAGGTTTGGGGAAGACTACTTTAGCTAATATAATTGCTAATGAACTTGGTAGTAATATAAAAACTGCAAGTGGACCTAGTATCGAAAAAAGTGGAGACTTAGCAGCAATTCTGTCTTCTTTAGAGCCTGGAGATGTCCTTTTTATTGATGAGATTCATAGAATGCCCCGTTTTATTGAGGAAATACTATATCCTGCAATGGAAGATTTTACTCTTGATATTATTATCGGTAATGAGGGTAATACTAGAAGCATTAAAATAGATTTACCCCCTTTTACTTTAGTAGGAGCTACTACTAGAGCAGGTGATTTAACAGCTCCTCTTAGAGATAGATTTGGTATTGTTTGTAAACTGCAATATTACACTAATGATGAATTATCTTTAATAGTTGAGAGAACTGCAAGAGTACTAGGTATAGGGATTAGTAAAGATGCTGCTTTTAACCTTGCAAGTAGGAGTCGTGGTACTCCAAGAATAGCTAATCGCTTATTTAAAAGAGTTAGAGATTTTGCAATAGTTGATAAAAAAGATACAATTGATAAAGAAATCTGTGATGTTGCACTTGATAGATTAAAGGTTGATAAATATGGTTTGGATGATACAGATCATGAACTTTTACTAGCTATTATTAAAAAATTTAATGGTGGACCTGTTGGAGTAGAAGCAATAGCTTCTGCAATAGGCGAAGAAGTAACTACGATTGAAGATGTCTATGAGCCATATCTAATGCAAAATGGCTTCTTAAAAAGAACAGCTAGAGGAAGAGTTGCAACTTCTAGAGCATATGAAGTTTTGCAAATAGATTATCAATCTAAAATATTTGATGATTAAAATGGATGTGATTTTATGAAAGTAGATGATTTTGATTATAATTTACCGGAAAAATTAATTGCTCAATCTCCTTTATTAAAAAGAGATGAAGCTAGATTAATGGTCCTTGATAAAAAAACAGGCACTATAGAACATAAAAAGTTTTACGATATAATAGACTATTTAAACGAAAATGATTGTTTAGTTTTAAATGACACAAAAGTTTTGCCTGCTCGTCTAATTGGAGAAAAGGAAGATACCCATGCTGTTATTGAAGTTTTACTTTTAAAAAATATTAATGATAATATTTGGCAGTGTTTAACAAAGCCGGCAAGAAGAATTAAAATTGGCACTATTGTAAGTTTTGGTAATGGTTTATTAAAAGCAAAGTGTATTAAAATAGAAGATGATGGTTTACGTCAATTTGAATTTATTTATGAAGGCATCTTTTATGAAATTTTAGATAAATTAGGAACAATGCCTCTTCCTCCATATATCCATGAAAAATTAGAGGATCAGTCTATGTATCAGACTATTTATGCCAAGGAAATAGGAAGTGCTGCAGCTCCTACTGCTGGTCTACATTTTACCGAAGAATTATTAGAGAAAATAGCTAAGAAAAAAGTTAATATATGTTATGTAACTTTGCATGTTGGACTAGGAACGTTTAGACCTGTAAATGTACAAAATATTGAAGATCATGTGATGCATAGTGAATTTTATACAATGAGCAAAGAAGTTGCTAATATATTAAATGAAACGAAAAAAAAGAAGGGTAATATTATTAGTGTAGGAACAACATCTTCCAGAGTACTTGAAACCATTGCTTCAAAGTATGATGGCAGATTTGTAGAAGAGAGTGGTTTTACTAATATATTTATTTATCCAGGCTACAAGTTTAGGGGAGTTGATAAATTAATTACAAATTTTCATTTGCCAAAATCAACTCTTATTATGTTAGTTTCAGCTCTTGCTGGGCGAGAAAATATTATAAATGCCTATAATATAGCCGTTAAAGAGGAATATAGATTTTTCTCATTTGGTGACGCAATGTTTATAAAATAAATTTTATTTTAAGTGAAAAGGAAAAAGTTAGGATAACCTATCTTTTTTTTGTTTACAAAATTTTACAGATTAATGAGTAGTTAATATATAAATTAATAAAATATATTTAAATAAGTTATTTACAATACCCTTAAATTAAGATAAAATTTAAATATAAGATATGAGTATAATAATAAAAAAAGTACTCATAATAAGTAGTAAGAGGTGTTTATGATGAATAAAGAAAAAAATAAAAAAGTAGCATTAACGATATTAGGAATAATAATATTAGTAGTAATGGTATTAGGAATAAGTTATGCGGCATTTAATTACACAGGAAAAGGAGAAGTAGAAAATGCCATAACAACAGGAACAATAACAATGGTATATACAGAAGGAGATAATGGAATAACTCTAAGTAATGCCATACCAATGGAAGATGAAGTAGGAAAGCAACTAAAAGATGATAACCAAATGTTTGATTTCACAGTTCAAATAAATATTGTAGGAAATACAACAATAAGTTATGAAGTAACTGCTGAAAAACAAACAGATAGTACATTACAAAATAATGAAGTAAGGATCTATTTAGAAAGATCAACAGATAAAGCAAATTATAATGCAGTATCAAATGAAGTAACAGGATATGTCCCATTAGAAGAAGCAGATAGTTTTGGAGCGAAAGTAGGGGAAATGGTGTTAGATACAGGAAGTACAAGTACAACAGCAACATACTATTATCGCTTAAGAATGTGGGTAAGCAAGAGTTATGAATTAACAGAGGAATCAAAGCACTTTACCATAAAAGTAAACGTCTATGGAAGTGATGGAGTAAAAGTAACATCAAGATATTTAAAAGAATTTGGAAAAGACACATCAAATGCCAATAAACCAGAATTAGTAGGAGATATGATTCCAGTAGTATGGGATGAAAAAAATAAAACATGGGTAAAATCCCCAACTAATCAAAATAATTATTATAATTACGAAAATCAAAATTGGGCCAATGCCGTAACGATAAAAGAAACAGATAAAAGAGCAGAATATAAAAGCGCACCAATAGGAACAGAAGTGAAGATGACTGATATAAACACAATGTGGGTCTGGATCCCAAGATATTCATATGCTTTAAAAGGAGATTATGGAACACAAATAGGAGAAACTACTCCAAATCAAAATACCCCAGGAGCTTTTGATATTAAGTTTGTGAATACAAGTACAACTGATACTGGAGCCGGCAAATATACAGTAGATAATCCAGGTGGATATTATTATACACCATCAAGTTTTTGTTGGGGCAACACATGTGATGATGAAGGTCAAAGAAGTAATGAGAATACAGAATTATCTGGAATCTGGATAAGTAAATTTGAGATGACTGGTTCATTAACTGAAATAACATCAAAACCAAACGAAACGAGCATAACAAATCAAACAAATCAATCATTCTTTAATGCCATTCAAACACAAATGAATAATACAAATGGTTCTACAAATTATGGTTTTAATGGAAATAATTATGATACGCATATGATAAAGAACACAGAATGGGGAGCGATGGCCTATTTAAGTCAAAGTAAATACGGCAAGTATGGTAATAAAAATTATACAGGGGTTAATAAAGAGATTTATATAAATGATTATAGTGGATTACAAACAGGATGTAGTAAAGGAGCGCCAGGAAGTGGAACTAGCGGTAATTCAAACAAATCAGATACATGTGAACATCAATATATGGAACCGGAGCCAGTACAACCGGGACGATATATGGAATCTACGATACTGTGGGAGGAGCCTGGGAACGTGTTATGGGAAATTACAATGATGAAAAGGGACAATCAGGATTTGAACAAATGCCCGAAAGAAAATATTATAATAAATATACAAATGAAACGGGAATCAAAGGCGATGCCACAAAAGCAGAAGGAACGAATGGATTTTATGAAGATTATCAAGAATTTATAACTTCTTCTGCCCCTTGGTTTACCTGTGGCGGTCTCTATTCCGATGGTGTTCGCGCTGGTGTTTTCCGCTTCGGTAACGGCAATGGTTCTGCTAACATCAACTCTGGTTCGCGCCTTGTTTTAGCTACCTGGTAGGCTCTCTTTGATATATAAAAGGTTAAGTTATATTTTTACCAAAAAGTTTATCTTATAAAAAAGTTAAACTTTTTCTTTTTCTAAAATAAACTAATTAATCATATGATTATATTGGTGAAGAATATGTATAAATATCTAAGAGAATATATAGATAATAATGAATTTAAACTAACTCTTTTAAACGAAAGAGTAAATATTCTAAATTATGATAAATTAATCCAAATTAACGATAAAGAAATGGTTATTGCTATTAAAGATAAGAAAATTGTTATAACCGGTAATAATTTAGCAATTAGTAAATTATTAGATAGAGAATTATTAATTACTGGTAATATAAATGTAATAGAGGTAAAAAATGGATAGATATAAATTACAAATAACAGGATATTCTCTTAGATATTTTTTAAATAACTTAATAAAGAATAAGATTCAGTTATATTATATAAATCAAACTAATGATAGACTTATAATAATAGTAAATGAAAATGATTTTAATAAAATAAAGAAAATGAAAACAACTTGTAAAGTAAAAGTACTAAATAGATTTGGAATTGAAAAAATTAAATATTTAGTATATAAATATCGTTATCTGCTACTATTTTTTTTAATAGGACTTTTTTTAATTTTAACATTATCAAATATAATATTTGAAATTGAAGTTGTACATCCAAAAAAAGAAATTAGAAATATGATATATGATGATTTAAAAAAATATGGTATAAAAAAATATACCTTTACCAAAAATTATGAAGAAAAAGAAAAAATAAAAGAAAAAATTTTAAAAAAAGAAAAAAATAAAATTGAATGGTTAGAAATAGATAAAATAGGTACCAAGTATATAGTTAACGTTGAAGAAAGAAAAAAGAAAATAACCTCCAATGATAATACTCCTAGAGATATAATTGCTAAAAAAGATGGTATGATATTAAAAATACAGGCAAATAATGGTGAAATAGTAAAGAAAAAATATGATTACGTAAAAAAAGGAGATATAATAATAAGTGGAACAATTAAAAATAAAGAAGACGAAGTAAATAAAATAAAAGCAACAGGAGTAGTATATGGAGAAGTATGGTATAATGTAAAAGTCGAAATTCCAATAAAGTATCATGAAGAAATAGAAACTGGAAGAGAAAAGCAAGTCTTAGCCTTTAGATTTCTAAATAAAGATTTGTTTTTTGAATTTAATAAATATAAAGAATATAATAGAACTGATAAATATTTAATTAGAAATGAAATATTACCTATTGGCTTCTCAATTGTTACTAAAAAAGAAAAAATATCATCTGATAAAATATACAACATAAATAATATTGATAAAAAAGCTATTGAACTTGCAGAAGATAAATTTAATAAAAAAAATATAATATTCGAAAAAGTTTTGAAAAAAACGCTTAATGATAGTACAATAACAGTAGAGGTATTTTTAAAGGTTAAAGAAAATATTACAGCATATCAGAAAATAGAAAATTTAGAATTAAAAAAGGAGGAAGATGATGAGTAGTATTATAAATAGCGTTATATCATCAACTTGGCCTATGATATTAGTAAGTGTCGTTGTAGCATCAAGCCTAAGAATTGCATATCTAATAAGAAATAATCTTCATTTTACTCTTTATAAAGAATTGTTTACTTTAATTGCGATTATTTATGTATTAGAACTCTTCCAAATAGTTACTAGTGGCGATGTTGTTAGTTGGTCAACTAATAATATAGTTCCTTTTAAAGAAATTTTTAGATATAAAATAGGTAGTAGATTATTTCTAAAAAATGTTTTAGGAAATATTTTATTGTTTATGCCCTATGGTTTTTTTGCAGCTTTTTATTTAAAAGAAGATCATCCAAAACTTATTGTATTTTTAACACTTGTTATATCTCTTACTATAGAATTAGTTCAAATGAGTATAGGAAGAGTTTTTGATGTTGATGATATTATATTAAATACTATTGGAGGTTTCTTAGGATTTAATTTTTATTTATTCTTTAAAAATATATCAGATATAGTACCATCATTTTTCAAAAATGAAATATTTTTAAATACAATTACTGCTATATTTTTACTTGGACTTTTAAGTTTAATATAATAAAGAATGGAGAACTATATGAATAAGGTAGAAATAAATAATTTAACTAATGAAAATATTAAAGAATTGGATAAAGTAAAAGAAATTTTAATGTATGCTCTTGATAAAGAAAAATTAAAAAATACTTATTTTTCAGTAATAATAGTTGATAATTCTTATATTCATAATTTAAATAAAACTTATAGAAATATTGATAGAGAAACAGATGTTATAACTTTTGCTCTTAACGATGATAAGTTGGTTATGAATGGTAGTGATGTAAATATTTTAGGAGATATTTATATTAGTCTTGATAAAGCTAGAGCACAAGCAGTTTTGTATAATCATTCGTTTTTAAGAGAAATTTGTTTTTTAGCAGTACACGGTTTTTATCATTTATTAGGATATGACCATATGAAAAAAGAAGATGAAGAAATTATGTTCCAAAAACAAAGGGAGGTCTTAGAAGAATATGGAATTACTAGGTAAGAAGTTTCATAGAAATAAGAAGTTTGGAATTAGAAAAATAAAAAAAAGTATAATGAATTCATTAGAAGGCTTAATAAAAGGTTATAGTGAAGAGCAAAGCTTAACTATTCATTTTGTGATGAGTAGTATTGTTGTATTATTAGGAATATTTTTTAAAATAAATAGATATGAATGGGTTTTTACTATTATTTTAATGGGATTAATTTTATGTATAGAATTATTAAATACTGCAATAGAAGCAAATGTTGATTTAACAACTGCTAGAATACATCCACTTGCTAAAGAAGCTAAAGATGTTGGAAGCGCAGCTACATTTATTATGAGTATTTTTGCTCTGATTGGTGAAATTATTATATTTTATCCATATTTTATAGAATTTTTTAATATATAAGAGGTGTTTTATGAAAGAAAAATTAGATTTATTATTAAATAGAAGTCAAAGTTCATATTTCAATTATCCAGTTGCAGCAATATTAGAATGTAAAGATGGTACTTATTTTTATGGAGTAAATGTAGAAACTGCTTCTCCTGCTGCTGGGATATGTGCGGAAAGAAATGCTATATATAGTGCAATTAGTAATGGGTATTTAAAAAAAGATTTTAAAAGGATACATTTAAAGGCCAGAAGTGATAAAGAAATTTATCCTTGCTTTATATGTAGACAAGCCTTAGTAGAGTTATGTGATTTGGATATGGAAATAGTTATCTATTATGAAGATAAGCAAAAAAAAGTTACGGTAAGAGATCTAACACCATACAGCTTTTCAAATACTGATTTAGAAAAATAGAGGAGAATTTAACATGAAAGTAGGATTTGTAAGTTTAATAGGTAGACCTAATGTTGGAAAATCAACTTTAATGAATTCAATCTTAGGTGTAAAACTTGCTATTACAAGTGATAAGGTTGGTACAACTAGAAACATTATAAATGGAATATATAATGATCAAGATAGTCAAATTATATTTGTAGATACACCGGGTATCCATAAACCTATAAATAAACTAGATAGTATGCTAAATAAAAAAAGTTATACTAATACAGATGGAGTTGATTTAATATTGTTTCTAGTAGATGGATCAACAGGTATAGGTAGGGGTGATAAATTTATTCTTGATAAAATAAAAAATGAAGAAATTCCCGTTTTTTTAGTAATAAATAAGATAGATAAAATAAAAAAAGAAAAGTTAATAAAATTAATTGATGACTTTAAAAATATGTACGACTTTAAAGAAATAATTCCAATATCAGCTTTAGAAAAAAATAATATAGAAGAATTAAAAAAAGTTATAAAAAAATATTTAAGTGAACAAGATAAAATTTTTAGTGAAGAAGAGTTAACAAATGTGTCTCAGAAATTTATAGCAAGTGAAACTATTAGAGAAAAATTACTAGAACTTACAAATAATGAGATACCTCATACTATAACTTGTTATACGGAAAATTTTAAAGAAAAAAAGAATATTATAAATATAAGTGTTTTAATAGTAGTAGAAAGAGAAAATTTAAAGAAGATAATTATTGGTAAAAGAGGGTCTTTATTAAAAGAAGTTGGAATAAGAGCAAGAAAAGATTTAGAAAGTTTTTTTGGTAAAAAGGTTTTTTTAGAGACATATGTTAAAACTATGAAAAATTGGCGTGATGAAGAAAAGTTATTAATTGAATTAGGGCTAAAGGAAGATGAATAAAAAAATATAAAAGTTACCATTATATTAATAGAGGTGATTTTTATGAAAGAGCTATCTTGGCGTTTATTTAAGGAAACAGGGAATATAAAGTATTATTTGTTTTATTTAAAACTTAAAGGTGAAGAGGATGAAGACAAAGATTGAATGTGTTGAAGGAATTATATTAAGCGAAGTTAATTACAGTGAATCTAGTAAAATATTGAATATTTTAACAAAAGAATATAATTTGATTGCTGTAATATCCAGAGGATGTAGAAATATTAAAAGTAAATTAAGAGGAGTAAGTCGAAAACTGATTTATGCTAAATTTAATATATATTATAAAGAAAATGGTTTGTCTACTTTAATTAGTGTAGATATAATAGACAGCTATAAAAATATATTGTTAAATTTAAGTAAAATAAGCTATGCTACATACATATTAGAACTTACTAATCAAGTAATTAAACAGTCTGATAATAATAATATTTTTAATATTTTAAAGAGTAGCCTTCAAAAAATAAATGATGGATTTAATGAAGAAATTATAACAAGTATTGTAGAAATAAAATATTTAGATTATTTAGGAGTAAAACCTAATATTGATAATTGTAGTATTTGTGGTTCTACCAAAGATATTATAACTTTAAATAGTGATGTAGGTGGTTTTCTTTGTAAAGAGTGTTTAACTAATCAATATATTGTTAAAGAAATTACTATTAAGCTAATTAGAATGTTTTATTATGTTGATATAGATAAGATTACAAAATTGGCTATAAAAAAAGATAATATGAAGGAATTAAATGAATTTTTACAAGAATATTATGAGAAATATACTGGTATTTACCTAAAAAGCAAAAAAATATTAGAAAAAATTGAAAATTTAGTAGAAAGTTAAAACTATCTGTGTTAATATTATATATAGATAGAAGATAGGTGATACTTTAATGAATGATAAATTTAGTTTTAAAAATTTAAAAGATAGCGATAAGAAACAGATTATGTCTTTAGTATTAGTTATATGTTTAGTTGGTATTGTACTTCTTGGGACAAGCTATGCTTGGCTTACTGTTACTAAGAGTAGTACTAATAGTATAGGTATAACAGCAGGTACACTGAATTTACAATTTAGTGATACTGAAAGTAGTACTATAACTTTGACAGATAATGTTCCAATTAGTGATAGTGAAGGTTTAGCCTCAACCCCTTATACTTTTACTATTACTAATAAGGGAAATGTAAAATCAAATTATACAATTTATCTTGATGATGTTAACTTAGATAGTGGTGAAACTAAATTAGATGATAAATATGTTAAGTATAGTTTAACTAAAAATAGTGGTACTGCTACTACAGCATTAATAAATTCTTTAACTCCAGTTAGTAATTCTACATCACTACAGTTAACTACTGGTACTCTTGAAACAGAAAATAGTCAAGATACTTATACTTTAAGAGTATGGTTAGACGAAGATAACTTTAATAAAGAAGCTACAAGCAAAACATTTAAAAAGACACTAAGAATAGAAGCAACTCAAGAATTTAAATAATAGTTATAATAGAAAGTCTGTAAAAACAGATTTTTTTATTATAATTATATTTTTTCGACAAAATTCGACACTTTTTTCAAAAAAAGTTTGCTAATATGCTAATTATGTGTTATACTATAACACGTCTTGAAAAAAGGGAGGAATTATTATGAATAAAAATAATATTAAAAAAATAGTTTATTTTGATACTAACGGAAACTTAATTGGAGTAAAAGCAAATTTAGAAAAGAAGAATATAGATTTATTTGTTTCAATGTTATCAAGAGTTGAAATGCAAAGTAGTTATTCTACTAGTACAGCTGCTTTCCAAAATAGTGCTATTCCAAATTTAAGAAATTATTTGTATGATGTAACTGATAAAAATGAATATATTGAATTAATGAGTATTCCGAATTTTTACGGAAAAGATATAAATTATATCATAAGCATTATTAATGACATAGATAAGTCAAAAGACCAAAATGTATCAAGAAAACAATTAGACAAAATTCATTTAGAAATTAGAAAATTTAAAATTATAGCTTCTAGTATTAAAGAATTTATGACTCAAGCATTTAATCTTCAATCTCCAGAGATAATCGCTAGTAGTGATGCACTTAATACTCTAGCTCCAATTATGGAGAATGGTGAATTAAAAATTTTTGAGAAATCTTTAAAAAAAGTAGAAAAATATTCAATTATAAATAGCTTAGTATTAGAAGCAATGAGAAAAGTAGGTGTTTCTTTATTTGAAGATACTCTTACTAAGAATACCGAAAAAAGTTATATAAAAAAATAGAGACTACTGAGAAATAGTAGTCTCTTTATTTTTAGGGGTTGTAAAATAAATGTATTTGCGATAAAATTAATTTGTTAGTTTGCTCCATAGCCAAGTGGTAAGGCAGTGCGCTCTGACCGCATTATGCGCTAGTTCGAATCTAGCTGGAGCAGCCAATTAGCAATTACTATTTATAGTTTACATAAGAAATGTGCTTGGACACATTTTAATTTTGGTAAAATTAGAAATTTCCATTATTTCTATTTCCGCCACCCCAAAATAAGAAGAAGAGTATAAATATTATTATAATAATCCAAAGCCAGCTAGTTCCTGTATTATCACTATTATTTCCATTTCCATATCCATATCCATATCCTGGACAGCAAAAAGCTGGATATCCATACACATACATAAGAATATAACTCCTTTCAATATATTATATTAGAGAGATTATAAATTAATTATAATAGATACCTATTATAAAAATTGGAAAATGCTGTATAAAATATTAAAGATAATACTATATTTTAATAATCATAATAATTGGTCTTTATTGACTTTTAAAATTATAAATGATAAATTATATAATGTTAAATAGATACTTAATAAGTAATCTAAATTAGTAATTTATTTATAAAATGGAGGTTTATATGAGTTTAGAAGAAAGAAATTATCTAGCTGAATTAATATTGCCAAATATAAAAGAAACTCCAGATGATATAGAAAAAAGATATCCTGAAAGAACTTTAAAAGAAGGAGCAAAAGTAACACGTTTTGGACCAAGCCCAACAGGTTTTATGCATATAGGTAATTTAGAAAGTGCCTTTTTAGATTATATTTTTGCCATTCAAAGTAATGGTGTTTTCTATGTAAGATTAGAAGATACAGATCAAGAACGTCTTGTTGAAAATGCTAGTGAATTGATAAAAGAAACTTTAACTGATTATAAGATTATGCCATCTGAGGGGGCGTTTTCATCAGGAAAATATGGGCCATATGTTCAAAGCCTACGTAAAGAAATTTATCAAGTATATATTAAAGATTTAATAAAAAAAGGATTAGCTTATCCTTGTTTTATGAGTAAAGAAGAACTACAGGAAATAAGAGAAGGCCAAGAGTTACGAAAAGAAGCTATAGGTGTTTATGGTTATTATGCAACAGATCGCGATCTTTCACTAGAAGAAGTAAAAAAACATCTTGAAAATGGTGATAGCTATGTAATTAGAATAAAATCTCCAGGTGATATGTCTAAGCAAATTGTATTACACGATTTAATAAAGGGAGATATTACTCTTCCAGAAAATATTATTGACGAAGTAATTATGAAAAAAGATGGTCTTCCTACTTATCATTTTGCCCATGTAATAGATGATCACTTAATGCATACGACAACTGTTATTAGAGGGGATGAGTGGGTACCAAGTTATCCGAAACATTTACAATTAGCTCAGATTCTAGGATTTAAAATGCCAAAATATGCTCATTATGCTCCACTTACTAAAAAAGAAAATGGCAATATAAGAAAATTAAGTAAAAGAAAAGATCCTGAATTTTCGGTTAGTTTTTATAAAGAAGAGGGAATACCACCTGAAGCTGTAAAACTTTTCTTAGCAACAATAATTAATACGAATTTTGAAGAATGGTATTTACAAAATAGTGATAAATCATATTTAGATTTTAAATTTTCATTTAAGAAGATGCCGACTGGTGGTACACTTTTTGACACTGATAAATTGAATAATATATGTAGAACTTATTTTTCTAGGCTTAGTGCATTAGAAATATATAATCAAAGTTTAGAATATTATAAAAATCATGATAATGTTTTTTATGAGCTAATGCTTTCAAATAAAAATATTTTGGTTTCATTTTTAGATATTGAAAGAAATGGGAAAAGACCTAGAAAAGATATTGCAACTTATAAAGATATAAAGAAAGAATCAAGTTATATGTTTTCTGAATTGTTCTATAATAAAAATACCTATGATTGTGTAGAAAAGAATATTAATTGTACTATTTTATTAAATTATTTAGAAATATATAACGAGAATGATACTCAAGATGAATGGTATTTGAAAATGCAAAAATTTGCTGAAAAAAATAATTACGCTTCTACTGTCAAAGAATATAAAGAAAATCAAACTAAATATGAAGGTCATATAGGTACTATTTGTGAAAATTTAAGACATGTTATAACAGGAAGATTACAGACTCCTAATCTTTATGATATTTTAAAAATACTTGGAAAAGAAGAACTTAAAAAGAGAATAGAATTTTATCAAAAATAGATTCTATCTCAGATTTTAGAATTATTATTAATATGTTTTTAAATGTAAGTGGTAGAACTGATATAGTAGCTTTTTATTCTGAATGGTTTATAAATAGATATAGAAAAGGCTTTGTAGATGTTAGAAATCCCTTTTATGAAAACCAAGTAAGTAGAATATACTTTAAGTCAGTTGATGCAATAATTTTTTGTACTAAAAATCCTATTCCAATGATAAAATATTTATCTGAAATAAAGAAACCTATTATTTTTCAAGTAACAATTACACCATATAAAAAAGATATTGAGCCTAATGTCATTTCTAAAAAAGAGATAATAGAATCTGTAAAAAAAATATCTAATAATATTGGAATGGACAATATTTATATTAGATATGATCCTATTTTTTTAAGTCCTAAATATAATATAAATTATCATATAAAAGCTTTTAATAGACTTTGTTCTTTATTATCTGGTTATGTTAAGAAAATAATAGTATCTTTTATTGACGATTATAAAAATGTTCAAGTAAATAGTAAAATATTAAATATAAAGAGTTTTACAGAAGATGATTATATAAAAATAGGCCAAAACTTTTCTAAGATTGCTAAAAAGTATAATATGACTGTTCAGACTTGTTCTGAAGAAATAAGATTACTAGAATATGGCTTTATTAAGGATGATTGCTTGTCAAGAAATCTTGCTTTTAAGTTATCCGGCAAAACAAAATTTAAAACATGGCGTGGAAGAAATAATAAGAACTGTAATTGTGTTGAAATGGTTGATATAGGTGTCTATAATACATGTAAACATTATTGTAAATATTGCTATGCTAATTTCAATGAAAAAGAGGTTGACAATAATTATAAAAGACATAATAAGGAATCATCATTATTAATAGGTAATTTAAAAGAAAATGACATTATAAAAGAAAGAAAAGAATAAAATAAAAGAAGCATATAAATTATTGCAAAATTTATTGTCAAAAAAATATATCTATGTTACAATTTAAATGTCTTTAAATGAAGGCATTACTTGGTCTGTTGGTGAAGTGGCTTAACACATTGCCCTCTCAAGGCAACATTCACGGATTCGAATTCCGTACAGACTACCAATAGTAAATTAAGCAACTTGATGTTGCTTTTTTATATAAAGTATTTACTTGCGTTTTTACTAATATTATGTTATAATATGCTCATCGATAGGGGGAATATTATGATTTTATTTAGAAAAAAAGAAGAAAAGAAAAATTTAAGAAAAGAGTATGGAAAACGCTTACCTTTAGTTCCTTTCTTTAAAATAAAGTATAAAAAACTAGCTAAAAAGAATTATAAATCTTTTTTAAAGGAACTTAAAGAAGTTAAAAAAAATATTCGTTATGATAAAAAAGAGCTTAAAAAAATTAACAAAGTATTGACATATGATACAGAGTATTCTGATGATATTACTCAAAAAGTGAATTTAACAAATAGAAAAGTAGAATTAATAGAAGACCTTGACAATCAACAAATTAAATTAAGTAACAATATAATTCCTGAACTTGAAAAATATACTTGGGTTCTTAGAAAACCAAAGAAATTTATAAGGAAATATTATCTAGAAGAATATCCATATACATTTGATGATTTATCTGAGGATAATGAAAATATAGATGAAGAGGAACAATATGACGATGATAATCAAAATGTACAAAATGAGTTGTTAGAAAAAGCAAGATATTTTGTTGAGAAGTATGGAGATAATTTTGCCTACAATGAGGATGGTCAAGAAAAGACGATCGAACAAATTGTAATGGATGGTATGCATTGTGAGGATATGGAACAAGCTTATAAATATATTGGCAAATATGGAAATGATTTTGCATATAATGAAGATGGTAGTGCCAAAACATTTGAACAGATAATAATAGATGGAATTCAAAGAGAAGAATTAGAAAAATTAGCAGCAGAGCAAAAATATTTTTATAATAAGGATAATTTCGAATCAAACTTAGATGAAGAAGGTAAATATTCATTAGTTGGAGATCAAATTATAGATAATAAATACTATTTTGAAACTAAGAAATTAGCAGTTAATAATATAATGACTACTGATGATATTATAAGAGAATCATATGTTAACGAAAATTTTGATAAATTTGCTGAACTATTTAATAATATATTAGATAATAGAATGAATATAGATGATATTCTTTTACTAGTAAACACATTTATCAATTCAAATCTAAAAGAAGAAAAAATAATTGTTGATGACGTAAATAATGTAAATATTAAAAAAAATGATAATATTATAGTAGATGATATTGAACTTGTTAATACAGATTCTATGTCTAAAAGTACTGCTGATATATCAAAAGAAGATCACACCGATACATCAAAAGGGAATTTGTCTATTGATGAAATTATAGAAATTTTAGAATCTCTTAGATCTTATAAAAATGTAGATAATACTGATGAAATTACAAGCAATAATATGATAAACGATGCAATTAATAAACAAATCCAAGTAGAACAAGCAATAAAGGAAGATGTAGTAGACCATTATGTAGAAGCTGAAAGCGTAAGTAGTACTGATTCTATAAATGATGCTATATCAATATTTAGTAAATAATATATCTAAAAAAGTAAAAGTTAAATCTGACTTTTGCTTTTTATGTTATAATAGAAATGGTGATTTGTTATGGGGAATTTCTCTAAACATATTAAAACAGTTAATAAACATAGGTTTTTAGTATTTATATTATGCTTTAAATCTGGTATACCTTTTAGAGGCCTTGTTCACGATTTATCAAAGTATAGTAAAACAGAATTATCGGAAAGCATAAAATATTATAATGGTAAAAATAGTCCTATAATAAATTGTAGAAAAGAAAATGGTTATTCTATTTGTTGGTTACATCATAAAGCTAAAAATAAACATCACTTTGAATATTGGTATGATGAAGCAAGTCCTAATATTGCAATAATGCCATATAAGTATGCTGTAGAAATGATTTGTGATAGAACGGCAGCATCTATGACATATAAAGGTACTAAATATACTGATAGCGATCCTTATGATTATTTTTTAATTGAAAATAAAAGATTTTCCTATATGATTAATCCTAAAATAAATAAATTTATGGAAACAGTTTTTTTGGATTTAAAAGAAAAAGGTCACAACTATGTTTTTAATAGAAAATATTTTAAAAGAACATATACTAAAATAGTAGGTGATAATAAATGATAGGTGTTTTTGATTCGGGAATTGGAGGAGTTACAGTTTTAAGAGAACTTTTAAAAATATTACCTAATGAAAATTATTTATATTATTCGGATTCTATTCATTGTCCATATGGTGATAAATCAAAAGAAGAATTAGAAAGTTATACATCTTATATAGTTGAATATTTAATTAATAAAGGTTGTAAAATAATTGTAATTGCTTGTAATACAGCTAGTGCGATATGTAAGCAATACTTAAGAGAAAAATATGATGTCCCAATAGTTGCGATAGAGCCTGCCTGTAAAATGGTTTATGATTTGGAAGATAATAGTAAAACAATAATAATGGCAACAAGTGGAACAGTAAATAGTAGAAAGTTTATAGAACTGTATCAAAAATATGATAATAATAATATGGTGATATGTAATTGTCAGGGCTTAGCAGAGTTAATTGAGAAAGGTGATAAAGAAAAAATAATTTCTTATTTAACAAATAAATTTGAAAATTATATTAATATAGAAAATGTAATACTAGGATGTACTCATTATCCTTTAATAAAAAATGAGATAAAATCTGTTTTGGGAAATGTTAATTTTTTTGATGGTAGTATCGGTGTAAGTAAGCAAGTAAAACGAATTCTTCAAAATAAGAAAATGTTATCTAATAATTCTGGTAAAGTTACTTTTATTGACTCTAGTAATAATAAAGATAAAGAAAAGTTGTTTTTTTCTATTGCAACTTCTGATTATATTTAATATAATAAAAAATATGAAGTGATGATGAAGCTTGGAAACTTCTAGCTATATATATAAAAGTGATTCTATTAGAATAATTAAGGTGGAACCGCGGTGTAGACCGTCCTTAAATATTTATAGAATCTTTTTTATAATAAAGGAGGATAGATAATGGAAAATTTAACAATGGAAAAATTGGTTAATTATTGTAAACAATATGGCTTTATATTTCAAGGAAGTGAAATATATGGGGGTCTTGCTAATACTTGGGATTATGGGCCTTTAGGCAGTAGATTGAAAAATAATATAAAAGATACTTGGCGTAAGAGGTTTATTCAAGAAAGAAAAAATGCGTATGAAATAGATGCTGCAATTCTTATGCATCCTAAGGTTTGGGAAGCAAGCGGTCATGTAGCTAGTTTTTCAGATCCACTAATAGATTGTAAAGAGTGTAAGGTTAGACATAGAGCTGATAATTTAATAGATGAGTTTGATCCTATGGTTGTTGCAGATACTATGACAAAAGAAGAAATGATGGAATATATTAAGAAAAATAATATTCCATGTCCAAATTGTGGTAAAAGTAATTTTACCGATATTAGAGAATTTAATCTGATGTTTGAAACTCATCGAGGAGTAATTGAAGACGGAAAAAATAAAGTATATTTAAGACCAGAAAATGCTCAAGGGGAATATGTTAATTTCTTAAATGTTCAAAGAAGTATGAGAGCTAAGCTACCTTTTAGTATAGGACAAATTGGTAAGGCCTTTAGAAATGAAATAACTCCTGGGAATTTTACTTTTAGAACAATAGAGTTTGAACAAATGGAATATCAAACTTTTTGCATGAAAGGAAACGATTCTGAGATATATGACTATTTTAAGGAATATGCAAAAAAATATTTTTTAGATTTAGGGTTAAAAGAAGAAAAATTAAGATTTCATGATCACGAAAAATTAGCTCACTATGCTAAAGAAGCTTGTGATATAGAATATAAATTTAATTTTGGCTGGGGAGAAATAAATGGTACACATAATAGGACTGATTATGATCTATCTCGTCATGAAGAATATTCTAAAACAGCGCAAGAATATTTAGATCCTGATACTGAAAAAAAATATATTCCTTATATAATTGAATCAACAATTGGTTGTGATAGATTATTATTAGCAATATTGGATAATTCTTATTGTGAAGAAAAATTAGAAAATGGGGAAACAAGAGAAGTGATGAAATTTATTCCTGCTCTTGCACCATATAAAGTTGCAGTATTGCCGCTAAATAAAAAATATCATAGCGAAAAAGCTTTAGAGATTTATGCTAAATTAGCAAATAAATTTATGGTTAGTTATGACGAGACTGGTAGCATTGGAAAACGCTATAGAAGATGTGATGCTGTAGGGACCCCATTTGCTATTACTGTTGATGATGAGACTATAAATAATGATACAGTAACTGTTAGAGATCGTGATACTATGAAACAAGTAACTCTAAAAGTTGATGAAGTATTTGAATATGTTTCAAGAAGGATGGAATTTTAATGAAAAAACCTATTATTGGTATAATGATGAGAACTGATATTTCAAAAGATAATCGTTCAATTCAGTATATATATGATACAGCACGGAGTGCAATTATCGAATGTGGAGGAGAACCATTATTGTTATGCCCTCCTAAAAATTTAGATTATTCCAAAACTAAATTTGATGAATATCCAGATTTTACAAATGAAGAAATAAAAAATATAAACTTTTGGTTAGATATGTGTGATGGGCTGTTTTTACCAGGAGGAAATAAATATTCAAAATATGATTGTTTAGTATTTGAATTAGCTTTAAAAAGAGATTTACCCATATTAGGTGTCTGCTTAGGTATGCAGATTATGTCTAATTATAAAAAAGAATTTAAGTTAGAAAAGATAAATTCTTCTATAAATCATTATGATACTAATAAAAAATATTGTCACCAAGTAAAAATTAAAAAAGATTCATTACTTTATAAAATAATTGATAAAGAACAAATAGAAGTAAATAGTTATCATAAAATCCAAGCTTTTCCTAATAATTTATTTGATATAGTTGCCGTAGCACCAGATGGGGTTATTGAAGCAATTCAAATGAAAGAAAAAAAATTTGTTTTAGGTGTGCAATGGCATCCTGAAAAGATGGTTGAATATGATAAAGATGCTTTAAAATTAATGAATTATTTTATCAATGAAGCCATAATTTATAAAGAAGATAAAGATAAAAAAGTAATTAGAGTTTAATTATTTTTTTTAATATTTATATTATATTTATGGTTTTATGATATAATATTAAACCAAGGGGGAATTATAGTGGACGAGTTTAAAGATGAATTTGGCTATTTTTCAGATATAGACGCTATTTTAGATAGTTCTATGTATAAAGATTTAGATATTAAAGGAAGAAACGATTTACTTCTTGAAATAATTATGAATAATAATAAAATAGCCAATAGTATTAATAATGAGGTTGAAAAAAGCAATAAAGAAAGATTTGTAGTAAATCATAATGAAAAAAAATCTAAAGAGAAATATGATAAAATAGATAAAGGGAAAAATAAATTTACAATAGATTCTTCACTACTTGAAAATAGCAGCGATATAGAATTATTTTTACCTGAAAAAGATGATGTTTATTTTTCAGAAAAAATAAATTTATTAAAATGTAATTTGTATTTAATTATTGATAAATATAATACTATGCTAAGAAATATTAAAAATAATGAAGATAGAGATATCGAAAATTATATTTTGGAATGTATAAAAAATACTGAAGATAAATTAGAAATTGTAAATAATTATTGTACAGAAGAAATAGAACTTAAACCAGTAGAAAATCTAAATATATTATATTTTAAATATAAGGGTACTAATTTAGTATTAAAAGATATATTAGATGAGGATATCGATAAATATGATGTATATTATAATTTAATTCAATCTCTTAAGGAACAGAAGTTTAAATCAATAAAAAAACTTAAGATTGGAATATATGAACTTAGAGCATCAGAACAGAGACTAATTTTTGATAAAATAGATCAATCTACGATAATTATAATTTATTTGTTTACCAAAAAAATATTTTCCAGTAAGAAATATAGATATGATATAGATAAAAGGTGTCGAGAATATCAGTCCGTTAAAGAAGAAATAAAAACAAATTTAAAAGAAAAAAGAGAGACATTACTTGAGGAACACTTAAAGGATGATGAATTATTAATTAATATATTAAAAACAAAAAGTAAAAAACTAATAAAGGAATTAAAAAAAGTATGAAACATATAATTGAGAAGTATAAAAATAGTTTTAGTTATATAGATTATTGTTTAATAGAAGAAAAATTAGAATTGTTACAAAGTTTATATGATGATATAAAAAAGTGTTATTCTAATATTTCATCAATAAAAGATAGATTACAATTATTAGAAGCATATAAAAATATAGATTTGGAGAAAATTATTAAATTGTATTTATTAATAGAATATGAATTTAGTATTGATGAGTTAAACAAAATGACAGCATATATTCTAGATCTTTTAAGTTATGATGTAAATAAAAAAATATTAGTAGAAAATATTGGATATTTAGATAAAGAAGAAAGTAATAATAAAAAAAAGAATTTTTTATCAAAATTTGTTGATGTTATTTTATTTATGGCTAAGCATTTTGTAAAAGATTTTGAGAATAATTTGAATATTCTTATTAATCTTTCTAAAAATAATGATTTTAAAGAAACCATTGATATTTTTGATAAAATGTTTAATTGCAAAGAACAGTTGAATATTTTAATAAAAAACTCTAAAGTTATGAAATATTCTAAAGAAAGTATTATAAAAAATAAAAAGGCTAATTGTATATTAGAGGAATTAATTAGTTCTTTTAAAAAAATCTATGAAGAAAAAGAATATATGATAAAGGATAAATTATATAATTATTCATCTTATATCAAAAAAGCTCAAAAAAATAATAATTATTTAAAAGAAGTAGATAATAATATTTTAAAGATTACAAGTATTTTAGAAAAAGAATATATAGCTTATTTCGAAATATTAAAATTAAAAGATATTATTAAAGATGATACTCTATTTAATGAAATTTTAATATATATTTTAAAAAATACAAAATTTTCTGTTAATAATAAATATAAAAATAAATTAGAAATAATGTTTAGAAATTTATTTAATAAATATAATTATAATTATGATATTCTTGATGAAACAATAAAATTATCTATAAAAGATAGATATGATGAAATAGATGAATTATTATCAGTAACTTCTAAAAATGGTATATTATTATCTAATACAAATTTAGAAAAAGTCTTAATAGATGGTAATATTAGTTTAATCTGTAATATTAAAGGATTATTTAGTAAAGGGTATTTAAATAATAGCTATATTAATAATAACATACAATTATTATGTGATTCTGAGTACCAAAGCGCTTTTTTAAAAAATATTGATTATTTCTTATCTATGAAGATTAATATTTTACAATTAATTAATAATAACGTTCAATTAGGAATAATAGATAGTGACTTATTAAAAAGAAATTTGGAAATATATAATATGTACAATATTAATTTTAAAGATAAACAATTTCATAATTTTTCATTTCTAACTAATCCAAAATGTTTTTCTGTAATAGACGGCTTTATAGAAGAAGGATTATTATTTGTAATTAAGGAACATCCTGAATATATAAAAGAAGAGAATAAAGATATGATAAAAAGGATTCATATTAATAATCTGATTAATAGTGAAGTTTTAAAAGAAGATAGAATAGATTCTAAATTAGTATATGCTGAAAAATATTTTATAGAAGATTCATCTTTAGATAAATATTTGTGTAGTCATACGATTGAATACCAAGATAAGAATATTAAAGATATTCTTGATAAAAGCGTTATTAATAAAATATCTAATGAACTAGAAGAAAATACTATAGTAAGGACATTAGATAATAAATATAAAAATAAAACTGGAGAATTATACATTATTAATGATATTTTAATATCTAGAATAAAATTTTTAAGAAATATGGAAGCTTTAAAAGATTATGATTCTTTTTCATTAGATAGTATTGTATTTAACTGTTTAATTAATAATTCTTATTTAATAGATGATGAAATAATTGAAATAAAAGATATAGTTGATGATATTTTAGTAAAAGGTAAGATCCTAAAGAAGGAGTAGAATGTGGAAATAGATGAGATACTTAAACATTATAAAGAAGTTTTTGATATAGGTATTGATTATAAAGAAATAGAGAATAGATATAAATATATAAATTTTATTACTGAAAAGTTATTAACAATAAATTATAGTCTTTTATTTTTTGATATGGGAATAAATGAATTACATACTGAATTAAATTCTTTTAGTATAGACGATATTATTAAGTTACTGCTTTTAGTTTATTATGATTTTTCAATTGAAGAGGCTGATAAAAGGTGTTATTTAATAAAATTATTTTTTGCCGATAAAACATTTTCTCGTGAAGCTAAATACTTTTTAGTACAAAAAATATTTGAAAATTATAATCAAAATAAAGATAGTTATGACATTAAAGAATTATTAATAAAATCTTTATTTAGTGAAAAAGCTGAAAATAATTCTGATTTTATAATAAAAGTTAATGAACTTATTGTTGAAAATATTTGTGAATTATTAAAAAATGATGCAATTATTGATCTTTATTCCACTTTTGAGATTTTATGTAATGAAATAGGTGATTATCCTAAGTTGGATAAAGCAACACTTAAATATAGTGCTTTAAAAGTTAGCAAATATAAAATTATTAGTATAGAAAAACTAAGAAATAAACCAGATTTTGTTCCAATAGTTTATATATGTTTAATTGAAAGTTTAGTAAAATATAATATTAATTTTATATCGAAAAAATTAGAGGAATACAAGAAAAAGGCTTCTAAATTAAAAAAAGATTATTATAAAGTTTTAAATAAACAAAGAGAAAATGAGCAATTATTAAAGAGAATATTAAAAAAAGATTTTATTTCAGAAGAAGATATATTAAAGTTGCAGGAAATAATTAAAGATGAGATATTGTTAAATGAATGTTTAATATATATAATTACTCATAACTGTAAATATATAGATAAAAATTTACATACAGATAGCAATAACATAAAAATAAAGGATTTATTTAGAAAATATAACTATAATTTTGATGAAATAGAAGAAAAAAGAAATTTTATATTATCGATGAATTATCAGGACTTACTTAAGATATTAGAAGAATTAAATAATAATCAAATTAGATTAACTTATGAAAATTTAGAAATTGTTTTGTGTAATTCAAGTGTAGATAGCATAAAGAAAGTATCTAACTTAATAAGTAAAGAATATATTAATAATAGTTATATTAACTCACATATAAAGATATTATATGATGAATGTTATCAGATTAATTTTTTAAACAATATTAATAGTTTATCAGATAGTAATATAAATCTTGATAAAGTCTTATTAAATACTGATTTAGGAGAGTTGGATTATAAACTTTTAAGAAAAAATTTATATATGGTTAAATTGTATAAGATAAATTTTAAAGATAAGTTATTTAGTAATTTTGAATTTTTAAGTGATAGTAGATGTTTAAATATAATAGATAGTTTTATAGAAGAAGGATTAAGTGAAACTATAATGAATTGTCCTGAATATATAAGAAAAGATAATATAAATACTATAAAAAGGGTACATATCAATAATTTAATCGGTAGTAATGTAATGAAATCAAACAGATTAGATAAAACAGTATTATATGAAAAAAATTATTTTATAAAGGATGTATATCTGGATGAATATTTATGTAGTCATACTTATGAATATGTTGATAATAATATTATTAATATTTTAGATAATGAAGCAAGAAATTTTATTGATGAAAAAATATTAGATAAAGAAATAGTCAATAAATTAGATAAAGAATTTTTGGATAAAGACAATTACACATTTGAAAGTTTTATAATCTCGCGGATTAAATTTTTAAGGAATTTAACAGCGTTAGAAAAGTATTATAATAAGTTTGATGAAAAGAGTATAATATTTAACAGTTTAGTATACAATTCCTATTTATCATATGAAGAAATTAAAGTTATTAATAATATAATAGAAAGTATATATTCTAAAGAAACAAACAAAAAATTAAAAAAAAATATAAGAATTAATTACATTAAATTTTCTGATATATAAATTTTTATCTAAAAAATAGTGTCAATAATTTTTGAAAATGTCTTAAAAAAAACTAAACATTAACGGGAATTTTTAACCCGTTTTTATTTACTTTCT
>CANQWY010000010.1 GCA_947627675.1 uncultured Bacilli bacterium
GACCTTTTTTTTCATAATCATCATCTCCTATAATATCTTTTTAATTTAAGTCTCATTAATATTATTAGAAGTGATTTTCTTTTTTTTTATATTTTTTTCAAAAAAAATATAACTTTTTTATCAGTTATATTTTAGTTATTGATAATTTTTTTTGTTTTTATTTACCAAGTTGAAAGAGCAAGGCGTGAACCAGAGTCGGCATGAGAACCACCAGTGTGGCCGATGAAGCTGAAGACACCCGCGACAACACCAGAGTAATAGTTACCGCTACGATAGAACCAAGGGTAGGAAGAATTTGAAAATGTTTGAAAATCTCCATAAAACCCTGCTGTTCCATCGGCATTTGTCGCATCTCCTTTAATTCCTGTACCACTTGTATATAAATTGTAATACTTTCTTTCTGGCATAGTACTAGTACTAAATCCTGATTGAGATACACTATTATTTAAGTTTCCCATGACTTTGTCCCATGCTCCTCCTGATGTATCATATATTCCGTAAATAGTTCCAGTCGTGCTAGCTCCAGTTCCAGATGGCTCTTTTTCATATGTATATAAGCATGTAGATGAAGATCCAGTACCATATTCACCTACTCCAGGTGCTCCTGAACTACATCCTGTTTGATAACCACTATAATTATTCATGTAAATCTCTTTATTGGCATTTGTATAATTTGAATTGCCATATTTGCCATATTTACTTTGGCTTAAATATGCCATTGCTCCCCATTCCGTGTTCTTTATCATATGGGTATCATAATTTCCACTTAAACCACAATTTGTTTCTCCATTTGTAGTGAACTGATTTTTTATTGCATCAAAGAAAGCTTTATTTTTTTGACTCATTATACTTGTTTGATTCGGTACTGAGGTTATTGCACTTATTGCTCCAGTTAACTCAAATTTACTTATCCAGATCCCTGGTAATTCTTTATTTTCTGAGTTACTCCTCGTTGACTCTACATCACAACTATTGCCCCAACAAAATGATGAGGGTGTAAAATAGCCTGTTGGTTCTTCTCCACTATATTTTCCGCTTCCAGTTTCGATTGTACTTGTTCTTACAAATTTGATATCAAACGCTCCGGGTGTATTAAGGCTTGGGGTTGATGCTCCACTTATTTGGTAGCCATATGGCTGTTTTAGTGTATAACTATATCTTGGGATCCATACTAACATTAAGTTTACATAACTTAAATCTATTGTTGTTCCTACTGTTGCATTTTTATATTCTGCTCTTTTATTTGCATCTTTTATCGTTACAGCATTCGCCCACATTTGTTTATCATAGTTATACCAGCTATTATTTGTATTTTTCTCATCTGCTTTTATCCAGTTTGTTCCATTATATGTTACTGGAATCATATCTCCTACTAGCACTGGAGCATTTGGTTCATTGTTATAATAATCTTTTGTTTCTATTTTTAGTTTGCCTTTATAACTTCCTGTCCCTGTAAATGTTATTGTTATCTGTACTTTTTCTCCTACCTTTAAATTGGCTTCGTCTATTGTTTTATTTGATAAAGTTCCGGTTGTTGTTATTCCGTTCTTTGTATAACTATAACTTATATTAACATCTTCTATATTCTCGATATATAGTCTATAACTTGCATCTTCTGCTCCTCTGTTTTCTATCGTGAATGTATATTCCTTATTTAATTCTATATTTTCTTTGTCTGCTCCATATATTCCTATATATCTTGTCCCTGTTTTTATTGTTATTTCTTTTTTTGTTTCTATACTCTTACTATATTTGGCGTAAGTAACCCCCCCCCATTAGAACTATTGTTAGTATTAGGGGTATTACTAACAATATATCTTTTCTTTTTTCCATTTTCTTTCTCCTTCTATTTTATACTTAAATTCTACATCATCTATTTCCTATTTTCAAGTACTTTGATTTTCATAAAAAATTTAGTTTTGATATAAGTTATTTATTCTAAAGTATATTTTATAAGAATTTAAATTCATTTTACTACTTCGTATAAAATATTTATATTATTAACTATTATCAATATCATAAGTAGCACTTAAAGCCATTCCAAGAACAAAGACATATGCTAAAAAATATACCCAAACCATTAACATTATTATATTAGAAATACTTCCGTAAAATAAATTATAATTAGAGAAAAATTTAAAATAAATAGAATATATTTCAGTTCCTATTATCCAAACAATAGTTGTAAATAATGCTGCATAAGTAGTCGATTTGTTAGAAAGCTCTTTATTTGGAAGCATCTTATATAATCCTTTTATATTAAAATATATTAAAACTATTGATAAAGGCACTTTCAAATAATTAAAACAAGAATAAATAAATGTAACTGCTTTTTTATTGAGAGATATTTGGCTTAAAAATTGAAAAAAATAATCTCCAAAAACAGTAACTGCTAATAAGAAAAAGAATAGTCCTACAAAAACGAAAGTCATTGCAATTGCTTTAATTCTTTTACTGATAATATCTTCATCATGACAATTATATATCTCATTTGCAGTTATTATTACAGAATATGTTCCATTTGATGCTAAAAGAAAAGTAGATACAAAGAAAACAACTATATTAAAATTTAATCCTTCTCCATATATATTTGATGTAAATAAATTAAATATATCAATAGGTAAAAAATCTGTAATTTCTTTTATAGAATCAAATGATAATGAAAAATAATTGGCAATTGCACCGATTAATGCTAATAAAGGAATAAGGGACATAATACAAAAAAAAGCAAGCTGACCTGGAAGTATTCTCATATAAGGTCTTGAAATAATATTAATTGCCTTTTTAAGAAATTTCCTAACTTGCTCCATATCGACACCTCTACTTTTTCAACTCTTCTTTAGATGTAATCATATCAAGTGTTGCTTCATTAATTGCATCATCAAGTGTTTTGATATCATCTTCAATTATACTATATCCAACACCTGCCCCGAAATCATGTGGTAATTCTTTCAATTCTTTAAACAATTTTTTAGTATACGTTGCAATTTGTCTTTCACTATAGCCAACAAGATATATTAAGAATTCATTACCATCTGTACGGATAATTTCACTATTTTCAAGTTGAGTATTAACAAGAATAGATGCAGCCTTAATAATTAAATTATCACCTGCTTCATGTCCAAAATTATCATTTACATATTTTACATTATTCAAATCTACAATAACAATAGATTGAGGATATACTTTACATTCTTCCCATTCTGGCATTTTCGTATTCAAATAATTTCTATTTTTTAGTGATGTTAACATATCAGTATATTTATGTCTATCTATTTTAGTAACTTTCTTCTTTCTATGTTTATGTTTTAAATGTATATATAATATAATTACAACTATAACTGGTAAAAAGATTATTATTAAAACAAAAATATATATTTTTTCCAAAGTTGCATCTTCTAATAGTGAAGCATGTAAAGAATCTATACCACTATTTCTATAATTATAATATGAATTAGTATTTATTATATAATTAAATAAGTTATAGAAATCTTTATTTTTCTCATTTACCATGAACTTATAATCATTCATCATAGTATCTAAATATAATAATTCATAGTCTTTAAAAATCGTTTTTCTATACGTATTATATATTTCTTTATCAATTACTATTAATTTATCATTATTTTTTTTGAAATCTTTAACATTATCTACTGTTACTATTTTACTGCGAGAATTATTAGAAAAGTAATTATATAAAGAATCATCTTTCATCATCATAACATCTTTATCTTTTAGACTTTCAAAAGAATTTATGATATAATCATCACTTTGTTTTCCTAAAACAACATATTCTTCCACAAAAGTTGACAATGTCGCTAAATATTTTGAATCATTATAATTGTAATAATCAAAATAAATATCAATATCTCCAGCTTCTATCGCCTTTTTTAGTTCCTTTTTACTTTTAAATTTTTTATATTCAAATTCAATATCAGTAAGTCTAGATAATCTATTAATATATTCTCCTGCTATCCCTTTTATACTTCCATTTAGCATTACTTCATATGGATTGTTTTCAACATATCCATACACATAATTTTTAGACATTAAACTTGCTTTGCTTTTAGCACTTATATCATTTTTTTCTAAATAATAATTTAAGTAAGCATCATTGTATTCTGAAACATATTTTGTTGCTTTCCATTTTATATAATATTTTTCAACAATTTTATTTAACTCTGGATTACTTTCACTTAATGTTAAAACTATTTTTTTAGTCATTTCAGGAAAATAATAATTAATAGAATATGAAGAATTAATTGTCTTATCTAAATACATAATATTTGGAACAATAACCATATTAACTTCATCATTGTCAAGTGCAGCATATAAATTATCAATTGTATCATAAGTTTTAAATGATAAATTAGTTCCACTTTTCAAATAATAACTAACTTCTTCACTATCATTACTAAATACTCCAAAAGTTAAATTTTTCATATCTTTTATATAATTAATTCTCTGATATTTTTTACCTACTGCTACATAACTATCAGTAAATAGTAACAAATCATTATTTGTTATTTTATCTTCATTATTTAAAATTCTTATCCTATAACTATTGGTAGTAGGAGTAGATTCTTTTAAATAAGGTATTTTATTAAATTCCAAATTAATATTATCTGAAAAATCATCTAAGAAGTCGAAAAAAACACCTTCTCCATTCATACCATATAAAGGATAATTATTAATAACTTCAAAATCAACTACAGTATCTTTATTATCTTCTACCCACTTTTTTTCTACTACTGTAAGAGTTGTCGTTTTATCTTCTTTATTGTAATAACGATAAACTCCTATAAAAGCTACTATTGCAATAATAATCGGTATTATAATTATAAGTTTTTTTTTCATATTATCTCCTACCTATCTAGAGTCCAAGAAAAACCTTCTTTTTTAGGATGATGATAACCTATAATTGGAAATTTTTCATCTTCATTATCTTTTTTAATAAATACTTGTATATCATAAAATTTTTTTTCTTCTTCTCCTAATTTTTCTAACACTTTATCTGCTAAAGGTTTAGCATTTTCTATTGAAACGTCATCATTAACAATAATTGTTACGTTAATAATCTTACCTTGTATATTTATTTTTGTTTCCTTGCTAAGTGTTGTATCATTAACATTTTTAATAATTTCTTTTTTTAGTTTACTACTTATTTTAACACTATCAATTCCGTCTAATCTATCACCATATATAGCCTTATTATCATAGTTAGTATTAAGTACTAATTGATATAGACAAATACAAAGTCCAAAAAAACAAATTATAACTATAATTACTATATTTCTAGTAGTTTTATTTTTCATTACCTTATTCAACTCCTATTATATACTATTATACACAATATCTAAAACTTAAGCAATTTTATTTTTTAATAAGAAATTCTTTTAATAAATTACTTGCAATAAGAGGATCAGCTTTTCCTTTAGACATTTTCATTACCTGCCCCATTAAATATTTAAATGCTCTATCATGACCATTTATATAATCATTAACACTATTTTCATTTTCTACTAAAACTTTAGAAATAATATCTTTTAATTCATTATCATCAGTAATATTAGAAATATTATTAGAAGATATAATTTCATCTATAGAATTATCACTTTCTAATACAGAATTTAATATATCTTTTATATTTTTACTAGTAAGAATCCTAGATTTAGTTTTTGATACTAAATCAATAAACTTTTCTTTTGTAAGTTTTGTTTCAAATATATTTTTATTATTTTTATTTAAATATGATGAAATATCTCCTAGTAATAAGTTACTTGCTACTTGAAAATCTATATCAGTATCTAACATATCATTTAAATAGTCACTTAAACTTCTATTAGCAATAATTTTTTCAATATTTATATTAGACATGTTTTTCTTTTGATATATTTTTCTTCTTTCATCAGGAAGAATAGGAATATTTTTTAGTGCATCATTAATCATTTGATCTGTTAAGTGAATATAAGGAATATCAGGCTCAGGAAAATATCTATAATCATTTCCCGTTTCTTTTATTCTCATAAGTACTGTATCATTTATAGTTGAATCAAATCTTCTTGTTTGCTCTTTGAAAATCTCACCTTTATCATATAAAATACTTTGACGGGCAATTTCTTTTTCAATACTTAAACCCACATTACTTATAGAACCTATATTTTTTACTTCTACTTTTACTCCTAATTTATCTTCTTTATTTTTTCTTAGAGATACATTACAATCACACCTTAATGATCCTTCTTCCATTTTACAATCAGATATATCAGCATAAAGAAGCGTTTCTTTTAATTTTTCTATATATAGCATTGCTTCTTTGGCAGATGAAATACATGGTTTAGTAACTATTTCGATTAAAGGTACACCTGCTCTATTAAAATCAAGTAAAGTTACATTTTTTCTATGAGCACTTTTACAAGTATCTTCCTCTATATGCATCTCTTCTATTTCAATTTTTTTATCTACGCCATCTACATTTATTTGTACATAACCATCATAACCAATAGGAGTTCTAGCCTGAGTTATTTGATAATTTTTCGGATTATCTGGATAAAAATAATTTTTTCTATCAAAATGCATTTCTTTTCTTATTTTACAATTAAGAACTTTACATGCTTTTATCGCAATATTTATAACTTCCTTATTTATTAATGGAAGAGTACCAGGATAACCTAAATCTATTTCATTAACTAAAGTATTAGCACCCATTCCATAACCATTTATAGAATCAGAAAATATTTTTGTATTTGTTTTTAATTCTACATGTATTTCAATTCCTATTGTTGGTATATAATTAGACACTTTTATCACATCCTTTAGGTGTTAAATCCAAATTCAATTTTTTTTCTATATAGCTTGCTAGTTTATAAATAGTTGCCTCATCGAAGTCATTTCCAATAATATGCATTCCAATTGGCAGATTATCTTTTGAAAAGCCTATAGGTATATTTAATCCTGGTAAGCCCGCCATATTAACTGGTATTACTAATACATCATCCATAAAACTTTTTAACGGATTAGGGTCTTCAACATCTAAACCATAAGCAGTTGTAGTTGTTGTAGGTCCTATTATTAAATCATACTTTTTAAAAGCTTCTAGAAAGCTTGTTCTGATATCACTTCTAATTGACATAGCTTTATCATAATAAATTTTAGCATTATCTCCACTTAAAATATAAGAACCTACCATTATTCTTCTTTTTACTTCATCACCAAAACCTTCTTCGCGACTTCCATAATATAATTCATCAATATCTTTTGGATTTTCTTTAGAGTGCCCATATCTAATGCCATCATATCTTGCTAAGTTTGAACTTGCTTCTCCCATGGCAATAATTTGATATAATAAAACAGCATTTTCTAAATATTTAATATCAATATAGTCAACAGTACAACCTGATTGTTTTAGTATATCTATAATACTTCTGATTTTTTCCCTTATTTCATCAGAAACAATATCACTCATAAAATAATTAGGGATAGCGATTTTCATGCCACTAATATCTTCGCCAATTTTTCTTGTAAAATCTTCTTCTTTTTTATTTGCAGATGTTAAATCGTTATTATCCATTCCTACAATTGCATTTAATAAAACAGCATTTTCATATACATTTCTGGTTAATGGCCCTATCTGGTCAAGACTTGATGCAAAGGCAACTAAACCATAACGTGACACTCTTCCATATGTTGGCTTCATACCAACAACTCCACAATAACTAGCAGGTTGTCTAATACTACCACCAGTATCACTACCAAGAGCAAATGGTGTAATGCGTGAACTTACACAAACGGCACTACCACCACTAGAACCACCAGATATTTTATTATAATTCCAAGGATTATGAGGAGCACCAAAATAACTAGTTTTACTAGTAGATCCCATAGCAAATTCATCCATATTTGTTTTACCCACTATAATCATATGTTTTTCTTTTAATTTTGAGATAACAGTAGCATCATAAATAGGAATAAAGTTATCTAACATATGTGATGCACAAGTAGTTCGCAAATCTTTCGTTAAAATATTATCTTTAATAGCAATAGGAATTCCAAATAATATATTATCAACTTCTAAATTTTCTAGTTTTTTAGCAGTTTCTATAGCCTCTTCTTTATTTAAAGTTATAAATGCATTCAAATTTTCATTTTCTTCTATTCTAGCAAATGCTTCTTCTACTAAATCGATAGGTTTAATTACCTTCTCTTTTAGCATTTTATTAATTTCAATTATGCTTTTATCTAAATATCTACTCATTTATAACCACCGGCACTTCTATATAATTTCCACTATGACGAGGAACATTTTTTAATATATCTTTAACAATAACATTAGATTTGTTAACATCATCTCTTAATCTAGCATCTTCACTAAAAGGAGCAATTAAAATTTCATCATCATACCCTGTTACTTCTTTAATTTTTTTAATGCTATCTAAAATTGTTTTTAACTCAATTTGATATTTTTCCATTTCATTATCTTTTATTTTAATTTTAGCAAGATATGCAACATGTAAAACTTCTTCTTTACTTAATCTGTCTTCCATAAAATCCTCCCAACTGTATATACTGTATATATAATATCACAACTAGTTTTTTTTTTAAAGAAAAAAAGAATTTACTTCTAAATTCTACTTTCTTAATAAGTATTTTACTTAAAGTAACAGTTTTTCATATAAAGTTCCATTACATTATTGTTAGAATAATTATATAAAGTTCCTACTATTTTTACTTTATCTTTCTTTTTGTATTTCTTACTTTTTTCTAACATATTACATTTTAAAATAGTATTATATTTATTTTCATCATCATTATATTTTAATGTTATCTCACTATTATTTATATTAGATATCTCCCCTTCTACTTTTAAATATTTATCCATATATAAATTGATAGATTTATCTAAATTATTATTAAATGATAGTGATAAATCTAACATATCAACATTAATTGGAGTGTTATTATAGTAAATATCCCACGAACCTATTACATTATCAACTCTTCCTTTTTTTTCTTTATATTTTATTACTTTATAGAAAAGTCCATAATATTCTTTAGTTCCACCATCATTATAAGTTTTTGTTTTTATGGCAAAAAAAGGGCCTTTATCAAAGCGCGATACACATATTATATCGATAGATACTAATAAACTAACAATTAATGTTGCAATTAAAATAATATTAATTACTTTATTAATAATTACTATATTAATCTTTCTATTTTTTTCTATTACATCAGTTATTTGTTCTTCTTCATTACTATTTAATGTTTCTTCGTTTAAAGAAGTAAAATCCTCTTTTACTTCTTTAAAAGTAGCAGTATCGTCCTCTCTAAATAAATCTTCATCATCTTCTAATTTTAAATTAGGTATTTTATCTTTGTTCCAAAACATATATATTCCCCCTTTATTTATATAAGTTTTGATAGTCATAAACATGTTAACTAAAATTATAGCTTATTATAACATATTTGTTAAATAATTTCAATTTTTATTTAAAAATAATATTATATTAAACCTTTTCATATATTTTTTAATATGTTAATTTTCCTTAGGAAAAAATAATTTATAACTTTAATCTTTATTTGTTACACATTTCTTATTTATTGATTTTCTTATATTTCTATTAAATTTTAAGAAATAAGCACTTATTTTATCTAGCTTTATTAAGACTGACATATTTATTTCTGTTAAATTTACACTATAATATAAGAAATCTTAATTTATGTCAAGTATTTCAACAATTTGATAGTATAACGATTTAACAACAAAACTGCAAAAGTAAACTAAAAAAGAATAAGCAATAGTAATATTTTAAAATAAGTATTATTATAAAAGATAAGGAAAATTTGCAATAAAAAATACTAGCAAAAATAACTAGTATTTAAGATCATCAATTTTTCTTATATTTATAAACTTTGTTTGTATTTAATTCTTCTGAATACCTATCAACTGCATCTTGCCATTCAGGCAAACGTTCAAAGCCAGCACTTTCTAATTTATTTTTTTCTAATTTTGAATTTTTAGGTCTATAAGCAATTAGGCTTATATCTTTTCCAGCATAATATTCCTCTGTTGTTACCGGATTGATAATACAATTTTTATTATTAACTTTCATAATATATTTAGCAAATTCAGCCCATGAACAATATCCTTCATTAGTTATATTGTAAGTACCATATTTTTCTGTAAAAGACATTTCAACTAATGTTTTTGCTAAATCAACTGTATAAGTTGGACTTCCAATTTGATCATCAACAACATTTAATTTATCAAGTTTATCGGCTAATCTCAACATTGTTTTAACAAAATTATTTCCATTTATTCCGAACACCCAAGAAATTCTTGTAATAAAATGATTGGGATTTCTTCTAACTTCTTCTTCGCCTAAATACTTAGTATTACCATAAACACTCATTGGATGAGTTTTATCATTTTCTGAATAAGTATCTTGTATATATTTTGTACCATCAAATACATAATCAGTAGAAGTATAAATAACTTTAGCCCCAACCTCTAAAGAAGCATCTACAATATTTTTAGTTCCTTCAATGTTAACTTTTTTACATTCCTCAGGCATAACTTCTGCTTTATCTACAGCAGTCCAAGCAGCACAATGAAAAATTACATCGGGTTTATAATTCTTTACAATATTCATAACTTGATTTATATCAGTAATATCCATATCTTTACTAGATAAAGCTAAAACATCGTATTCTCCACGCTCATATAATTCCTTAACGATGTCATAACCCAATTGTCCTGTAACTCCTGTTACTAAAAATCTTCTAGGTCTTCTATAAAATTTAGCATCACATTGCTCTAAAGTGCATCTATTACTATCTTTTGCTGATAATAAAGGCATATCTATATTATATTGATTAAAAGTATCATTCCATGGAATATTAACTTCTTTATCATCCCATGCAATACCACCTTCCATACGTGGCATATACTTATTATCAACAAAATAATTAAATATAGCATCATCTGTTAAAGCTACAAAACCATGAGCAAATCCACGAGGTACATATAACATCTTGCCATTTTCTGGTGTTAATTCAACTGAAGTGTATTGCCCATAAGTTTCAGAATCTTTTCTCATATCAACTACAACATCAAGTACAGCACCATTAGTACAATAAACAACTTTAGCTTGACAATATGGATCTTTTTGAAAATGCAATCCTCTAACCGTACCTTTAACACTTTTAGATTCGCTTTTTTGATAAAATCCTTTAAATCCTAATTCTTCCAATTCTTCTTTGGTAATAGAAGAAAAATAGCCTCGATTATCACCAAATCTTTTTGGTTCTAAAATATAACAATCTTTTAAATTAGTTTCAATTTTTTTCATTAGCAAAAACCTCCTCAAAGAAACTTATAATAATTATTATAATCTACTAGAACATTAAAGTAAATAACTAAATAAATTTCAATAGATAAAAATCGTAAAAAATGAGGAAAAGCCCTTTGAAGATTTGGATAGATTAAATTTTAGATATTTTGGATAATAAAAAAAGATGTAAATATCATCTTTCTAAAAAATACATATTATTATTATTTTACTTAGCACCTTTACTAAATAATACTACTTCAAATGTTTTAAAAAATATTTTGATATCCATTTTTAGTGAATTGTTTTTTGAATAATAACTTTCTAATTCTAATCTTTTCTTAAAAGTCACATCGCTTCTACCACTTACTTGCCAATATCCTGTAATACCCGGTTTTGTTTTTACTATCTCTCCAAAGTATTTTCCCATATCTGCTTTTTCACGAGGTAAATATGGCCTATTCCCTATTAAAGACATATCTCCTTTTAAAACGTTTATTAATTGAGGAAGTTCATCAATTGATAATTTTCTTATTAATTTACCAACCTTTGTAATTCTTGGATCATCTTTGAATTTTTTATTTATTTTATATTCTTTAGCCTTTTCTTTATCATTTTTTAATGTCTCAAATAATATTTCATCTGCGTTTACAACCATAGATCTATATTTGTAAAATTTAAAATGTTTTCCATTTTTACCAATTCTTTCTTGAGTAAAAATAATTTTATGAAAATCGCCTGTTAAAATATATGCTATTTTAATTATAATTGTAATGGGTATTAAAAAAAGAATTCCTATTATTGATACAATAATATCAAAAAGACGTTTAATAAAATGATAGCCTTCTACCCTTATCTTTGATATTTCCTTTTCTTCTAATCCCATAATACTGCTTTTCATTTCTCTATCAAATCCTAAAATTTCACTATTCATAAAAAACTCCCCTTCTTTATTAATTTGTGGCTATATTATATCGCCTAATTCACAAATTGTAAAGAAAAATAATGACTAATTTTGTCGTTTTTGATATTTTTTATACGACATTTTTTTAATTTAATCGACAAATTGGATTAATTTTACAAATTTATCCAAAATTTCACCTTAATTTTTCCTCATCACACATTTTAGCAAGTCTTAATGAGCAAAAAATAAATAATAATATTATACAAAATACAACTATTATAAATAATAATATAAACTTAATATTAATCTCCTTTCAGCCTACTATTTATAAGCACTTCAATTATTCCCCTATTATATACTACTTATATTGTTGCACTTCTATACTTCTTAAATATGATTGTAACATATTTTAAAATTAAAAAAAACAAAATTCGACTATTTTTAGAAAAAATTTTAAATTTTACATTCATTATTTTGTTCAAATAAAAAAAGACCATACATAATAGTCTAATTTTAAAGTAATATCATAATAATTTATAACCAAACACCAAATATTATTCCCGCCATAGCAAGCACTAATCCAAATATCCAGAAAGTTTTAACAATATCTGTTTCCTTCCAGCCTAATTTTTCAAAATGATGATGTATTGGTGTCATTAAAAATACCTTTTTATGAAATAATTGTACTGATAATGTCTGAATAATAACGGATAACGTTTCTATTACAAACACTAATGCAACTACTACAAGTGTTAATTCTCTATGAGTAAGTATTGCAATAGCCCCCATAGTGGCACCTAAAGTCAAACTACCAGTATCTCCCATAAATATTTTAGCAGGATAAGTATTATATACTAAAAAGCCAAGTAAACTTCCACATAATACTAAAGAAAATATCCCTAAATCTTCATAACCAACCATTAATGATATTAAAGAAAAGGCAATAAAAGCTATCGCTGAAAGGCCACCAGCCAAACCATCTAAGCCATCTGTTAGATTAACTGCATTACTTGAGCCAACTAATACAAATAAAATAAATAATCCATATACAAATCCAAGTTCTAAATCAATATGTAAAGTACCAACTGTAAAAGCAGTTTGCCCTCCATTTTTCATATAAATATAGAAAAAACCTATAGCAATTAAAACTTGCATAAATAGTTTCTGATATGTCGTAAGACCTTCATTATTCTTCTTTTTTATAGATAAATAATCATCTAAAAAGCCTATAATTGCATAACCTATAAATACTATAAAAATTATTCCTAAATTTGAAGTATATGCTACTTTATCTGTTATTAGTAAAGTAATCATAGTTAATAATGTTGATAAAATAAATATTAAGCCGCCCATTGTTGGAGTTCCTTCTTTTTGTTTATGAGACTCTGCAACAAAAACACTAATTCTCTGACCAACATGCATTTTTTTTAACCAAGGTATTAATATAAAACCAAACAAACTTGCTAACAAAAAACCAATCATTACAGCAAAAACAGCCTTAGTTAATAACAACATCAAATCACTCCATTTCTACTTAGAATATTATAACATACTAATATATAGTTTAATAAATATTTTATATATTATTATACATAAATTTACACTTATTTTAATTTCCTAAAAGTAATCTTATAACTGTATTTTGTTCAACTCTAGTTCCAGCATCTGGTGATTGACCAATAATTTTATCACCACTTCCAGCATATTCGATAGTAAAATTATTAAGTAGATCTTCTGCTTCTTTTTTTGTTTTTCCAATTACATTTGGTACTTCATAAACTGGAATATCAGACCATTCTAATTCTTTTTCTATTTGATTTTTTTGTTTTTTAATATCAAGGGCATCAATTATATCCAGTAAAATTCTTCTTGCTATTGGAGTAGTAGTATAACTTGATAACATAGCTGTATGTTTGGGATTATCTATTGCAAGATATAATACAGCTTCTGGATCATTTGCAGGTACAACAGACATAAATGACATAATATAATTATTTACTAAATATTGGCCATTTTCAACTTTTTGTGCTGTTCCTGTTTTTCCGCCTATTCTATAACCATCAATATAAGCTGCCCTTCCTCCACCTAAAGCTACAACATTTTCTAAAGCTCTTCTCATTATTTTTGAGGTTTCATTACTAATTACTTTTCTTACAAATTTCTTATCATTTTGTTTTATGACATTTCCAGTTTCTTTTTCTAAAATATTTTTAACTACATAAGGAGTATATAAATTACCCCCGTTAACAACAGCAGATACTGCCGTTACTTGTTGAATTGGAGTTACACTTATCCCTTGGCCAAATGCTGTTGTTGCAAGTTCAATATTTCCAACACTTGATAAAGGAAAAATTATTCCCTTTCCTTCACCACTTAGATCTATTCCTGTTTTAGAACCGAAACCAAACTTATCTAGATATGAAAACAATCTTTCTTTTCCTAATAGTTGACCCATTTTTACAAAACCAGGGTTACATGAATTTTGAAGTACTTCCATAAAAGTTTGGGCCCCATGGCCTCCTGCTTTCCAGCATTTTATTATAGCAGTATCAACTTTTACTTTTCCAGCATCATAAAAATGATCATTATCTAAATCAACTACTTTTTCCTCAACTGCAGCCGCTGTTGTAATAATTTTTTGGGTTGATCCAGGTTCATAAGTTGCCCAAATTGGTAAATTACGACTTAATTCTTCTGTTTTATAATCTTGATAATTATTTGGATCAAAATTAGGTCTGCTACTCATTCCATATATTTCTCCTGTATTAGGATTCATAACAACTGCTAAAGCCATATCTGGAGTAAACATTGAAACAACATTATCTAATTCTCTTTCTAAGGATTTTTGGATATTTATATCTATTGTAAGTTGGATATCCATTCCATCTTGAGGTTCTAGATATATATCAGCCATATCTAATTTATTTCCTTTCGCATCGGAAAAATATTTAATAGCTCCACTTTCTCCAGTTAAATACTTATCATACTGAAGCTCAAGTCCTGATAAACCTTGATTGTCTATTCCAACATATCCTAAAACATGAGACAATAATTTACCATATGGATAGTTTCTCTTTGATTCCTTAACTAAATAAACTCCTTTTAAATTTAGAGCATTTATTTTATCTGCTATTTCATAACTTAATCTTCTACCTTCAGGATGCACTCTCTCAATTGATGTTACTTTACTAACATGTTTATACATTTCTTCATAACTAACATTTAATATCTCTGCTAAAGCTTTAGCTGTCTTTTTCTTATTTTTTATTTGATTTGGTACTACAACAAGTGAAGTTGTAGTAAGATTATCAGCCAATACTTCACCATTCCTATCTAATATTCTTCCCCTATTAGCCTCCACTGGTAAATCTCTACTCCATAGATCACTTGCAAGATATGATAATTTTTTATAATCAAATATTTGAACATAAAAGACTTTCAAAATAATCAAGAAAAATGCTAAAAACAAAAATAATGTAAATATCTTTATTCTTTTATCAATATTTTTTAAAAACATATAGTCACCTATTCTTAATTATGATTTAAAAAAAAGAAAAAGAACATACATTTTGTCGATATATTCTTATTAATAGGCTCAATAACATTTTTTCAATTATACTTTTATCTAGATGTTATTTTTTTCAAACTTCCATCATCCATTCTATATACTTCATCACATAAAGTATCAATATCTTCTTTTATATGCGTTGCGATTATAATTAATTTTCCTTTTTTCTTCTCCTCTAATAATAAATTTCTTATTTTTTTTGCACTTTTATCATCTAAACCATTAAAAGGTTCATCTAAAATTAATACCTTAGGGTTTTCCATTATAACTTGTGCAATACCTAATTTTTGTTTCATACCTAACGAATATTTATAATATTTTTTATTTCCTTCATCATATAAATCAACTTTCTTTAAGACATCATCTATTTCTTTATCAGAAATAGAATTTTGTATTGACGCTAATAATAATAAATTTTCTTTTCCAGTTAAATCAGGTAAAAAATTAGGTTTTTCTATCAACGCACGAGTATTAGGAGGAAAAATATTATTTTCATTAATATCTAAATCATCATATAATATTTTACCTTCTGAAGGTTCATAAAAAGAACAAATCAGTTTTAATAAAATACTTTTACCTGATCCATTTCGACCAACAATGCCATATATTTTACCACTGTCAAATGTAATATTTAAATTTTTTATTATTTCAATACTATTAATCTTTTTAGTTAAATGTTCTAATTTTATTTTCATAATTAAATTTTACCTACCTTTTGTATTATTTTTTTACTTTTATATTTGAACAATATTTTTAATATTATAAATAGTATATACAATACTATAATCATAATAGTTAAACTAGAATAACAAGATATTATATTTTTAGGAAAATAATAACTAATTATAAAAATTATTATCATAATAAATATTTTAAATTTTTCTAATAAAAAATACATAATATATATCATTAATGATAAATACTGAATAAAAATATAGTATATATAATCGGTTATAAATAATTTTAATATATAACCAAAATCCATATTATGTTTAAAAAGAAATATAATAAAAATAATTATAAAATATTCAAGCAACTTAAAAATATACATAAATAACAAAAACGATAAGAATTTTATTTCAATCCATATAATAGGTTTCATTCTTAAAAATATATTATCCAATTGATATCTAAGATCCTTGGTATATATGTCAAAAATAAAATATATGCATATAAATAGGTTTAATAAATACATAATTACTTCAATATATAAAGATGTTGAAGTATAATTATTTCCTAAAACTATACTAATAACTTCTTTATAATCCATTTTTCCTATAGAATAAAAGATACTTATGATAATAATACTAATAAAATATATAATAAATATCTTTCGCTGTCTTTTAAAAATATGACTAATATCATTTAAAAATATATATTTCATTTTATTTTTTCCTTCTATATATATAATTTAAGCAAAAAATCACTAAAAAATATAATATAAATAAAAATAATAGTGTAGATATTATTTCTTTACTAAATGTAGAGTAATTAACATTTGAAAAGTAATTCCAAGGAATAATATTTATAGCATTTTTTATATAATTATTACTCGGATATAGAATAAATCCCATTATAAAAACCAAATTGAAAAATAATATTTTCCATTGAATTTTTTGATATAATATAACATTTAGCAAAGAAATTAAAGTTAATATTAAAAAATATCTTATAATATAAAATATCATATATGTATTATTATCAACAGAATAATTAAGATAATTAAGATTATTTAAATTGCTTCCTTTTAAAAGAAGACAAAAACTAATAACCATAATAAATAACATTATAAGATAAATTATATTATATATTGATGTAAAAAACATAATTTCTTTTGTAGCTTCCTTTTTTGATTTTTTTCTTATTAAATAAAAGTCAAATTTTTTTGAAAAAATAGAACATACAGATAATGTATTAAAAAATACTATCAAAAATAATAATATATTAAATATAGGAAATTGGAATATAAGAAGTATAGATTCTGATAAACTATTAGCCTCTATACCTAAAACAATAGCACCATAAAGTGCAATAATTAGTGTAATAAAAAATATAACCTTAAATTTTTCAGTGTCCATTAAATACTTTAATAATACAAAAAAATTATGCGATCTGCTTCTCATTTTCCATCACTACTTTCTCTTTATTATATATTTTTTTATATATAATTATAAAATTACATAATACAATTAAAAATGAAATTAATAACAATAATCCATAATTCATTTTATCATTAAAAAACCAATAACCACTAATATTAAAATATTCTGCCAAACCATTAATATTAAAAATTTTTTTAACAATAATTGAATATAAAACTATATATATAAATAAATATTCAATAAGAAAGAAAATATAGGATAACACACATGCAATTACAGAATTTTTATTTTTTAAACAATTAATCAAGCCTAATAAGCCATACATAATGCTCATAATATATTGTAATAAGCAAATTATCGCTCCATATAGAATAAAATTATTATATTTCCAATCACTATATACCGCTATTTGTTTTACTTTTTCATCAACCTTAAAATTAAATTTTGTAATTAAACACGATAATATAAATATAAATAATAAACTAACAGGGATAATAAAAGATATTTTTAATATTTTAATAAATTGCACTTTTAAATAATCTTTATATCTCATTCTAGTTAAGTAATTTTTAAACATGCCTGAATTAAAATATTTATGAATACTTCCTATTACTGCAATTATAATCAATATAGGTGCTAATAACTGCATTACTGAAAACAAACCGTTTTCTACTATTTCACAAGTTAAAGTTATTGCATCTAGTTTTTTAAATTTATTTCTTGGATCATTATCTTCTAAATAATTTTTTAATTCTTTTTCATTAGGAAATGATGAACAAAATTTATCATTCTTATTTTTGTCTATGAGACACGTTTCTTTTTTATTTTCAAAAAATTGCGAATTTGAATAATAATCATTAAAATATTGAAAAAAGGAAAAACATGTAATAAATCCAATAATCACTAAAATTACTACTACTATTTTATTATACTTGAAAAGCTCTCTTAACTTTTTCATACTTCCTCCAATAATTGTAATAGAGTGATATTAATTTTACTTTACTTTTTTAATATTGCCAAACGCCATTAAATTTTGCTGTCGTTGGCAATGATTTATTAGATTTCAATTCCAGTCTATATGCACCAGCATTTTGATTAGAAGCTCCCCAACTGGCATATGAATAAGGAACTTCAATCCAAGAAGAATACCCAACCGGATCATAATAAGAATAAGTTCTAGCAAGAATAACTCTTCCATCTCCAGTTAAACTATCTGTACAACTAATTTTTTTAATTTGTTGAGGTCCAAAAGTTTCTTTTTCTTTTTGACCAGAATTCCATATTCCACTAAATACAGGAATGGTTATATTATCAATATTATATTGCTTAGCATTTACACCAAGAGTTGACAACATCAAGGCAAATATAAATAATGCAACTGTATATTTTAAATATTTCATACAATTATCCTCCCTTATATCACTCTATCTAAAATTATTCTATACCTTTTATTTATATATATCAAGCAGTTAATGTTTAAGTTTCAATATTTTTCAAGACTAAATATAAAGTAATTAATAAATATTATCTTAAACTTGATTTCTCAACAGTTATATAAATTTTTTTTGGTGCTAAAAGTTTAATTATTTTTTAAAACATATAGTCACCTATTTTTAATTATGATTAAAAAAAAGAAAAAGAACATACATTTTGTCGATATGATCTTTGATAAATAATATTACTTAATTATTAATCTTTTAATTTTTTCTTTTTTAATAGGTGATATTTCATTTATCTGTTTATTAATCCTTTCCAGTTGATTTCTTGTTTCTAAATAAAAATTTAAAATATCTTTATCTTTTTCTTCATTAAATTGCCGATTTATCATATTACATCTTTCATTTAATTCACTTTTATCTAATAAATTTATACTTAATTTACTATCTATATCATAATTATTCTTATCACTTGGTGCTATATATAAAATGTCTTCATCTTCTTTTTTTAATTTAATATTAGGTTTTAATATTAAATTTTTATATTCATTTATACTTTTATTTGCATTAATTATATCTAAAAACAAATTATTAGTTGCATCATAACTAAAAATATATTTTTCATTTTGAGTTATGGCAATTAAATGATTAGTTTCTACACTATTTAGTTTTAGAAAATTATATAAATCTTTTTTATATATTGGCAAAACATTTAATTCCCATGTAAAATTACCAATATTATTTTGAATATCAATATATAATGATGTTTGATGCCTACATACTGCTTCTCCTGTTGAAATACGCGCACCCAATAAATATTCTAGTTCATATTTATTATTTTTTATCGCATATTCTTTAGTCAAATCATTATCATATTTAAATTTTTTATTATATGATAAAAATCCATTACTTAACAATAATTGATAAAATATAGCAACATCTATACTATCAGTAATTTTCTGTTTTATAAAAAAAGATACTAACTTATTAAGATAATTATAATAATCCTCTTCTAATTTTTTATACATATCACTATCACATATTAAGTGTCTAACACCAGCATAAACTCTATCTTGTACTTCATCCCATATGTTTTTATACTTTTCTGAATTTAATACATCTGATTGTAATAACTTAAATACAGGTGTTATTAGACAAATACTTAAATTAATATAAATTTTTTCTATATAATCTATAAAAAAGGAAAAAAATTTAAGATTTTCTTTTTTTATAATATCAATAATAATATATTCTGTATATTTTTTTTCAAACTCAACTAAATCTATATCAAAATCATCCATCTTATATTCTCCTTATATAATAAAAAAATTCTAAGAAACTCTCTAGAATTTTTCTATTTCAAGTTTTATATATTTATTATCTCTCAAAAAACTAGCTTCTTGTAATATTGTTCTTAATGAGTTTATTGTCTTTCCAGATTTTCCTATTACTCTTCCTATATCATCTTTATTTACTTTAACAATTATTTCTAAATAATCATCACTTACTTTTTTTTCTTCCACTACTATTTTTTCTTCATTTTTAACGATGGCTTTAACTAAAGTTTTTGTTAATTCTAATAAATCCATTTTAGTTTTCCTTTTTATTTTTTTGATCAGCAAACTTTTTCATTATACCGGCTTTACTAAATAAACTTCTAACTGTATCAGTTGGTATTGCTCCTGTTTTTAGCCATTTTAGAGCAACTTCTTCATTGATTTTAGTTTCAGTTGCATCACAAGGATAGTAATTTCCAATTTGCTCCAAATATTCTCCGTCTCTTCTTGCACGTGAATCTGTTGCAACTATTCTATATACTGGATGTCCTTTTGCACCCATTCTTGTTAATCTAATTTTTACTGCCATAAAATTCCCTCCATTTCTTAATCTGCTAATATAATAACATAATAAAAAGATACTGTCAACACATTTTTGTTGACAGTATTCTTATTTATTTTCATAATTCCAAGCATCTCTTACCATATCTTCAAGTGTTTTTTCTGATACAAAACCTAACTCTTTTTTGGCTTTATCTGTATTACTATAGCAAATTGCAATATCTCCATCTCTTCTTGGGGCTATTTTATATGGTACCTTTACATTATTAACTTTTTCAAAAGCATTTATAAGTTCTAAAACACTATAACCTTTTCCTGTTCCTAAATTATATACATAAAATCCTGTTTCTTCTTTATTTAATTTTTCTAAAGCCTTCACATGTCCCTTAGCAATATCTACTACATGAACATAATCTCTTACTCCAGTACCATCTTTAGTATTATAATCATCACCAAATACCGATAAATATTCTAACTTTTTACTAGCAACTTTTACAATGTATGGCATAATATTGGCAGGAATACCATTAGGCTCTTCCCCAATTAATCCAGATTCATGACAACCAATAGGATTAAAGTATCTCAAAATACAAATATCATAACTATTATCAGAATTATATAAATCTTTTAATATTTGTTCAACAAATAATTTACTTGTACCATATGGATTAGTGGTTCCACCTATTTTAGAATCCTCGCTTATTGGTACTACATCAGGATTTCCATAAACTGTTGCGCTTGATGAAAAAACTAACTTTTTACAACTATATTCTTTCATAACTTTTAATAAATTTAAGACTGTTGCAACATTATTTATATAATATTCTACAGGTTTTTTAACAGATTCCCCAACTGCTTTATAAGCAGCAAAATCTATAACGCATTCTATCTTTTCCTTTTCGAATATATTTTTCAGTAAATTATAATCAAGCATATCTCCTTCATAAAAAGTTATTTTTTTACCTGTTATTTTTTCTAATTTTTCTAAAACATCTCTTTTGCTATTACTAAAATTATCAAGACCAATTACTTCATAATTATTATTTAATAATTCTATACATGTATGAGAACCTATATATCCACAACACCCTGTAACTAATATTTTCAAAAAAATCACTCTCCTAATAAAATATTTATTAAAAATATTTTATCATTTATTTAATAGTTTTACTACTAATAATTTCTTATAAAAAAATTAAATTTTATATTTATTAACATGTAATTTTTCAAAAATAAAAGAATTATACAGATTTATCTTCTTCTATATAATTCTCATCTACTAAAGAATCTATTTTTTCATCTACATCATCTATTATTTCATCCCAAGGATCTTCTTCTTCACTTGTTTCTATTTTTACTTTTTCATCTCCTACCAATTCTATTCCTAGTTCTTTTTCGATTGTATATGCTATATCATTACCTTCAATTTCCACTTTAGTACAACTAGGTTGTTTTAAACTTCTAACTATTATTTCTTCATTTAGTACATCTCTATTATTTTTTATAGTAACTGTTTCGTTGTAAGTATCTGTTTGTTTAATAACATCAGTTTTAGTATCATTATCATAAGAATACCAAATATTAATATCATAGCTTCCTGTAATATTAACTTTTTCTCCTACTTTTTGACCACTAAATTTATGGTTAATTACCCAGCATCCTAAAATAGTTGAAGGTGTATTTTCAACTGTTTTTCTATTATTTGTAGTAAAGGTTTTTTTACCTTTTCCAAGAACCGTCTTAGTAACAATTTCACGATAACTTGCCACTATAATCCCTCCTCTAATTTAGTCTATGCAACTAAATAAGAAAAGTATCACAAAAATTATTTAATAATTAAAATTTGATTAATTTATTACACTATTCGTAACTTTATAAAAATAATCATTTAATTCTTCCCTTACTAAATCAAGCATTCTATTCACTTTTTCTAAATAAAAATTATATTCTAAATACACTTTATTACTATTTAATATATTTACTACTTCATCTAATTGCTCTTTAATTTTAGAATCATAATTACTTCTTATATACTTTTTTTGAAGTTCTTTTACTTTTTCTATTGTAGCCATTAAATTATTATCTTTAGCAATTATTTTTTTTAAATTATCTACTTTTATATATTCATCTGTTGTTTTTATGTAATCTATAATTTTTTTTAAACTTTCTTGTGACTCTTTATTTAAATAACTTACCATCTAAACTCCATGTTTTAGCATCTGTTATAATAACATCTACTAAATCCCCTTCTTTTATATCGTTTGCTGTAAAATTTACAAGCTTATTTGTTTTTGTATATCCGTAATAATAATCTTTCTTTTTAGCAGATTTTCCCTCTGTTAAAACTTCTACTTTTTCTCCTACTAGTTTTTTATTATTTTCTAAAAAATATTTATTTACTAAATTATTTAATCTTTGTAAACGTTCTTCTTTTTCTTTTAAAGATACATTATCTTTTAGTTTAGCAGCTGGTGTATTTTCTCTAGGAGAATATATAAACGTAAAAGCATTATCATATTTACAGTGTTTTACAACGTCTAATGTCTCATTAAAATCTTTCTCATCTTCTCCCGGAAATCCTACAATGATATCAGTTGAAATTGCCACTTTTGGGATTTTCTTTTTCATTTTATCAAATAATTCAAGATAACTTTCTTTACTATATCTTCTACCCATTAATTTTAATATTTTATTGCTACCTGATTGAAGTGGCAAATGAATACTTGGCATAATATTAGGATACTTGCTAATTAAGTCGATCATTTTATCAGAAAAATCCCATGGATGGGAAGTTGTAAATCTAATTCTTGGAATATTAGTTTTACTAACATCTTCTAATAGTTCACCTAACCCATAATTTTCATATATATCTTTGCCATAAGCATTTACATTTTGTCCTAGTAAAGTTACTTCTTTATAACCATCTTTTACAAGATACTCTATTTCTTTTAAAATATCTTCTTTCTTTCTACTTCGTTCACCACCTCTGGTAAAAGGGACAATGCAATAAGTACAAAATTTATCACATCCATAAATAATATTTACATATGCCTTATAATTATTTTCTCTTCTAACTGGTATATCTTCTACCAAATCTCCTTCTTTTGAGTATACTTCTATTTCCTGAGAATTTTTAATTATAGCTTTATCGATTATATCAGGAAGACGATATAAGTTATGAGTTCCAAAAACGAAATTAACAAATTTATAATTTTTCATAATTTCATCAACTACGCCAACCTCTTGAGCCATACAACCACATAAACCAACAATCAAATCTTTTTTTTCTTCTTTTAAATGTTTAAATCTTCCTAACATACCAAAAGCTTTATTATGAGCATTTTCTCTTATAGAACACGTATTAAGAAGAACTAGGTCACTATTAGTATAATCATCAGTCTCTTCAAAACCAATTTGTTCAAGCATTGCCCTTATATTTTCACTATCATGTTCATTCATTTGACAACCATAAGTTTTTAAAAAATACTTTTTTCCACTATATTTTCCTATATAATTTTTATCAATATTATAATCTATTCTTTTATAATTTTTATTTCTTTTTCTAGCTTCTTTATAATCAGGTAAATTCATAAACTTCCACATCCATTTCTTTTAGTATTATATAAATAAAAAGAAAAAAAGTAAATATTTACTCTTTTTCTGTAAAGCTAAGCAACCATATAAGAATTAATTATTAATTCTAAATTACTTGATTTATTGGATAATAATTCTTGTTTGATTAATTCCATATTATTTATGATAGATTCTAGAAGTTCTTTCATTCTAGGAATTAATTTTTCTTTTTTCTCTAAATTATCTACTATTATTTCTAAATTATTAAGTTTAGAATATTTTCCATAGTAAGAATTTTTTATATATGCTTTATATAATTTTCTAAATGATAATATATCTATATTATTAAATCTTTCGTCCTCTAAAATTTTAATACTTGTATAAATATAACTACTATTAATTGATTTATCTAGTATAGTTTCATTATTATTATTTTTTATATTTGGCATAAAATTCTTATTTTTTATTAACTGATCAATTATTTTAGTAACTTTTATATTATTAATTGTAACTAAGTAATGGGCAAAAGTATTACCATCTAAATTTTGATTATTAACATTCCAATCTTTATTTTTCATATATTTTAATACTAAATTATATTCTCCTGCTTTTAGAAGTCTTGTTATAACATCATTTTGAGCATCATCTTTAGTATTAATATCCACTTTCTTTTTTGATAAAATCTTATCAACTACATCGTAATAACCATCTTTTATAAGTTCAAAAATCAGGGATGGTTCATTACTACAAGCATTAATTGCTTGGTCTTCATTATAAAATATCATAAAACACCTCTTTTATACGGGACAGTTATAAATTATACTATCAAAAAATAGTTTTGTCAAATTGAGACATTTAATACTATATTTTATTAAACTATTAATAGTATGAACACTTTATTAAAAATTATTTATAAAATTACCAAAAAATGTGGTATTATAAGTTCATGGGGGCAATTTTATGAGTAAAAAAAGAGATATCATAATAAAATTAGTAAAAATAGAAAATAATATTGCAAAAATATATGAAAAATTAATTAATTTAGATATTAATGAAAAAAGTAATTCTAATGAATATAAAATAGCTATTAATTATTTGAATGATTATGTAGCCTTAGAAAAGAAATATTTAAATGAAATTTATGAATTAGAATATGGAAATGATGGATATATTAAGGATATATGTTCATTAGTAATTGATTTAGAATATTCTTCTGGATGTCATGATATCTTTATAGAAGAAAATGATACTGATTCTTATTCAAACATTGATACTAGTGATCCTATAAATAAAGAAAATCTAAATAGTATTCCTGATATTTATAATAAGATAAATGAATTAGAAAATCGAATTAAAGAAATTGAAAAAAAACTTTACAATTCACAAGATAACACCAACGATATCAATAATGATATTGATAATAAACCTGATGATTCTAATAATGTTAATGAATATACTGAAAATAGTGATTTGGTAATTAATGATAATTATTTAATGCAAACGATAGCCTTTATAGTTAGAGAATATGGAGAAGAATGTACTTTGGATCAAGAATCTTATCCTTTAACTAAAGATTCTGTATATAATAGTCTTATATATACAAAAATTATTCATGGATTGCAAATGATTGCTTGTGAAAAAAATATTATAAATATAATTGAAAATACTTTAAGTGATAAAATTTATGACTGTTATTACACATTATTAAAAGAAAAAGCTTATCACATATATAAAAAAAATTATCCTAATTATGAAATTAATATGGATAATATAAACATTAGTGACAATTATGGTAATATAGATAAAAGTGTATCTAAAATAAAAGAGAATATTTATAGAAATATTGTTAGTTGTTACTGTAATAAAGATATTTTATACTCAACAATTAACGAATTAGATAACGCTATTAAATTAAGAATGAATATTAAAATTATTACTTTTAATCTAATTTATCATAAATATAGAATAAGTTATATGATAAATTATAAACCTAATGATTATAATTTTTATACCAAAAATTACTTATATCCTAATTATATTAATGATTTAGCAATTATAAATTCAGAATATATAGAAAATATAGATGCAAATTTTGGAGATATTATAGAATTTATAAAAAATTTAATTGAAGAATATACTGATGAAAAATTAAATCTTTATTATGAGAAGAATATTAATGACGCTTATATAAATGCTATAGTTAATATAATTTACAGTATTTGCATATTAAAAGCAAGATTTAATGTTAATGCAGATGAAAATATTAACAATTTCTATTTATATAGAATAAATGCTGAAATATTTAATAATGAAAAATATAAAGATACATTAGAAAAATCAACAATCGTAAAAAATGCAATTTCAGATATTTTTAAGGAAATCGAGCCCCAAAAAGAATATAAAAAAATTTAATTAGGAGTTATATATCATGAAAAAGATTAAAGAACAAATAATAAAACTTGTAAAGATAGAAAATTCTATAGCAGATATATTTTATAAATTATGTTGTTTTGAATGTGACAATTACCAAAAAAAATATAATTTAAAAGACAATTATCTATATCAACTTCTTCAAGATGCTCTTAAAATTGAACAAAAATATATAAATAATATAATTATAGATAACATTAAATATTTTATTTATACTGAAAATGTTACAAATAAAAGTAATAATTATGTAGAACAAATTATTATTGATGAAAATGAAAATAATCCAATACTTAACATGGTTTATTATGTTGTAAAAAATTATGCTGATCATAATTACTTTTTAGAAGATTATGAAGAAAACGAGAATGATAAATACAAAAACAATCTAATATATGAGAGAATACTTAATCAATTATCTATTGCTAATATAGCATATAACTTAAAGGAATTAGAAAATGGCTCTTTTTATAATAATATAATTGACAATTCATATAAAGAATTACTAATAAAGTCTGGCTATTTAAATAAAATCCAACAAGAATTAAATACTTATTTTATTGATACATGTTTTGAAATAGACACATCAATAATGTGGACTAAGAACATAAGTAAATATATTTCTGAAAATAATTTTGATAATATCAATATTCCAAAAACATTAATTATTCAAAAATACAAAGATGCCTTTAAATATTGTTATTTTTCAGAATTATTATCATTACCAATGAAAACTAGATTATATTTTGTCTACGGAAAAGAAAAGATTGACTTTGAATATAGAGAAAGAACTTTTACTAAAGACTATAACTTAATATATTTTTTAGAAGATTTTATACAAGAATATGACAATAATAGTTTTGTAGAAAATAAGGAATATGCTATTGAAGATATTATTTATAATAAATGTTACATTAATACAATATTTGAAATAATAAATGATGATGATATAGTTATTGAATATATCGATACAATAAATAATGAATTGTTTTATAATAAAGAAAAAGATTTTAGTAATTATAGTTATATTTATAATTTATTAAAAAAATACATTGAAGATGTAAAAGAAAATATTATTACTAAAAAGAAAGTAAAAAAATAATTTTATTTTTAAGGGGGGTGATTATTATTAATACTATTAGAGAAAAACTAATAAAACTTGTAAAGATAGAAAATTCTATAAAAGAAATTTATATTCAATTAATGCTTTTAGAAATTGAATCTAAAGCAAACAGTTTAGAATATCAAAGAAATATTAATATATTACAAGAAGCATTCATGATTGAAACAAAATATCTAAAAGAAATAAAAGAAAAATATAATTTTAATGAATATTATTATTTAAATAATAATCCAGTTAAATATGCAGTATCAGAATATGTTAAAAAGGATGATTATTTTATAAATAATAGTGACATAGAAACTAATCCGGTATATATAAGAATTATAAATGGATTATATACTGTTTTATTTGAGGATAAAATTAAAGATTTTCTTAATAATAATACTTATGATGATACTATTTGGATTAATGAAGCCTGTCATAATTATTATATAAGTGATAAATGTTACCTTTTCATTGAAGAATTAGATAAGGAAATTAATAGTTATAAATTAAAAGAAAATAATACTGAAAATAACGAAATAATAACTGAATTAATATGCAACAAATATAAAGAATTATTTAAATATTATCAGATTAGAAATATTATTCTCAAAGAAGAGTATCATTTAAAAAAGCCAAATTTATATCCAATATTTGAAAGTTATAATATTGTAAATAATTCATACATAAATATAGGAGAGAATAGTATTAACGACATTTTATACACTTTATGCGATGTAATGGATAAATATAGTGATAAAAAAATAAAAAACAATCATACTTCTGCTATTAGAAATCTAATTATTTATGGATGTCACTTAAAGGCTGAAATTCGCCTACTTGATAATAAAGAAAAAGTTGAAGAATATATTACCACATTATTAACTCAATTATATTATGGTAATTACTATAATATGGAGAATTCTAAAATTTCTAGTGAATATTTTAGAAATTGTCTAATAAATTTAGTAAGTAAGTTTGATAAAATGAAAACTTTGAAAAAGTAAAAAAAATTTTTAAAATAATAGTTTAAATTGTTAACAAATTAAGATAGAAGTAAAGATCATAAATAACAAATCTTTCCATGATAAAATAAAAGAAATGGAAAGATTTTTATTTACACAGTTTTATTTACAGACTCATTTACAGATTCAAAATTATATATTTATCTACAAAAAATATACCTGAAAATTAGCTTTAAGAATATATAAACTAGTAAATACTAGTATCATATTAAAAAGAAGTAAGTATATATCTTACTTCCTATCATAAATTTTTTTTATTTAATGCCAATTTTTTCTACTATAACACCCATATACTAAAATATAAAATTCCTTTTAATTATTTATTATTTAAATCATTAAAAATATTATTTACTAAATCATCATTTAATATTGAATTAAGTATACTAGTAGAATTATTATCAGAGACAATCATATTATTTGCCCCTTCTATCATCTCATTTTGTAAATTATTTTTCCTAGTTAAAAATATATCATTTTTTTTCAAATTTTTTATTTCTGTTTTTGTTTCTGTTTCATATTTATGTCTTGCATTTGAATTGCGATATCTAATATATATTAATATAAAATATATAAAGCCTGATAAAATAAAGAAAATATTATAATTATTATCAGAATCACTAAATAAAAATATCAAAAAGCCAATTATTTCTATTAAAGAAGAAATCATTACTAATTTAGGAATATCTATTGGTACACTTCCCATAACTTCTTTGGTTCTAGCATTTACAGCAACATAATGAATTACTTTCTTATCTTTACTAACTTGTTGATAACTATATAACCATACTGGTAAATAAGCCGTTTTCCAAAGCTGTCCATTAATTTGAACTTGTTGTTGTTCCCATCTTACGCCACGATTATATTCTTTTAAAGTTTTATTAGCAGAAAATTTGGCTATATCTCTAGCTTGAGTATCAACTATATTTTTTAAATTGGCTACATTAATATCTCTTTTTTCAGAAGTATATCCTTTTAAATAATTAGCATCATATCTAACACAATTTTCAATATCAAATGGCATAATAGCATTAATTACATTGTTAGTTTTATTAGATGCCTTATTATTTAATTTATCTGAACTCGATTCTACTGTAAGTCCATTTATTGATACATCAAATTCCCGCTCCACATTATATACTTCAGCATCATAATATGTTTTAGCATCGTCACCTATTCCTCTAGTATATTTTCTAATTAAGCGTTCTCCCTGACCACTTAATTTTGAATGAGAATTTATATCTACTATCATATAAGGAAAATAAACTCCCATTACATTTTCAGTTTTAAATTCTTCTTTAAACTTCTTATCAGCAAAAAACATTCTATTCTTAACAAAATCTTTTATTTGGTTTTTGGCAACCTCTCTTTCAATTTTAAAAGGCAATACTAGATCAGGAACACTTCCATTAGGAATTTGTTCATTAATAGATAAGATATTTCTACACCAATGGCATCTTGCTTGATTAAAAGATGCTGTATCAATTACTACTTCTGCACCACAACTTGAACACTTTAAAGTAATAACATCATTTGTACTACTAGAAATATTTCTTGCTCCTGATGATAAAATTTGGCCCTTTAATTTGCTTATATCCTGATTTAATTCAGATATTTTTTCTCTTTCAAATTCGTATCTACAATAATTACATCTTAATTTACCTGTGGATTCATTAAGTGAAATGTCAGTTGCTCCACATTTTGGACACTTATTTTGACCATTTTTTAAATCTTTATCTGTTTCAATAATAATAGTTTCAGATGACAAATCATCGTTATTAACATCAGTAATATTATCTAAATTACTATTTGCCATTTTTAAATTCCTAAAATCTTTTTCTTTACAGCATCAAAATCTTCTTGTGTTATTACACCAGCATCTAATAATTTTTTCATTTCTATTAATTTTTCATAAGGATTTTCTTGTTGATTATTATTAAACGGTTTGCTTTCAATATTACTACTATTATTAGATTGTTCTATTGATGAAGGTTGTTCAACAATATTAATAAATGGATTTTGAGTATTTTCTGATGGTTGATTCATACTACCCATTACTCCTGATGCTGCATTAACACCCATTCCCATAAAAGCCATTGAAGAAGCAGAACCATTTTCTCCAGCCTGTTGCATTCCTCGTGCTACTGATTGTTGCATAAATGAATTGCCTCGTGCTCCAGATAAAGCATCTGCTCTTTTTACATCATTCAATAGTTCTTTAGTAGTTTCATCATACTCAATTGCTTGAATTGCAACCTTTACAATTTCAAGGCCACGATTACTTTTCCATTGATAGGCATCTTCAACAGCACCTGATAAAGATTGCGCAAAACCGATTTGATCTCCTTGAATTTTAGATATACGATTTCCTTTATTTGGATCGTTTGTATAATTAGAAAATGCGGGTGCCAAACTACTTACAACTTCATTGAATAATTGTGATGCTGCAGCATTATTCATGTCACTGAAATCAAATACTGGAGCATTTGGTTGTAGATATTGAGATGGAACGAAGTTCTTTATAAATAATAGTGGATCTGTAATTTTTAATGTATATGTTCCTCTAGTTACTGCCCCTACTTGAGTATTTAAGTAAGCATCATCCCAATAAATTTCTGACTGAGTTCCAAATTTATTATTCGGAATTTCTTTTAAATTTACATAAAATGCTAATTGCTGTGCTGAAGGTTGACCTCCAAATTTAAATCTTTCCCAAGATTGCTTAATTGTAGATGATAAAAGACCATTACCACTAAATATAGATTGAGAATTAGGATCATCTGATTTAAATTCAAATCCACCAGGCTCTGAAATCATTCCTGTAATTTGTCCATCCTGTATTGTAATAAGTGCTGTTCCTTCAGGTACTATAATTTTGCTACCATTTGTAATAATATTTTCTGATAAACTTGTATTTTCACCTCGTCCTGCGTTTGTTCCATGTTGTACTGCTGGAAAAATAGCAGCAGTTGAAGAAACCCCTTGTTTTGGTGCATAAAAATCTTTCCATTGATCAGCAAATGTACCGCCAATTGCACCTGTAAATGCTTTGATAAATCCCATAAATATACCTCTTTCTTTTTATTATTGAATAGCATCTTTATTTCTTTAATTATAACAAATTAATTCCATATTATCTTAACTTCTATTCTTTTATATTATAACATAGTATTTTTAAAATGGATATATTTTTATGTATTCAATATAATTAGATTATAATATGTAATTAATCTTGACCTTTACCATAGACGTTAACAGTAACTTTATAGGTTTTAGAAGTATCTGATAATACATAATCTTTATCAACCCACATTCTTAAGCGATAATATTTTGTATGAGTTGTATGTCCTT
>CANQWY010000011.1 GCA_947627675.1 uncultured Bacilli bacterium
ACTTCTAATAATATTAATGAGACTTAATTTAAAAAGATATTTTAGGAGATGATGATTGTGAAAAAAAAGGTCTTAGTGAAAAGCTATCCAAGTTTAAGAAACGATAGTGTATTTAAATACTTATTTAAAAATAAAGAAACAAGAAGTTACTTTGATAAATTAGTATATGAAACAACAAAAATAGATATAAGTCGATATAAACTAATAGATCAAGAACTAAATAGTGGAAATAAAAAGAAAGATTATAGACTAGATATACTCCTCGAAAAAGAAGATACCATAATAAATATAGAATTAAACAGTAAATATAACGAATATGTGCAAAATAAAAGTAAAGCCTATATTTATAGAATAGCAGGATATTTATATAATGAAGGAGAACAATATAAAAATAAGAATATAATTCAAATTAACTATAATTATGCCTTATTAAAAGGAGCAAAAGATGCAATATTAAAGTTTAAATTTAGAGATAAAAAATATAAATATGAAAAAGAAGGAATAACAATATACGATGTATATGTAGAAAATTATAAAGGGATATGCTATAATGGAAATAACTTAAAAGAGACGTTATTATCGGTATTTAATGCCAAAAGTAGAGAAGAACTAATAAGAATAGGAAATAAAAATAAGGAGGTAGAAAAGTTAATGGACAATCTTGAAAAATTATTAACAAGTGAGGAGTTTTACAATTTATTTGATTATGAAAAAGAAAGAAAAAGAGAGCTTAATTACTACAAAGATAAAGGAATTGAAATAGGCGAAAAACGAGGTGAAAAGCGAGGAATGCGTTTTGGAATTGAAAAAACCAAAAAAGAAAATGCTCTTAATTTATTAAAAGAAGATGTAGATATAAATATAATTTCAAAATGTACAGGCTTAAGTATAAAAGATGTTAATAAACTTAGAAACAGTTTAAATTAACATCTTTTTCTTTTACTGTTAATAATACAAATTATTTCAATATAAAATAAAGCTAATTTTTTTATCATTGCATTTCATATTAAATTGCTGTAAAATTATACATGTTTGAGGTGATAATATGTTAGAAGTTCGTAATGTAAGTTTAAGATTTGGAACAAGAACACTATTTGAAGACGTTAATATTAAATTTCAAGATGGAGCTTGTTATGGTTTAATTGGTGCTAATGGAGCAGGTAAATCAACATTTTTAAAGCTTCTTTCAAAAGAACTAGATACTACAACCGGAGAAATATATTTGGAGAAAGGAAAAAGAATCTCATTTTTAAAGCAAGATCATTATATGTATGATGATGTAAGTGTAATTAATACTGTTTTAATGGGAAATCAAAAGTTATGGGATATAATAGAAGAAAAAAATAGGCTATATAGCCAAACAGAATTCTCTGATAGTGATGGTATTAGACTAGCAGAACTTGAAAGTATATTTATTGATATGGATGGTTGGAATCAGGAATCTAATGCAGCAACTTTATTAAACAATTTAGGTGTTTTAGAATCTTTACACTATAGTTTGATGAAAGACATTCCTGTAAAATTAAGAGTAAAAGTTCTTTTAGCACAAGCATTGTTTGGAAATCCAGATGTGCTATTATTAGATGAACCAACTAACAGTCTTGATATAGATGCTATAAATTGGTTAGAAGAATTTTTAATAAATTTTCCTAATACTGTTATAGTTGTATCACATGATAGATATTTTTTAAATAAAGTGTGTACACATATTGCAGATATAGATTATGGAAAAATAAAATTATATGTTGGTAATTATGATTTTTGGTATGAATCAAGTGAACTTTTACAAAAACAAATAAAAGAATCAAATAAGAAAAAAGAAGAAAAAATAAAAGAGCTTCAAGATTTTATTGCTAGATTTTCTGCTAATGCTTCTAAATCAAAGCAAGCAACTTCCCGTAAGAAAATGCTTGAAAATATCGAACTTGAAACATTAACCCCTTCTTCAAGAAAATACCCATTTATTGAGTTTAAAATAGAAGAAAATCATAGTAAAGAAATATTAACTGTGGGTAAACTAACAAAAAAAATAGGTGATAAAGTAATTTTTGATAAAATAAGTTTTACAGTAAGAAGTGGAGATAAGATAAATATAATATGTGATGATGATACAAAAAAAACTTGTTTATTTAATATATTAATGGGACTTGATAAAGATTACTCAGGTGAAGTAATATGGGGAAAAACGATAAAACCATCATACTTACCACAAGATAATACAAATTATTTTAATGATGAAAATAAAAATATAATAGAATGGATAGGCCAATTTTATGATATCAAGGATGAAACTGTTCTTAGAAGTTTTTTAGGTAGAATGTTATTTTCTAAAGATGACGTATTTAAAAAAGTAAATGTATTATCAGGAGGAGAAAAGGCTCGTTGTATGATATCTAAAATGATGCTTGAAAAACCAAATTTTTTATTACTTGATGAGCCTACTAATCATTTAGATCTTGAAAGTATTACTTCTTTAAACAAAAGTTTAGTTAATTTCACAGGAGAATTAATTTTTACTAGTCGTGATCATGAACTTAATAGTACTGTATCAAATAGAATAATTAAAATTGAAGAAAATGGTAAAATTACTGATAGGTATTTATCATATGATGAATTTTTAGAAAAAGTAAATTAAAAGAAAAATGATATGCTTTGAGCAGAAATATTTACCTATTTGTCAACAATCTGAAAACATTCATTGTTATATTAATGAATGTTTTTTACAATAATACATGTTATGAAATTTTATTTTTACATTCATAAAAAAATTTATGAATATCTTTTTATATAAATTTTAATTTTTATCTAACTTTTATTTCACCTTTCTCACATCTATTTCCCCAACTGTCAATCATTTTTTTATCTTTTTTAACCATTATTATTTCACAATTATTAGGACATCTATTACAATTAGCAGAGGAAGTTTCAAAATTAAAGTTATTTAAATCAAAATTATAATCTTTTTCCTGTTCTCTTTTAGATAAAATAGCAACCCCTAATGCTCCCATTAAATGTCCATTATCCAGTGTCTTTACTTCTTTTTTTAATATATTTTCAAAAGCCTTTTTAACTCCTATATTTTTAGAGACGCCACCTTGAAAAACAATAGGTTCATTTATTTTTTTACCCTTAGCAACGTTATTTAAATAATTAAGAGCAACACTATTACAAAGGCCAGCAATTATATCCTCTTTTTTATATCCTATTTGGGCTTTATGTACCAAATCACTTTCAGCAAAAACAGTACATCTTGCTGCTAAAAGAGCGGGTTTTTTGCTTTTTAGAGCAATATTTCCAAAATCTTCGACATTTACGCCTAAGCGATTAGCTTGGCTTGATAAAAAAGAGCCTGTTCCAGCAGCACATAAAGTATTCATTGCATAATCTGTTACAATTCCATCATCAAGTAAAATAATTTTAGAATCTTGTCCTCCAATTTCGATAATTGTTCTAACATTTTTTTCATAGGTGCTTGTTCCAATAGCATGGGCAGTAATTTCATTTTTTATAACAGAAGCATTTAAAATACTACCAATTAATTTCCTTGCTGAACCAGTAGTTCCTACACCAACAATTTTATATTCTTCATCAATATCGAGTATTTTATCTAAAACTTTTTTGACTGCTTTAATAGGATTACCTTCAGTCCATAAATAGCAACTACTAATTATTTTATTATTACTATCTATAACTACACCTTTAGTTGAAATGGAACCTATATCTACTCCTAAATATGCTTTTTTCATTTTTTCTCCTTTCTATACTTTAATAAATCAAAAAATGCTTCTAGTCTTGTATCAACGCCGCCATCTTCAACTTCAGTATCAAAACTAAAGAAAATAACAGGCATATTATAGTCACGGCAAACATTTTTAATAATTGGAATAGCTCCAATTTCTGGTGTACATCCAAAAGGCTTAGTATGGATTATACCATCATATTTTTTATTTATTAAATAAATACTTCTATATACATTATCAAGACCATCTGCTCCAAGAGAATATTTACAATATTTTTTAGTTTTTCTCAACATTTTCTTTTTATAGAAAATCTTTTGCCATAATAAATAACTAAGATTAGTAAACCTTTTAATTTCAATATTATTATTTGCAAGTTTTTTTTCTAAATTATATGTGCTAGATCCTTCCATTGCAGTATATAGTTCACCAATAATTCCAATTTTTATAGGATTATTTTTAATCGTCTCTAGATTTTTAAATTTCTTTTTATATTTAAAATACATTTTAGTAAGATGAAAATAACCTCTACATTTTGAAAAATCATCAAGCATTTCTTTTTTTAGATCAATAAAACTATTTTTCTTTTTTTCAAAGCCAATATTCTCTCTAATAAAAGAGTCTATTTTATCCATATAATAAATCATTAAAATACTAAGAATTCCATAATATAAAAATGTTTTATATTTTAATCTGGGATTTAAATCTTTAAATATTTTGTAAACCTCTTTTAAATAAATTCTATCTTTAGTAGTAAGCTTTATAAATTTGAAATCGTATCCTAAATCTCTTAAAATTTTTTCTTGTATCTCTGCATAATATCTATATCTACAACCACCACCTGCCTGAAATAATATATTGCACCCATTTTCAAGAGCTTCTATAAAATTACCTAAATTATATTTAAATGGAACGCATACATCACTAGGTGAATATTTGCTACCAAGCTCTATCGTTTTTTTTGTAATAGGAGGGGCCTCTTTTACTTCAATATCACATAAATTACTAATAAAATATTTAATAGGAATATAATAATCTGCTAAGTGTGGAAAACTAATTACATTTTTCATTTTTCACCTTCAAAATATCGAAGAAAGCATCAAGTCTAGTTATAATTCCTGTATTTGAAAAGCTTTCTTTAGTTATATTTAAAATAGGAATCTTAATTTTCCTTTTAATAAGCTCATTACTAAGAGAATCAGGACCGCAAGGAAAAGTAGATAAAAGAATGATTCCGTCTACTTTATCTTTATAATAGTTAACAGATGCTACTACTTTTTTACTATGAGTCCAATGGATATCTGTTGAAAGTTTGCTACATTCTCTATCTACTAAACCATCTTCTAATAAATCAGAATAAATTATTTCAAAATTTTCTTTTTCTAGATAATTTCTTATATCTTTTCCTACTATTTCATCATATAAATTATATGGATGACCTGCAAATAATATTTTAAGCTTATTACTTTTTAATTTTCTTTTTTGCTCTTCATATTTTTTTTGTAAAAAAAGTCTTTTTTTATTTTTAGAATAGCAATATGCATTATAACTATCGATATAACTAATTCCAAGTTCTTTTCCAAGCTTAGTATAAGCTAGTATCTCTATTTCTTTTTCTGTCAAGTCTATATTATAATTTAATAATTTTATATTAGGAAATAAATTTTTTGTAACATCATATAAAGAATTAAAATTAGTACATACTTGTTCCCCTTTTTTTATAGAGTATAGTCTAGGTACTAAAATATAATCACATCTGTTTATTAAATTTTTTACTTGTCCTAAGAAAATCTTCATTGATAGGCATGCTTCACTATCTGCTAAATTTTCACCAATTGTTATAGTTTCTTTGTTAGTCTTATCACTTAAAATTATATCGATGTTTAATTTTTCAAAAAAATATTTCCACATTATTCCATCATAATAATAAAGAAGTGCACGAGGTACTCCTATTTTCATAAAAAGCATCATTCCTTTCATTTTTGCTCAGGGCAACATGGCAATGAAAAATATTATTATTTTTCATGTTACTTTTCCTTCTCATTAAAAAATATGTCTTAAATTTTAAATAATACATTTTCTTTATCGACAATTTTTTATATAATTATAATGGGTGATGATAATGAAAAAGATAATATATGTATTTATTTTTATGGTATTTTTTCTACCTAGTTTTGTTTATGCTGATGATGAAAAGATTGAAGTCACATTTTCAAAATGTGTTGATGGAGATACAGCAAAATTTAAAATTAATGATGAAATAAAATCTGTTAGATTTTTAGCAATTGATACTCCAGAGACTGTTCATCCAACAAAAAAAGAAGAAAAATTTGGTAAAGAAGCCAGTAATTATACTTGTGATAAATTAAAAAATGCCAAAAAAATTGTAATAGAGTATGATGAAAATTCTACTAAAACGGATAAATATGATAGAGTTCTTGCTTGGGTATTTGTAGATGATATTTTATTACAAGAAAAACTTATTGAAAATGGTTATGCAAAACTTGCTTATTTATATGGTGATTATAAATATGTAGATAAGTTAAAAATAAAAGAGGAAACAGCAAAAAATAATAGAATTGGTATTTGGCAAGAAACGGATGATAAATCAAATAGTAAAGTAGAAGATAGTAATGGTGATTATAATAAAATTAAAAAAATTATTGGTAATCAAGATGAAATATATAAAAAATTAGTGAAAATAGCAAAAAAAGTATTAAAAAAATTAGAAAATATGTTATAATCTCTAATAGAGAAAGGAGTATTTCTATGGCAAATACAAAAAAAGAGTCTGAAGACAAGACAACAACTAAAAAAAATAGTACAAAAACTGCTAGTAAAAGTAGTTCGACAAAAAAAGCTTCATCTAGTAGTAAAAAAGTTACAACTGCATCAAAAACAAAATCTGTCTCTTCAAGTAAAAAAAATGAGCCTAAAGTAGTTAAAGAAGAAAAGGTAGTTAAAAAGGAAGAGATTAAAAAAGAAAATAAAAACACTGATATATCTAAAAAAGTTATTTTAATAGTAATATTATTAGCATTCTTTATTTTAGTATTTTATTTAAGTACATTATCAGGTAAAGGAGAGTATTCTAAGACATCTACTGATGAAAATTCTTCATCAACTGTTGATGTTGGAAGTGAATCAGAAAATATTACTGAAGATGAAATGGGTGAATTGACATCTATTAGTATTGATGAATATTTAGATTTAAAAGAATCAAATGAAAAATATTCAATAATATATATTGGAAGACCTACTTGTTCACATTGCCAAGTACAATTACCAATTATGAGATATATGGTATATAAATACGGTGTTACAGTTAATTATTTGAATACTGATACTTTAGATGATGATGGTATTAGTAAGTTACAATCATCTGATGAATATTTCAATGAAGGTTGGGGCACACCTTTGATATTAGTAGTTAAAGGTGATAAGCTTGTAGATATGTCTGAAGGAGAAACAAGTATTGAATCTTTAACAGAAATGTTTAAAAAATACAATCTAATTAGTGAATAGGAGATAAGTATGGCAAATATTTATGAAATGGTTGCGGATTTTAAAAGAAAGTATCCATTAACTATTGGATGGCGTTATATAAAAAATGCAAGTATTATAGAAAAACACTTGAATCCCGGTGAAGAGGTTAAGTATGCTTTCATAGCTCAAAAAAACGACAATCTTCTAAGTATTTTTGAAAGTGCTGTAGTTGCTCTTACAAGTGAAAGAATTCTTATTGGTAGAAAAAGAGTAGTAATAGGTTATTTTTTAGATTCAATTACACCAGATTTATTTAATGATTTAAAGGTTACTGGTGGTATAATCTGGGGAAAAGTTCACATTGATACAGTAAAAGAATTTATTACATTATCAAATATTTCAAATGATGCTTTGCCAGAAATTGAATCTGAAATATCATCTTATATGATAGAACAAAAAAAGAAATATCATATGGAAAATAACGATGATTAGTTAGTAATAACATAAATTCCTTCTAATTTCATATATTATAATTAGGAGGGATTTTTGTGTATGAGTATATTGTAAAAAAGGGAGATAAAATCGAAGATATTTCATTAAAATATGATATTCCCATTAAAAAATTAATTAAATTAAACAAGCTAGAGGCAAGTTATATTTTAAATGAGGGACAGAAATTGTTATTACAGGAGCCATTTTATGAATACTATAGTATTGTAAAGAATGATACTATTTATTCTATTGCTGATAAATTCAATACTACTGTTAAAGTATTATTAATACTTAACAATTTAAATCTTAATGATTATTTATATCCAAACCAGAAAATATTAGTTCCTAAAATTGGAGTTAATATTTATCAAACAAAAATAGGTGATGATATCGAAAAATTAGAAAATATTACAAATACTTCATGTAGTCAATTGGTTATGTCAAATAAATTATATTTATTACCTGAACAGTTAATTGTATATAAGAATTAATATTATTATTTAAGTTGACAACTTAAAAAAAATATATTACAATTATAACTGTTAAATGGGTCCATAGCCAAGTGGTAAGGCGTGGGACTGCAACTCCCTGATCGTTGGTTCAAATCCGACTGGGCCCTCCAGATTGATAGAAAACTCGGAAAAATTTTCGATTAGTAATATACATTAGCTAGAGTACGTTCTAGTTTTTTTGTTATATTATTAGAAAAAAGTGAGAGTTATTATGAATTTAGTTATATTCCTTTTTTACAAGGTATAATCCATTTATGAATTAAATTTCATTTAAATATGAACTTAAAATATTTATTTAAATTTTTTCTACTTATAAAATTGACTATAATTTTATTAAGAGTAAATTTCATTTTATTATCTTGAGTTTATATTCTTAATATATTATAATTATATATAAAATAAATAGGAGAGGGAAATGAATAAAAAACAAAATAATAAAAAGGCCATATTAGTTATTATTCTAGTAATTTGTATTATTGTTGCTGTTATTACTCTTGTTACTAGAAAGGAAACTGAGAATAAAAAGATTAAGACTGATACTAAAATAGTAACTAGCAAATATAAAATGACAGGTAATTCTTTACAAGATTTTGATTTAAGCTTTCTAAATATTGAAAATACTGAAAGTAATATGATTTATAGTCCATTGTCAATTAAATATACTCTTGCTATGCTTAGCGAAGGAGCTGCTGGTCTTTCTAAACAACAAGTAGATGCTGTTATAGGTAATTATAAGTCTAAAAAATATACTAATAGTGCAAATATGTCTTTTGCAAATGCAATGTTTATAAGGGAGAGTTATCGCGATAAAATTAAATCTTCTTACGTAAATAATATTAATAAAAAATATAATATAGATTTAGTATATGATACTTTCAAATCAACGGATGTCGTTAATTCTTGGGTTAATAATAAAACTTTTGGTCTAATTAGTAATTTAGTTGATGATTTATCAGAAGTTAACTATGTATTAGCTAATGCTTTGGCAATTGATATGGAATGGGTAAAAAAAATTCAGCCAACGATAGATAAAGATTTACCATTTAGAGTTGTATACCAACATGAAAATTTTGATATTTCTGTTTGGCCAATTGAACTTGATGAGTATCCTACTTTAAAATTTAATAATAAAATAGATGCTAAATCGGTGGAACTTGTTGCTGCTATAAATAATTATGATATTATTAAAGAATTAGGTGAGGATTCTATACGTGATACTATTTCAAAAGAATATACTAAATGGCTAAGTGAAGGTGGTTGTGGAGATGATTTACCAGTTAGTGAATATGTTGATAAGTACATAGAAGAAATAAATTCAAATTATCAAAGAGTAGACACATCGACAGATTTTTCGCTTAATGACGATGAAAATGTTAAAGTGTTTGCAAAAGATTTAAAAGAATATAAAGGAACAACTCTTCAATATGTTGGTATTATGCCAAAAAAAGAGGAACTCTCATCATTTATTAATAATAACGATGCAAAAAGTTTAAATGCTATTCTTAACAATCTAAAAACATTAAACACCGAAAATTTTCCTTCTGGGACAGTAACAAAAATAGAAGGGAACATACCTTTATTTAAATTTGATTATAAATTGGAGTTAATTGATGACTTGAAAAAGCTTGGCATAACAGATGTTTTTAGTAAAGAAAAAGCAAATCTTTCTAATTTAACTGAAGAAAAAGGTTCATATATTGCTGAGGCAGACCATAAAGCTAATATTGAATTTTCTAATGAAGGTATAAAAGCCGCCGCTGCAACTACTGTAGGTGGCTATGGTTCTACTAGTTGTAGTTTTATTCATGACTATGATATTCCAGTGCAAGTAATCGATATTACTTTTGATAAACCATATTTATTTTTAATTAGAGATAAAAATACTGGAGAGGTTTGGTTTGTAGGTAAAGTTATAACTCCAACTACTAATTAAATATAATATTTAGAAAAGCTATTTTAAATTAATAAAGCTGATTTTTTATAAATAATTGTACTGAATATGGATAGTCTATCAAAGTAAAAGATTTAACTGAAAGTATATTTAATTATTATCTAGTTCAATGGAGGGTTAATATGAAATATGAAGAAGCGTTAAAATATCCAATAAAATATGCTATTATGCCAATTGTTGAAAAAATAAATTACCAGTCTGATTCAACTGAGTTAGGAGCAAGGTATGGTGTAGTTGCTAATATTGTATTAAAGTGTTATGTCTTAAAAAAAATAGAGGAATATATTAGTGATGAAAATGTCGAAGTTAAGTATGAAGTTATGTTTTTATATAATAGGTTATATGATGAATTTGAGCCATTAGTTAATAAAAATAATATATATCCAAATGAAAATACTAAATCTATTTTTGTAAAGCAATTATTTAATAACTTTGAAGAGGCATTAATAGTGGCAGATAAATATAATGAAAAAATTATTCTTGCAAAAGATTCTAAAAAAGAAGTTGAAATAATAAAAGATAAAATAGATAAGTATAAAATAATTGAAGAAAAAATAGAAAAAGAAACTTGTGATGTAGAAATTACATATAGTCTAACTTTAGAAGAAATAATAGCAAAAGCTATTGAGGATCCTAGAGAATTTTACATTAAAATTGCAAATTCATTGTCAGTTAAAGAAAAGGAACAAATAAAGAATTTAATAGAAAATAAATGCTGTGCTAATTATACTAATGGACCTTGCAGGTGTGATGAAGTTCAAACTTCACAAGAAAACTGTTGTTTAGGTTTAAATAATAAAGAATTAATTGGTAGAAAAAAGCTTTTAATAAAGACATTTGATAATTAAATGAAATATTGAATAATATCTTCTTTTATGGTAAAATATATAATGTTTTAGTAAACTTTATATTTTTTAAACAGGGGGATATTATGCAAAATGAACTAGGCTACTTAGAAACTATGAAAATAATTTATGGTTATAAAAAATTTGATAATTCGTTTTTAAATAATGATAATTTTAAAAGTTGCTTAAATACTTTGAATAATTGTAATTTTAATATGGCAAAATCTATATATAAAAAAATGATACCATTAATTGCAAAAGAGACATTAGATATACTTTTTCCTAATTTAGACAAATATATTTATATGATTCCATCCGATATTTTATTAAGAATTTATAATGAATTTACTCCTATAGATGAAAATTCTATAGTTGCTTTTGCAAATAAAGTAAGTAAAATAAAAAGTAAAATAAAAGTTCATAATCTTCCTATATCTTATCAAAGTGGTAATTCAATGGAAGGAAAGGTAAATAAGTTAATAATATATTGTAAAAATATAGAATTATTAAAAAAATATAAAATTATATTTTCCGGAATTATATTGGGAAGTGATTTTAATTATTTATCTCCTTTTATTTTAATTCATGAACAAATTCATTCATTATTAGAAAGGAATAAAGGAGTGATTGAAAATTATTATAATTCTGAGTTGTTACCTATATTAATGGAGTCTATTGGGGCATATACTCATAATAATATATTAGCTGATTTAATTATAAAAAATAGATTATATTTATGTGAGCATGATAAAAAGAAATTACAAAAAGAAAAAGATGATTTAAAAGTAAATAAATATTTAAATTCTTCTTTTTTAGCTTATTATTTATTTGATATTTATATAAGTTATAATAGATTAATTAAGAATGAAATGCTAGAAAAAATTGAAAAAGTTTTAGATGGTTCTTTACAATTGGAAGAATTTTTAAAGTTGTATGATGCTACTTATGAAAATAGTCAAATCCCTATAGTATTAAAAAAGTATATTAATTAATTTTTTAGACATTTAATGATTATTTACTTTAGTTTACAATTTTTTAATTAATAATAATATAAGCTATTGAAAAAAGCTTTTTTTTGTATTACAATAATATCAGTTTAATGTAAAGGGTTGATAGATATTAATATTGATTAATTAATTTTTAAATTATAGAAAGATAGGTAGGATAGGTTATGGAAGAGATAGATTTAAAAGAGCTATTTGATTTTATCAAAAGTAAAATATATATATTAATACTTGCAATAATAGTAGTTGTTATTGGTGGGTGTATTTATTCTTTTAAGATAAAGATACCAACTTATAAATCAAGTGCTACTATAATTTTAGCAAGTGGCGAAAATACTAATAGTACTGAAATACAAAATGATATAGCATTAAATCAAAAATTAGTAAGTACATATAGTGAAATAGTAAGAAGTAGGAAAGTTTTATCAGCGGTAATAACTAATATGAACTTAGATTATTCATATGAAGAATTATGTAATAAAGTATCTGTACAAGCAGTTGAAAATACAGAGATTATTACTATATCTGTAGTTGATAAAAATGCTATGAAAGCACAACAAATTACTAATAATATTTCAACAGAATTTGCAAGTGAAGTAACAGAAATTTATAATGTAAAAAATGTTAAAATATTAGATTATGCAAATTATTCTCGTAAACCTAATAATGTTAACTATGTAAAAGAAATAATAATTTATATATTATCTGGTGGTATATTAGGATTAGCAATTTTATTTATAATATTCTATTTTGATAATACAGTTAAAACAGATGAACAAGTAGAAAATAGGTTATCATTGCCAATACTTGGTAGAATACCTTTAGATGTTAATAAGAAAAATGATGGTAAAACTAAAGATGAATTGGTTGCACACTTAAAACCAAAATCAAGTATAAGTGAAAATATTAGAACAATCAGAACTAATTTACAATTTTCTAGTATAAAAGAAAATATGAAAGTTATTTTGGTTGCAAGTTCTATTTCGGGTGAAGGTAAAAGTTTTATTTCATCAAATTTATCTGTTGCTTTTGCTCAAACAAAGAAAAAAGTATTAATAATAGACTGTGATATAAGACGTGGCAAACTTCATAAAATTTTAAATTGCAAAGATGAGAAAGGCTTAAGTGATTTATTAATTTCAAATGATGATGTTAATGATTATATTATAAAAACTTCTATTAATAATTTATATTTAATAACAAGAGGTACTATTGCACCAAATCCTTCTGAATTATTAAGTTCAAATAGAATGAAAAAGTTAATTGCAGATTTAAAAACTAGATTTGATTATATAATTTTAGATGGAGTTCCTGTAAATGGATTATCTGATTCTCTAATACTTTCTAAAATAGTTGATAAAACTGTTGTTATAGCATCTGTTGGATATACTCCTAATGATCTATTATTAAATACTAAAAAAAGTTTAGAAAATGTAGGGGCAGACATCGCTGGTATAGTTGTAAATAAAGTAAAAGCTCCTAAGAATAGTTATTATTCTAAGTACTATGAATAATTATATAGATCTACATTCGCATATACTAGATAGTATTGATGATGGGAGTAGAAATTTAGAAGAAAGTGTTGAGATAGTAAAAAAATTGAATAAGTTGGGTTTTATTGAGATTGTAGCAACACCACACTATATAGAAGGTAGTTCTTATACTGCAAATAATAAAGTAAAGAAAATGCACTTAGATAGTTTAAAAGAAGAATTGAAGAAAAATAAGGTAGATACTAGTATTTATCTAGGAAATGAAATATTTATTTGTCAAGATATAGATAAATATATTGTTAATGGTGAAATATATTCAATAAATAATACTAATTATATATTAGTGGAATTGCCTTTTGAAAATGAAATATCTAATTTAGATGACTATCTATTTAGATTAAAAAGTAAAGGATGTATTCCAATAATTGCTCATCCTGAAAGATATAAATATTTTCAAGAAAATCCAAGTAGATTAAAAGAATATATAGATATGGGAATAATATTTCAAAGTAATTACGGAAGTATTGTCGGTGCTAATGGTAAGCATGCCAAAAAAGCTCTAAAATATTTTCTTAAAAATAATTATATAAGTATTTTATCAAGTGATGTTCATCGTATGGATAGTGGTTTTTTCAAGCATTTTCCTAAGGCAATAAAAAAAATAACTAAAATAGTAGGAAAAGATAAAATAAAAGAATTAACTTATACTAATGCTTATAAAGTAATTAATAATATAAAAATAGAAGACGATATTAATTAAGACATCATAATTTTATGTTTTAATCAATTTAAGTCTTTTTTATTTAATTCTTGACAATCATAAATAATATTGTATATTATCAAATTATATGAAATAATTAAATAGGTAAGGTGAATATAATGAAACAAGAAATAAAGAATTTTGATAGAATAGAATTATTTGAACATTTTAATAGTTCATCTAATCCATTTTCTTTTATTACGACTAAAATAGAAGTTACAAAATTGTATAATTTTTGTCAAAAAAATAGAAGTCATTATGCGACTATTGGTTATTATGTAGTATCAGCAATGAATGAAATTGATGCGTTCAAATATCGATATGAAAATGGTAAATTTTACAAGTATGATAAATTAAATGCTACTTTTACTCAAAAGTTTAAAAATAATAATATTGGTTTTTTTACCTGTGAAATGACAAATAATTATGATGAATTTATAAAAGAGTACAAATCAACAGAACAAAAATTTTTACAAAATAGTAAATCATATCGTGGCAATACTCAAGGTGAAGTTTTACTTTCATGTGAGCCATGGTTTAATTTTTCTAGTGCCGTAGTACCATATGATAAAAATATTTGTGTTCCCAAAGTTATATGGGATAGATTTAATAAAGAAGGAGATAAATGTTATTTAAATTTTATGATTATGTCGCATCATGGCTTTGTTGATGGATATCATATAGGGAAATATATTAATAAATTGCAAGAACTATTAAATAATATAGAATATTAAATTTTTTTGTTAGAATATAATTAAGTTTAAGGAGTAAATATGTTGGATGAATTAAAGCAAGAATATGATAAACTACAAAATAAATATGGTGCTAAAGATTTAGATGCAATTTATAATGGAGGCTGTACTGATAACCCAGATATATGCTTTGTTTTTATGAATCCTACAGGAAGAAATATTGCATCTAATAAAAATTGGAAGGGCATTAAATCTCCTTGGCTAGGAACTAAGAATATATGGGATCTTTTTTATTTACTTGATTTATTAGATAAAGATATTTATTATAAAATAAAAGAAATGAAACCTAATGATTGGACAGAGAAGTTTGCTGAAGAGGTTTATGATGATGTAAAAAAACATAAATATTTTATAACAAACCTTGGAAAATGTACCCAAATAGATGCTAGAGAGTTATCTAATTCAATATATAAGAAATATTTACATTTATTAAAAAAAGAAATTAATATTATTAATCCAAAAGTAATAATATTGTTTGGAAATCAAGTTAGTTCAATTGTGTTAGATGAGAAAATATCTGTATCTCAAGTAAGAAAAAAATGCTATTTAAAAAAAATAAATAAAACTATGTATAAATTTTATTCAGTATATTATCCAGTAGGAAATGGTAGATTTAATATAGATAAATCAATTGAAGATATAAAATGGATAATTAATAAAGAATTAGAAAAAAATTATCAGCATAATACTTAAAATTATGAAAAATATTATATCAGTTTTTATAATATTTTTTTTAATATTTTATTATAAAACTTATCTTTTTCTATGTAAGAAATTCGCTTTGAATCAGATATAGTTATATCATTATCTAATTCAATTTGTGACAATATATCATCAATTTTAATATTTTTTAATATATTTATATATTTTTCAATATGTGGATACTTGCTGTAAAAACTTGAAAGGCTAAATTTATTTAGTCTTAATATTATAAAGGGATTATTATAAAAATAAAATTGATTTTCGTATGATTTTGAAAAATCATATACTGGTGCTAGATTTAGTTCAGAATTTTCTTTAGAAATTTTTAATGTTAAATTCATATTGTGTCTATCCAATTGACCCATCTTTAAATCTATAGAAATAAGTTTTAAGATATTATCTAACATATTTTTATTGGAAATTTTATCTAAAACTTTATGATTATTAAGATATATTTTAGAAATAATTCTTTCAAATAAGGATAATTCATTATCTGAATATGTATTATAATAAGAAAAGCAGTTATCATACATATAATCTTGTTCATAAAATAATTCTGAAAGAGCATATAATTCATTATTATAGATACCTATTTTATAATCTACTGCTTCTAATCCAATCTCTTTAGATAAATAACTTCCAATTAATTCGTTAATCATTTCAGATTGATTTATTGCTTTGTAATAGTAATAGTTATCATCTATTTTTATTATATAATCTAAAAAATTTAATTTATTCAAATTGATTACAAAGGAAGGTATATTTATATTGTTTAATTCATTCTTAGGAAGTTTATTAGGAATAAAATTAATTATTTTGTTGCTATTATAGTTATTAATTATCATCTTTTATCATCTCTTTCTTTTTATTATTTATATATTTCTCTTATTATATTATTATGTATTATTAAAAAAAATACATATTTTTAAGTATGTGATTAGATATTTTAAAAATTAGTTAACATTTATTAAAATTCAAAAAAAATATTTAAAATATGATTTAGCTATAAATATTGTTGTTTTAATAGCTATTTATATTTCATTTTTTTAGATATCCTTATTATACCTAATTACATTAAAAAAATATATATAAATAATAATATTGGAATATAATTTGTTAGGTGATATATATGCAATATATGGCAAATAAAAGTTACCCAGAGATAAGAGTTGAAAGGAAAAATGAATATTATGCTAATTTATTATTGGCTGATTATTCTGGTATTAATGGTGAATTAACTGCCATTTCTCAATATGTTTTTCAAGATTTTAATTATTTCAAAGAATATTCTAAATTTGCTCAAGTAATAGGAAAAATTGCTATGGTTGAAATGAGACATTTGGAATTATTAGGTAAAACAATTAAATTATTAGGAGTAAAGCCAGAGTTTAAGTTTAAGGATAATTTATCATGTTTTTACTTAAATTGGAATAGTAGTTATGTTAATTATTATAATACAGATATTTTTTCTTTATTAAAATTAAATATAATAAAAGAAAAAATAACTATTAAAAATTATAAATATCATATAAGTATTATTAATGATAAATATATTAAAAGATTATTAGAAAGGATAATAGAAGATGAACAAATTCATATTGAATGTTTTCAAGAACTTATAAAAGAATATAATTTATTAAAAAAATAGCTTTTAGAGTGGTGATTTTATCAGTAGCTTCAAATAAAGGGTTTAACTATATCTTTATAGAAGTTCCATCTAAAATTTTTTTAGCTACTACAAAATAATATATTAAATTCTTGAATTAAAAATACTATATAATATATAAACAAATATTTATTATATAAATTATTTTTAATATTTTCTTATTAAAATCATATAATTTTTTAGGTGATATACTTGAAGAAATATATGTTTTTTTTAATTTTAATATTATTTATGCCAATTAATTGTTTTGCTCTAAATGATACTGCTAGAAGTAGCATTGTTATGGATGTAGATAGTGGTAGAATTTTATATAAAAATAATATCAATGAAAAACGTTTAATTGCTTCGATTACAAAAATTATGACGGCAACAATTGCTATTGAAAATAGTGATGTTAATAAAAAGGTTATTGCAGGTGATGAAATACTAAAAATGTATGGTACTAATATTTATATTGAATTAGGAGAAAAGATGAGTATTAAAGATTTATTATATGGATTAATGCTTAGAAGTGGTAATGATGCCAGTGTAGTAATTGCTAAAGCAGTAAGTGGTAGTGAAAAAGAATTTGTAAAGCTTATGAATGAAAAAGCTAAAATATTAGGAATGAAAAATACAGTATTTAATAATTGTCATGGTCTAGATGAGGAAACTCAAAATTATTCTACTGCTTATGATATGGCATTGTTATCTAGATACATTTATAATAAAAGTGCATTATATAGAGAAATTATTAATACTTATAAATATACATTAGAAACAAACAAGAAAAGTTATGTGTGGTATAATAGAAATAATCTTTTAAAACAATATAAATACTGTATTGGTGGAAAGACAGGATATACTCCAAGTGCAGGAAAGACTTTAGTAAGTGTTGCTAAAAGGAATAATTTTACTTTGACTGCAGTTAGTATCAAGGATCAAAATCATTATGACACTCAAAAAAAAATATATGACTATATATTTTCTAAATATAAAAGATATAAACTAATTGACAAAAAAGACTTCTCAATAGATGAAGAATATTATAACGATAAATTATATATTAATGAAGATTTTTATTATCCGTTAACAGAAAATGAACTTTCAAATATAAAAACAGTAATAAAGATTACTAAACTTAAAAATTATAAAGATAAAGATGTTGTGGGAGAAGTTGAGATTAAATTAGGGAATGAAATAATTAAAAAATTAGATGTTTATGTAGATGTAAAAAAGTCCCAACAAAAATCATTTTTTAAGAAAATATTTAATCATTAATTGCTAATCTAAAAAAATTAATACTAGGTCTTACCATAAATCTAAAATTTGGTTTGCTATTACCAATACCACTAGATATAAAAATGTCTGTTCCATTTACATTATAATATTCCTTAAAATATTTTTCTGAGCCTTTTTTCTTTATTAGACACATATCTTTTGTTATACATATTTGCCCATTTAGACTTGATCCTGCAAGGACTAAATCTATATTCTTGTTAGGAATTATTTCATCAATACTATCAGCTTCATGCATTATCAATATATTATAAAGATTTTTATTGTTTTCGTAATTTTTGAAAGCTGCTTCTATATTTCTATTATTATTTATTGAAGAAAGCCCTGTTATTAATATAGGAATATTGCTATTATTGTATATAATATCACTTGAATTATCTAATAATGTAAATCCACTTTGCTTTAATATAGTTAAAAAATTATCGCCATCTTCATCACCAGATATAGCATATTTACCAAGAGGCGCTTTAATACTATTTAGTTTTTTTATTAATTTCTCAAGTTCATTTTTATCTATATTATAATCTTTATCAATTAAATCGCCTGTAAAAATAACAATATCTACATTTCTAGTGTTTATTTCCTTAACTAATTTATCTACATCACTAATTTCTATAGTTGAACCATAATGTAAATCTGAAAAATGAATTATTTTAATACTATTAAAACTTTCAGGTAGCTTTTCTGATACTAATCTTTTTTCTTTAATAATTATACTATTAGTAGATATATATTTAGTATATAAGTAAAAAACAATAAAACTACTTATTACTATAAATATTATTTTAAAAAAAATAAGAGTAATTTTTTTTATTTTTTCTCTTTTTTCTTCTTGCTCAATTTCTTCTTGTATTTCTTTATTTTTTTCTTCTCGTGTAGACATATTATCACCAATTATATTTTATCATATCAGATAATAATTTTATAAATAATTTCAAAAAAAATAAATTTATGTTATACTATCTGTAAAGTAAAATAAAAAGGAGTGATTATGTGAGCAATTCAAATAATTATAGAAAAAAGGAAAAAATAAGTAAAAAAGAAGAAATAAATTTAGAAGTAAATAATTTGACATTAGCATATACATTTTTATTATCAACTCTTATTATTTTTGTGAAGTCACTTGAAAGTTTCAAATTAGTATTATTTGATAATACTGTATCTTTTTCCATATTTGCTATTCCTTTTGTTTATTTTTTAGTAGATGTTATTTTAAAAGAAATAGGATTAAAACCTGCTAAAATTGCAACTTTTTGTTCAATAATAGTATTAATAATAGTAACATTAGTTACCGATAATATATTTGGATTTGAGTTTAATTTTTTAAGTTTTTTTGGAATAGTACTTGCATACTTTATTAGTCAATTTCTAAATATTTCAATTTATTATTACATGCTTAGTAATTATAAAACACCTTTATTTTTAGTATTTTTTAATATGGTTTTTTGTTTATTAGTAAATAATATGATTTATATGTTTTTTTCAATGAATATGATATTTAATAATACCTTTTGGGCTAGTTACATTATTATAATTTGTATTCAAGTACTTATCTGTATGATACTTACTATTATTCTTAATTTAGTAGAACAGGGAATAGAGGTATAGTTTTATGAAAAAAGAAAATAAAAGTAATACTTCTAATGCTAAAGTAAAATTTAGTACAAAATTGGGAGTAGTTATTTTTTTAATAGGAGTTATTATTATAATTATATCTTTTGTTATGAATAGTATTAAAAACTATAATCCATATAAAGAAGCTAAATCTAATCCTAAAAGTATAGAGGATACTTTTGTAGTACCAGATACTGCTAATTATAGTAGTGCTTATCATTTGTATATTAATGAAACTGAAAATGAAAAAACAGCATATAGTAAAGCAATGTTTTCTAAGCATGATATTAAAAATCTTGATTTTAAAATGGAAGGGGGATATATATCTTTATTTGATGATAAAGCAGAATTTTCCGTATATTTATATAATTTAAATGAAGTTAATGAATTAAATGCTACTATTGATATAAAATTTATATATTATAACAATACAGTAGCAGATACCATAAGTTATAAGATAGAAAATTTAGTTCCATTGGAAGTTAGAAATGTTATAATAAATGTAGATAAAAAAGTAATTAATGCTTATAATTATGAAATAAGTATTAATTAATAAAATAATCAAGTAACTTATATTTACTTGATTATTTATTTTAAATTATTGATATTATTACTAGTAAAGAATTATGTATGATATGCATTAAAATAGATGGATAAATGTTATTTTCTTTATAGTCCATATAAATAAATGATAGACCTAATGCCGTATAAGGAATAAAATATAAATATTCTATAATAGTATTAGCAGATGATATAACATGCATTAATCCAAAGACAACTCCTGATAAAATAATACATAAATATTTATTTTTAAAAGCATCTAAATATGTTTTCCTAAATACAATTTCCTCAATAATAGGACCAATAAGACCAGCATTTATTAACATTAAATATGGTGTTGTATTAATCATTTCTTGAACTATTTTTTCATTATTAGACCCATTTCCTTGTAAAATAACAGTTATTACTAGATTAGTTATAATCATTCCCAACATTCCTAACAAATAATACTTTAGACTAGTATCAAACATTTTAAAAAAATTATTTTTAAATTTTATAAAATTGTTAATTAACTCTTTTCTATAGATGATTAACAATATTATTAAAACACATAAATTTGAAAATAAATTTAAAAGAATATTAGTTGTAGATGAAATATTTTCTATATCTATTTTAAATAATATTATTGGTATATATTGAAGTAGATTACTAAAATAGAATAAGATAAATATTAATATTAATTTAATTAGAGATTTAAAATCTATATATTTTTTTATATTATTAGAAAAATTATATTTTTCGCTCATTTTTTCCTCCTTATTTATCTAAAAAAATTATAGCATAAAATGGTAATTTTGTTTAAAAAAATATTAAAATATGATATAATTAGACGGTAGTAGGAAGTGGTTTTATGGCAAATTTAAGTGATGTTAAGGGAGTAGGTCCAAAGGCATTAAGTTTACTTAATAAAATAGGTATTTCATCAATTGATGATTTAGTTATGCATTATCCTTTTAGATATGAGTATTTAAAAAGAACAAATTTAATGGAAGCGTTAGATGATGATAAAGTAATAGTAGATGGAAAAGTTGAAAGTATTCCTATTTTAATGAGATTTAAAGCAGGACTTAATAAAATGAATTTTAGACTTATAAGTAATAGTGGTGTTGTTGGAGTATCAATTTTTAATAGAGCTTTTTTGAAAAATAGTTTACAAGTTGGAACTAGTGTTATTGTAATAGGAAAATTTGATAAAAAGAAAAATATTATAACAGCCAATGATATTAAATTAGGAACTCTTTCTGATAAAGCTAAGATAGAGCCTGTTTATCATGTTACTCAAGGACTTACAAATAAGAATATATCTACCTATATTAATATGGCACTTTTACAATTCGGTAAAGAAATATCTGATTATATTCCTGATAATTATATAAATAAGTATTCTTTTTCTAATAAAAGAACTGCATTAAATATTGTACATAATCCACCAACAGATGAGAAATTAGAGGAAGCACAATATAGATTAAAATATGAAGAGTTATTTTCTTTTATGTTTAAAATCAATTATTTAAAAAAGCAGAACAAGGCTAATAATAAAGGTATTAGCAGAAAAGTACCTATCGATAAAATAAAAGATTTTATTAATAAACTTCCATTTTCTTTAACAAGTGATCAAGAAACAGCTGTATTTGAAATAATTTCTGATATGGAAAAGAAAGGGAGAATGAACAGACTTATTCAAGGAGACGTTGGAAGCGGAAAAACAATAGTTGCTTTTATTGCTATGTATGCTAATTATTTATCTGGAATGCAATCTGCTTTAATGGCTCCTACAGAAATACTAGCTATTCAGCATTACAACAATTTAAAAGAAATATTGAAAGATACTGCTGTTAATATAGCCTTACTTACTGGATCTATATTAAAAAAGGAAAAACTTGACATATATAAAGAATTAGAAGATGGCAGTATAAATATTGTAATAGGTACACATGCTTTAATTCAAGATGATGTTATTTATAATAATCTTGGATTAGTAATAACAGATGAACAACATAGGTTTGGAGTTAATCAAAGAGCAAATTTACAAAATAAAGGTATAAGACCTGATATTTTATATATGAGTGCGACTCCTATACCTAGAACGTATGCTTTGACAATATATGGAGACATGGATACTTCTATTATAAAGCAAAGACCAAAGGGAAGAGGAAAAATAAAAACGTATGTAAAAAGTAATAGTGAAATAAAAGATGTTTTACAATTAATGTTAGATGAGCTTAAAAAGCATCATCAAGTATATGTAATTGCTCCTTTAATAGAAGACAACAATGAAAATAGTGCTTTAGCGAGTGTGTGTGATTTAAGAGATAAGATGAAACTTGCTTTTGGTGAATATTATAATATTGATATGGTTCATGGAAAAATGGCTAGTAGTGCTAAGGATCTAATTATGCAAGAATTCATTCAAGGAAAAATTCAAATTCTTATTTCAACAACTGTTATTGAGGTAGGAGTTGATGTTAGTAATGCTACTATGATGGTTATTTTTGATGCAAATAGATTTGGTCTTTCTACACTACATCAATTAAGAGGAAGAGTAGGAAGAGGTAGTAATGATTCTAAATGTGTTTTAATAAGTGATAGTGATACTGAAAGATTAAAAATTATGGAAAAAGAAGATGATGGGTTTAAAATAAGTGAAGAAGACTTTAAACTTAGAGGACATGGTGATTTATTTGGTACTAAACAAAGCGGAGATATGAATTTTAAGATTGCAAATATTAAAGATGATTATGATATTTTGTTAAAAGCAAAAAAAGATAGCGAGGAATATCTTAATTGCACAACAAATATTGATGAAATTAAATTAAAATTAATAAATTCAATGAACAATAATAGTTAATAAATCAACTTTAAAGATTTTATATGTAAAGTATTTGTAAAATTCTAATTATATCATTGACTTTTGATAAATTATTGGATATGATTATGGTGCATGATGATAATAGTCATGCTGATATCTCTCATGGTTAAATTTGAGAGAATTCAACCGAACCCCCTGAAGATAGGTCGAAAGACCTATCATTTTTGTTTTGCCAAGTATTTATAAGGGTTTGCACACATTTGAATAAATAAAAAGAGATGATTACCTCTTATTCACCTCTTATTTTTTTAATTTTTCATATTTTTTAGTTGATTTAATATGTCATTTATGGATACTCCATTATTACATAAATTAGCTATTGTATCTATGACTTCATTTTAATGTGAAGTCTGTATTTATCTATACTGTTTATTACATCTATAACTGAATTTAATGCACTTTCAAATATATGAATATAAGTATTTAATGTTTCTTCAGTTTGTTCATCAATAGACAATATTAGTTTATTATCTCTTTTTAAGACTAAATCTAAACTAGGATAATCTCTACTTTCATATTTAAAGTAAAATGTTGATTTAATATTTTCATCTTGTTTTATAGATATTTTTCCATCAACACAAGTATCTATTGCTATACTACCTAAAGATTTTCCTTTACGATTTAAATGATGAACTATAATAATAGCAACTTTGTATTTATTGCATAGATTTCTTAATTGTGGAAATATATTTTGACTCATATCTTGATAGTTATTTAAATCATAACTATTTCCAAAATTAATACCATTAAACATATCAATAAATACTAATTTACCATTATATTTTTCGTGAAAGTCTGATATTTCTTTTTCTACTTTTAAAATACTTAACATAGTCATACTATCTTCTGGAAAAGTATAAAAGAAATTATTATCATTAAGATTACAGTTCTATAATGAATTCTACTTATTGTTTCGGTAGGATTCATTTCTGTACTTAAATAAAGAACAGGTGTCTTTATAGTTTTAAAATTTAAAAAAGATATACCATTAGCAACAGAATTTGCTATTTGGAGAGCCATTGCTGATTTGCTAACTTTGGCTTCTCCAAGTAAACAATATAAACCATTTTTTCTAATCATATTTTCAATGATATAATTCATCTCTACAATACTACTTTTTAATTCTGTTATTGTTTTCATATAATTCCTTTCTATAAATATTCTTTAGCCATTTTTTCTAGGTAGTTAATATTTATTTTTAACTTATTAACCACTTCAATCATTGGTAATCTGTTATTTGGGAGAATATAACCTTTTAGAGTAATGTCGTTTTTTATTTATCTCCTAAGTTTAACTGCGTTATTTTTACCTATTTCAGCAAGTTTCATTAAATCATTTAGATCACACCATTGCTTTGAAATAAGTTTTAAAGTTTCTCTAGCATCCATATTAAACTTTCCTCCTTCCATTTTAGACTCTAGATAATTAATTATTATCTATGTATCGATTACCAACTAAAGAAAGAAATTATACGTGTGAGTTATACTCACAGTTAAACAATATCATAATAATTTAATCAAAGTCAATATATTTTGTAATCAAAACTCACAAAAATATTGTTGAATAATAAGTTTTATGTTAAAATTATATTGAGGTGTATATGTTTTTGAATGAAATAGCAAAAAAATATTTTGTATTAGCTAGTCAATATTACCACACATCAAAAATTTTATTAGAAACTATTATACAAAATGATAATTTAAGCATAGGAATAGGTTTTAGTGAAGAAGAAGCCTTGATTGATTTTAATAAAAAAATATTTAAAAGTGATGTTTATATTTTTATACCAGCATTATTTAATAGTCTTCAAGCAGTTGAATTGTTTATAAAAGGCTTGTTATTGATAAATGAAAAAGAAATAGATTATAAGCACGCATTAGAAAATCCACTTTTAATATTAAAGGATATTTATGGTGATAAGTCGGAAATTTATAAATCAATAAAAAATTTTTATAATTTTCAAGAAGATGTGATAGGCAAATTTAAAATAATTAATCAAATAACAACAACGGAAGATTTATATGAAGCGTTACGATATCCAGAAAGTAAAAATAAAAAGAAATATGATTATAGTAGTTTAAGATTTAATGGAAAATCTGGAGTAAATTTATTTGAAAAATTATTGGATAGATTGCAAAAAATTAATAAAAATGTTTTACAAGAATTTAAAATAAAAGAGGTGTCATAATGAATGGTAAAAATTTAGCAAGTGTAGTAAAGGAAGCTAGAGAAAAATTAGGTATCTCTCAAAGAGAATTATCAAGAAGAACAGGGATTGATAATAATACTGTTGCTAAAATTGAGAAAGGCGAAAGAAAGAAACCTAATGTATTATCTTTAAGAAAATTAAGTGCGGTATTAAGAATTGATATAGCAAAATTAATGAAACTAGCTGAATATAATGAAGAAGAAATTAAAGCAGTATCAAGTAATAATTATAATAGCTTTGCAATTCATACTGATAATGCACCTGTTATAATGATAGATGATATTATAGAAACTGAAGAAGAACAGTTGCAAATCAGAAAAATAATAAAAGAATTATTAGATGATTGTGATGTAACAAAATTAAAAATTTGCGATAATTTTCAAGAAAAAGAAATAAAAAAAATAGAAAAATTAGTAGAAAAGTATAAGAAAAAAATTAATAATGAAATAAATAATTATTCAAAATCAATAGAAAAATTAAGTAAATTAATAAATAAAAAATAATAAAAATAGAATTTAAAAATTGATAAAATCACTTGCTGAAAAAGGAAAAGATTGCAATTTCTATACAAAAATGACATGATGACAGATACATTTGTTATGTACTAGAGTATCTCATAAATGTCATTAATGTCATAAAGCTGTCTTAGCCAGCACAGGGAGCTTACTCCCGCAATTTACTTGGAGTACCAAACCCTAGTCAGATATAGGAGGTTATTGTATTGGAAAAAAAATATATAATTGATAATAAAGTACTAATGGAACAATGGGATTATGTGAAGAACCAAAATGATAATATTTTCCCAGAAAATATTACTACAGGTAACTCAAATATTAAAATATGGTGGAAATGTGGAAAAGGCCATTCTTATCAACAAATAGCTAGATCTAAAGTAAAAGGTATTGGGTGTCCAATTTGTTCCAACAAGCAAGTATTAAAAGGTGTCAATGATTTGGCAACTACTAATCCTGAATTGTTAAATGAATGGAATTATGAAAAAAATAATAGTATTGGAGTATACCCATATAACGTTACTAAAGGTTCAGAGAAAAAAGTTTGGTGGATATGTCCTGAATGTAAGGAGACTTATGAAGCATTTTTATATTCGAAAAAAGAATTAGTAGGTTGCCCTTATTGTAGTGGTAAAAAGTTTAAAAAGGGAGTCAATGATATTTTTACTCTAATTCCTAATTGGAAAAAAAATTGGAATTTTGAATTAAATCAAAAATATGGAATTGATGCCTATAACATAGGAAGACATAGTCAAATAAAAGCCTATTGGCTTTGTAGTGAGTGTGGAAAAAGTTTTCAACGATCTTTGGCAAAAACAAATGATATTGTATTATGTAATGATTGCTCTAAAAGAATTGGTAATATAAATAAAAAAAATACTATTTTAAAAAATAGAGGAAGCCTAAAACAAAATTATCCATTCCTTATGAATGAATGGGATTATGAAAAAAATAATAAATTAGGTATAGAGCCAGATAAAGTCACTAGTGGATCTAATGTCAAAGTTTGGTGGATATGTCCTAATGGTCATTCCTATAAATCAACTATTTCACACAAAATTAGTGGTCGTGGTTGTCCAAAATGTTCAAAAGAAATGAGTATATCATTTCCTGAAAAGGCAATTGTATATTATTTGAAAAAGGTTGATAACAATATTTTAGAAAGCTATACTCCTGATTGTTTAAAAGGAAAAGAAATTGATATTTATATTCCTAGTAAAAAAATTGGAATTGAATATGATGGAAAAAATTGGCACAATGACCCTAATAGGGATATGGAAAAAAATAAACTATGTAAAAAAAATAATATAATGCTATATAGAATTAGAGAGAGTGGCTGTCCAAAATTAGATGGTTACTCAATAGATATATATTATGATAGCAATAATAGTTATATTAATCTTAATGAACCAATAAAAAAATTAATAATTGATATTTATAATACAAAAATAGATGTAGATATTGAAAGAGATAAAATTAAAATCTACGAGTTATTAATTTATACTATTAAGAGTAATTCTTTAGAAAGTGTATATCCTGATATAGCTAGAGAATGGGATTATAAAAAAAATAAACCTTTAACACCAAATCAATTTTATTGTACATCTTCAAGAAAAGTATGGTGGAAGTGTGAAAAAGGTCATTCTTATGAATCAACTATAAGTCATCGAACAATGGATAAAAATAATTGCCCTTATTGTTCTAATCAAAAATTGTTAATCGGATATAACGATTTAGCAACCACACATCCTTATATTTTAAAAGAATGGGATTATGATCTTAACAATAAAAATCAAGTATATCCTAGTAATGTATTTAGTGGAAGCCATAAAAAAGTATGGTGGAAATGCGAAAAAGGACATGAATGGGAAGCAAGTATTATAAATAGAATAAGAGGTAGAAATTGTCCTATTTGTTCTAATAAAATTGTTGTAAAAGGAATCAATGATATAACTACAACTCATCCTATAATTTTAGATATGTGGAATTATTATAAAAATGAAAAATTAGATATTTATCCTCAAGATTATTCTTATGGTAGTTCAAAGAAAGTATGGTGGATTTGTCCAAAATGTAAAAACCAATGGCAACAACGAATAAATCATATTATAAGCGGAATAGGATGTCCAAATTGTCATTATAATTCGATAAAAAGCAGAAAGGAAGTAAAATAAATATGGAAAAGAAGGAATTATTACAAAAATACTTAAAAGAAGCAAATGATTTTTTAGGCAAGAATTTAACAGCGGATGATAGCAAATTTAAAGCTTGGAATCATTCTTTAATAAGATTTTTGGAAGCAGAATTTGGTAAGGATTCTACAACTACAAAATTATTTTCAAATAGAGTTTATACTTTACTTGTATTTTATGAAGCTTCACATTCTGAATATGTAGAAGCTTTTGAGGATAGTTTAAAGATATCAATAGAAGATTTAAAAAGATTAGTAGAAGAAATTGACAATGAAAATTTTAGAACAACAAATAATACGAAAAAAAATCAAAATGAGCCACAATTAGCAGTTAATATAGTTAATAGTAATAATAATTCTAATGTGATTAACCAAATAGTTATTTTAACAAATGAAGAAATAATAGAAAAAATAGAAGATAATACTTTTTTAGATGATGAATCAAAAGAAGAATTAATGAATGAGTTAAATAAAATAGAAGAAATTAAAAATAGTTCTGATTCTAAATCAAAGAAATGGAAGAAAGCTAAATGTATATTGTCTTTCATAATTGATAAGGGTGCAGATATAGCTATAATGTTTATTCCCAAAATATTAGAGGCAATTTCTAAATAACAAGTATCGCTTATTAATAGGGGTTGGGTATTCCCACATAAGAATTTTGCGCGGGAGTACAAATTCAGTGCTTGCTAGACCAAAAATCCACTCATTATATAGAATTATGTATAATATTTTGTTAAAAAGGTAGGTGTAAAAATGTCAAAATATGTTGATAGTATATTAGGTCATGCTATAGGTGATGCAATGGGTGTTCCAACAGAATTTTGTATTCGTGAACATTTAGTAGAACACCCAGTATTAGATATGGTTGGATCAAAAAAAGTAGGACAACCTGCGGGATCTTGGTCAGATGACACTTCTATGGAAATAGCTACTATTGAATCGCTTATAGAAAATAAGAAATTTAATTATTCAGATATAATGTCTAGATGGTGCGATTGGTTAAATAAAGGCGAATATACACCTAATGGTGAAGTGTTCGATGTTGGAAGAACTTGTTTAAGAGCTTGTAGAAATTATATGAATGGAATAAATCCAGTTGATTGCGGTTTATCAGATATTAACTCAAATGGAAATGGTTCGTTAATGCGAATACTTCCTGTAGCACTATACTCCTATTCAAACCATCTTAACAATGAAGAAGTAAGAAAATTATCGGATGAAGTTTCATCTCTTACTCATTCTCATAATATTAGTAAAATAGCTTGCTATATGTATGTTAGATTTATAATTAATTTATTAAAAGGAATGTCTAAAGAAAGAGCTTACAAATATTTAAGATTAGACGATTATAGTAACTATGATGAAGACTCAATTTCAAAATACGATAGATTAATAAAAGAAGATATTTCTAAATTGAAAATTAATGATATAAAATCTACAGGATATGTAGTAGATACTTGGGAATGTGCATTGTGGATATTATTGAAATCTAAAAGTTATAAAGAAACACTAATAGCATCTACAAATATTGGTAATGATACGGATACAATTGGTGCTATTGCTGGCTCAATGGCAGGAATAATTTATGGATATGAATCTTTTCCTAAAGAATGGTTATCTAAATTAAAAAGAAAAGATTATTTAATTGATCTTGCAACTAAATTTGAAAATGAATTTATAAATGTAAAAAAAGATTCTGTATTAGGTGCAATTATAGGTGATATAGCGGGCTCTAGATTTGAGATAAATAATAATCGTAAAAAAGATTTTGAATTTTTACATCCTAAATTTTGCAGATTTACTGATGATACAGTAATGACCTTAGCAATAGCTAAAACTTTAATGAACAATAAAGAGAACAATGTTAATTTAGAAGAAAATGCTATTAATACTATGGTTGAAATCGGAAGAAGATATCCACAATGTGGTTATGGTAGAAGCTTTTTTGATTGGATAAATAATGATAATCATGAACCTTATGGAAGTTATGGAAATGGTGCTGCTATGAGAGTGGGAGCAATACCATTATTTATAAACAATATTGATGAAATAAAAAGGGTTACAAAAATATTAACTGATGTATCTCATAATCATGAGGATAGCGAAAAAGGAGCAGAAGCAGTATGCGTAGCTATTCATTTGGCCTTAATTGGAAAATCTAAAGATGAAATAAAAAAATATATTTTAGATAATTATTATGAACTTAATGATAATGTTACCAATTTATCTAAAAATTATAAATTTCAAATAAAATATAGTGAAACTGTTAAATCTGCATTGATTGCTTTTTTTGAATCAACTGGTTTTGAAGATGCAATTAGAAATGCAATATCTATAGGTGGAGATAGTGATACAATTGGAGTAATTACAGGTAGTATTGCTGGAGCGTATTATGGTGTTCCATATTCAATTAAAGAAGATGCGTTACAATTCTTAGATGACTATTTAAGAGATATATACTTACAAATAGACAATTTAAGGAGGTAAAATAATGAGTAAAGATGATATGTTAAAAGTATTAGATGAAAGTATTATAGCTATAGAAAATAATAAATATAAAGCTGAATTTATTAATGGAGGATATAGTTATTCTGATAATCTAACAAATATAATAAAATTATTAGAAATTTATCAAAAGCTTTACTTTAATAAAGGAATGGATTTGAATAAAACTAAATTAATAAAAAATAATAATCAAGATAATTTTAATTTATTAGAATGCATAGTTTATTTTTCATATTTATGGCATCTTGAGGGATCTGGAATTTCGGTTGGAATTATTTATAATAGAATTAAGACAGGACAATATTTAAAGGCACTAAAACGATTTGAAAAATTACTTAAAGAAAATAATGATTAAAGACTAAGAGTGCGTTCTTAGTCTTTAATCATATATATCTTCTTTTAGAATAATTTCTTCAGCAATATTTTTTAAACTATTCATTTTTTGAGTCCAAAGTAATGGATCTTTTTCTTTTAATTCTTCTGTAATGGTTGGGTCATTGGTAATTAGTTGTTTCATTAAAAATTCAAATTTTTCTAAAGTATTATTACTAACTGAAAAAAGATATTCATTAAGTTTTTCTTTCATCAATAGTTCTTGATATAAAGCTTTTTTATATTGTTTTAAATAATTAAGTTTTAATAAACCATATTTGTTTAATGATTTATTTTCTTTTTCAGATAGTATAAGATTAGGCAAATAATAATCTCCATATTTAGTATAATTTAATTTCATAATTTTAATCCTTTCTTTTAATAAAGAATTATTAAGTAGTATTGTTATTATTAGGTACCCATTTAGGTACCCAAATAGTAAAATTTGATAAAATTATTTAAATTTTTATAATTAGATTTAATTTTAAAATGCTTAAAATATAAGAAAATAATAAACAATAATTTATTTTATGTGTATATATATTCAGCCCCCTGAAGGAGCCGAAAGGCTCCATTTTTGGTGTGCCGTGCATGGCATATATCTAGTTGGTGAAAGTCCAATACACGCGTAGGTATCGACGAAGTGTTA
>CANQWY010000012.1 GCA_947627675.1 uncultured Bacilli bacterium
AGAAGAACAGTAAATAAAAAAGTAATAGTACCCCTAATAGGAATAATAACGTTAATAATACTAGTAATAGGAATAAGTTATGCAGCCTTCACCTATAGTGGAATAGGAGAAAAAGAAAACGTAATAACAACCGGAACAATAACAATGGCCTATAATGAAGGAAGTAATGGAATAAGTTTAAGTAATGCTATTCCAACATCAGATGAAGTAGGAAAAGAGTTAACAGGAGAAAATAACGAATTTGATTTCACAGTAAATATAAATATTGTTGGAAAAACAACAATAAACTATGAAGTAACAGCTGAAAAACAAGACGGCAGTACTTTACAAGATAATGAAGTAAGAATCTATTTAGAAAAATCAACAGAAAAAGATAGTGGTTATAGTGCAGTAGATAATACAAGTTACTATGAGCCACTAGCAGATAAAGATCAGTTTGGAGCTAAAAAAGGAGAAATGGTCTTAGATGTTGGAAGTGCAAATGAAACAACAACATATTACTATAAATTAAGAATGTGGGTAGCAGATACATATGAATTAACAGAAGAAAAGAAAACATTCACCATAAAGGTAAATGTGTATGGAAGCGATGGAGTAATAATAAATGCAACAGAACATTTTAATGAACCACAAATAGTAGGAGATATGATCCCAGTAGTGTGGGATGAAAATTTAAAACAATGGCAAAAGGCAGACAACACCAAAAAAGACTGGTATGATTATAACAATCAGAAATGGGCGAATGCCGTAACGATAAAAGAGGCAGAAAAAAGAGAAGAATACAAAAGTGCAGAGGTAGGAACAGAGATAAAATTAGAAGATGTAAATTTAATGTTAGTATGGATACCAAGATATAGTTATACCTTAAAGAGTCCATATGGATATAAAATAGACGATACAGCAAGTGAACCAAGTAAAGAGACACCTGGAGCATTTGACATCAAATTTGTAAGTACAGATACAATAGAAACAGGAAGTGGACATTATATAGGAGAAACAGCAAAAAACTATTATACACCATCATCATTTTGTTGGGGAGATACATGTGATACAACAAGAAGTGATGAAGGAAATACAGAGTTACCCGGAATCTGGATAAGTAAGTTTGAACTTACCGGAACAATCTCTGATATTCAATCAAAACCAAATGAAACAAGTTTAACAAGTCAAAGTATTTCATCATTCTTTAATGCTATAAAGAATCAAATGAATAAAGAAAATGGTTCTACAAATTATGGTTTCAATGGAAATAACTATGATACTCATATGATAAAGAATACCGAATGGGGAGCTTTTGTCTATTTAAGTCAAAGTAAATACGGAAAGTATGGTAATAAAAATTATACAAATGCTAATAAAGAGATTTATATAAATAATTATAGTGTTCTTAAAACAGGTTGTAGTGGAGGAAGCCCAAATGCTAGTCAAAGTAATAGTTGTGAGCATCAGTATTATGAAGAAACAGCTGGAACCGGAGCCAGTACAACCGGAACAATATATGGAATATATGATACTGTTGGAGGAGTCTGGGACAGAGTCATGGGAAACTACAGTAATTTAGTATTAGAATCAGGATTCGAAGAAATGCCCGATGATAAATATTATAATAAATATACAGGAACTACCGGAATCAAAGGAGATGCCATAAATACGGATGGAACAGCAGTTTTTTATGGAGATTATCAAGAATTTACAAATTCTTTCAGCCCTTGGTTCGCTCGTGGTGGTGGCTATAACGATGGTGTTTTCGCGGGCGTCTTCTACTTCGGCAATAACCGTGGTGGTTCTAGCACCCTCAGTGGTTCGCGTCTTGCTATTTCATCTTGGTAATTAAAAAATAAGATATGTTTTAAAATTAATCTATTAGAAACAAAAATTCTAGTAGATTTTTTATGTTAAAACTTATAATTATAACTTAACATATTTAATATAAATAGCTTTACATAATACAATGCTATTTTTATATAGGAATATATCTTAAAATCTATAGTTCAACTATTATTTTAAATACTGTAAATTTACATATTTTTAACTTTAAGTATTGTCAAATTAACATTAATCTGTTATAATATGTAGAAAAAAGGGAGTGCAGTGTATGAAAAATAGGATTAATGAAAATAAAACAAATTTATTTATTATGTTTCTTTTTCTACTAGGAATTACTTTTATAGTAAAAGGTTATTGTCTTTATTTAAATGACAATACAAAATATTATAATTATAGTAAAGATGCAAAAACATACTTATCAAATACTGAAAAAAGTTATATTTATGTATCAGACTTGCCATTTATGAAAGCTACTTCTGCATGGAAAAACGTTTTACGTGATACCACGTCATCTAATACACCAATAACATTAAAAATAGACAATTCCTATTTTCCATTTGAAAAAGGAATATGGGCACATGCTACATCCACCGTTGATATTGATATAAGAGAATATAAAGATTATGCCTATCTTACTACTTATTATGGAGTAAACCAAACTTCAAATAACAATGGTAATGGTGTAAAATTTTATATATATACTTCTGTAGATGGGATAAACTGGACCCTTAGAACAGAAGAAAATCCAGAAGCTTTAAAAAGCAGTAATCAAGCAGTATATGTAAAAATTGATATAAGAGATGCAAACTATATAAGATTATATGCTCATGATAATAATGCTAATGGAAACGATCATTCTGTATGGGCAGACACTAAATTAGTTAAAGAAAATTATAAGGAAACTAATTATACAAAATCAGTAAGTGAATATGATCAAATAATAAAAGAAAATTATTCTAATGCTGAAATTAAAGGTGATTATGAAAAAATACTATTACAAAGAGAATTTGTACGTAGTGTAGGTCAATATACAATAAATGCTTTTGCCAAAGAAAGCGAAAAAAATAGAACTACATTAAATTGGTTATTAAATGATGATAATGGAGAAAATCTTAAACTATATTTAATGGGTGGTACTCCGGACGGTAGCTATTTTAAATCTTTGAATGTATTATCCGAATTATATAATAAATATAAAGATGATTTTAAAATAACAAATAAGACAAAATATGGTACTGTTTACGGTGATTTATATAAAAGAATGGCTATTGCTTTATCTTTAACTCACTCTGCTACAGTTGGTTTATGGATGGATCCTAATGTTCCTGAAAACCAATCAGACGCTGTTGTTCGTTACCAAATATATAAAGATTTACATAAGAACGGTAAATTTATAGTTTCAAGTAGACAAGATCATACTGAGTGGTTTGAAAAATTAGAAATTGAAGAAATGAGATTTGTTTTAAACAATATCATAGATGATGAAGAAATATTATGGTTAAATGAATATACTCAAAAATATATAGATGCTAATCCAGGTAAAGAGGAAGAATTTTTACAACCACATCACTATATGAAATACATTTGGCCAGATTATTCAAAGCCAGAATACTATGCTGAAGAAAATAAAAAAATGTGGAGTGAAAAGTATGGTAATTTCTTAGATTATGGAATTACATATAAACAAGGTGTTCCTAAATTATGGATGAATATTGATAATGGTGCTGTTTGTGGTGGTATTTCTAAAATAGGTTCAAATATTCGTGGTGTTCATGGTACTCCATCTTCAGTTATTAGTCAACCAGGACACGCAGCTCTTATCTATTATAGAGAAAATGCTGATGGACAAGGATATTGGACGATAGACAATGACGTGTCTGGCTGGGCACAATCAGGAAGAACAGAAAGATTATCACTTAGAATGCCATTAGGATGGGGCGATGAAGAATATATTGATTATGATAAAGATTGGTTAGGTTTAGCAACCTATGTATTACTTGCTCAAGGAGCTTTAAATGATTTTGATAACTATCAATCATCAAAAGAGATATATATGCAAGCAGATGTTTATAAAGATGATTTAGAAAAATTATATAAAATTTATAGACAAGCATTAGAAAAAGAACCTATAAATATTGATGCATGGTATGGTTTAATAAAAACTTATAGACAAGATAAAAATAAAACAGATAAAGATTATTATGAATTAGCTGAAGAAATTTTAGATTCTTTAAAATACTATCCTTTACCTGCATATCATTTAGTTCGTGAGATTCAAAAGGACATATCATCAAATGAATATTCATTTGTATTATCTTTAGCGCAAACTAGAGCTTTAAATGAAGCAAAAGATGTAACTAGTAAAGAATCAATTCAACAACAAGCTGTAAAACAAGAAGCAAATTATTTATTAGGAATTTTTGAAACAGAATTAGCTACGTTCTCTTTTGATGGAGATGATGCTGGTAAAATAGCTTTGACAAGCCGTTATGATGGAACTGGAGTTCGTTGGAATTATAGTTTGGATGGTAAAAAAACATGGAAAAGTGTTTCCTTTACAGCAGATGAAGAGCATAAATATCCTTTGACAAAAGAAGAAATTGCTAGCATTACAGCAGAAAATGATATTTATATTCATATCGAAGGTGTAAGCTATGATGATGAGAACTTATATAAAATTGATATAGAAAAAGCTAATACACCAGATAATTGGTATGCTAATGATTTAGAAAATAGAGTTATTGGAGTTAATACTCATACTCAATGGCGTATGAATGCTCAAGATGATTGGAAATCTTATATGGAATTATCTCCAGATTTAAGTGGCAACCAAACTGTAGAATTAAGGGTTGGTGCAAATGGTATATATTTACCAAGTGAATCTTTAAAATTTACATTTACTAATGATAATCAGCCAGAAACAGAAAAATATATTCCTATTTCTCATTTATCAGTTGAAGCATTCTCAACAGAAGCTGCTGGTCATGACCGTTATGCTAAATATACAATAGATGGTAATTTAAATACAAGTTGGCATTCTGATTGGAATGGTAATGATCATGATAAATTTATTGTTTTAAAATTAGATCAGGCTTTCTATTTATCTGCACTTGAATATGTTCCAAGATTGGGTAGCTCATTAAATGGTAGAGTAAAGAATGCTAAAATAGAAATTAGCATGGACGGAGAAAACTGGACGACAGTTGTAAAATCTACTAAATGGTCAACTGATACTAGTATCAAAAAAGTTACTTTTTCACCAGTTGAAGCTTTATATATACGTTTTACAGGTGTAGAAACTTATGGTAATTTTATCACGGCAGCTATGTTCAATCTTTATCAAGATACTACTAAAGAAGTAAGTCCAACTTCTGGAGTTGCATATAGTATAACATCTTCAACCAACCAAGATGTTATTGCAAGATTAGTAAATCCTAGTACTGATATAACTGTTACGAATAATAACGGTAGTACAGAATATGTTTTTAAGGAAAATGGTACATTCACTTTTGAATTTAAAGATTCAAAAGGAAATATTGGAAAATCAATTGCTAAAGTTGATTGGATTGATAAAAAATTACCAACTGCTAATGTTGAATACAATATAAAAAATAAAACTAATCAAGAAGTTATGGCTAAAATAACTTTTAGTGAAAAAGTTAAACTTTTAAACGAAGGTCTCCGATTAGAAGAAAGTGGCGATGGAGTACATACTTTAACGTTTGAAGATAATGATGAATTACTATTAAAATTTATTGATGAAGCCGGAAATATTGGAACAGCAAATATTAAAGTATCTTGGATTGATAAAGTAATTCCTACAGCTCAATTGGTTTATAGTGCTACTGATCCTAGTTATGATCCAGTTACAGTTACTTTAGTACCAAGTGAAAATGTAAAAATATTAAATAATAATGGTAGCATGAAATATACGTTTACTAAAAATGGTACATTTACTTTTGAATATCAAGATGAAGCTGGAAATATTGGTAAAACAACAACTGTAGTAAATTGGATTTTAGAAAAACAAAATGCTGAAGTTAATTCTAATCCTTCTACTAACTCTACAGAAAATAATAATGGTAATAATTATAATTCAAATAATCAAGCAGATACAACTAATAATTCTACTAATGTAACTAATGAACAAAAGACTAATTATTCTAATAATACAAATAAAAGTACTTCAAATAATACTGCAACAGCCAAGAAAAATAGTAAAGCTAATGTAGATGATATTAACAATTCAAATGATACTTCTGATGATAATTCTGATATTTCAATAGTTAATGAAGATTCTATAGATCATGATGAAACGATAAATGATGATACTGATGAAATATCAGATGAATATGAAAATAGTACTAAAAAAACAGATAAAAATAATTCTTCTATTTTTATAATAATTGCATTAGTTATTGCGACAGCTTTTGGCGGTATAATTGTATTTATTAAAAAATTAAATTAAAAATTCGTATCTATATGATACGTTTTTTTATTAGCATAAATTTCAAACTTATCAACAATAAAATATATAAGATAAAAAATTAAACCAATAATTAATACATTTACTAATTACTAAGTTACTTGTAATGAAAAAAAGATATTGACATAGTGTCATTGCTGTTATATTATTATATTGACAGTGTGTCAATATGAGGTGGTAAAATGGCAAAGCGCCTTCTTGATGAAAGAAAAGAAGAAATTATCAATGCTTGTGAAAGGTTATACGAAAGGTTTGATTTTAAGGATATAAATATTAAACTTATTGGAGAGAAAATAAGCGTTGGGAGAACTTCTATTTATAATTACTTTCAAACAAAAGAAGAAATTTTTTTGGCACTTGTAGAAAGAGAATATTTAAAATGGAATGATGATTTATTTACTCTTCTTAAAATGAATGAGAAACTATCAAAAGAAGATTTTATAGATAATATTACTACTTCTCTTTTAAAAAGAAAAACTTTGCTAAGGCTTGTTTCAATGAATATGTTTGAAATGGAAGAAAATAGTAGAGTCCAAAGTATTACTAATTTTAAGTTAGCATTTAAAGAATCAGTTTCTTTATTAGAACAATGTTTATGTAAATTTTTTAATATTAAAGAAGATGAAGCAGAGAAAATTGTATTTACTTTCTTACCTTTTTTAGTAGGTATATATCCTTATACTTCAGTAACAGAAAAAATGAAAGAAGCAATAAAGAAGGCTGATTTTGAATATAAATTTTATACTGATAAAGAACTAATAAAAATGGGGCTAGAAAAAATATTAGGAGGTATCAAATGAAAATTGTCGTTCTTGCTAGTAGTCATTATAAAATCTAAACATCAAACACATTAGTGAATGATTGGTAAGAGGTGCAAAAGATACAGGAAAGAATTAGAAGTAATTGATTTAGCTCATACAGATATTCATTCTTGTATGAATGGTAATTGTAGATGGAAAGATAAAGAAAATGAAATTTTAAACAAAATACTTTTAATAGTATTTGCTCTCTTGTTTATTATTACAAGGTGAGTAGTCAGTTAAAAATGATGATAGATGTTTTTATGCTAAAACAAAGAGGATTACAAATAAGAATTTAAAGGCAGTAGTAATAATGACAGCTTGGAATAATGATTACTAGTTTACTTATAGAGTAGTAGATAAATACTTTGATATTTTATTTTATTACATACATTTTAAAGATGCAGTATGAATATATGGTAAGGGATGTGGACCTGTGTCAAAGAAGCCCCAAAATACTATGAAGAAGCGTATAAGTTAGGAAAGGATATTTAATATGGAAAAAATTGATATATTTGCTCATGTATTATTACCAAATTACTATGGGAAGATGTTAAGTATTGATTCTACAATACCGACAACTTATGCTTTTACGAATATAGAATCTTTAAAAGATTTAAGTGTAAGAAGAAAATTATGGAATGGTACTACTAAACAAATTATAAGCTATGCTAATATTAATGCCGAAGATTATTGTAATCCAGAAGAATCAGCAAGATTGTGTAGAGAAGCAAACATTGAACTTATAAATTGTGTTAGAGAAAATAATGATATGTTTCCATATGGAATTGGAATGTTACCATTTAATAATTTAGAAGAGTCACTTAATATTTTAGATGAAATTGCATCTTCAAAAGAACTTGTTGGTATTCAAGTTTTTACAAGACATTTAGGTAAAAGTATTGCTGATAAAGAATATTTGCCAATTTTAAAAAAATGTGCAGAACTTGGATTGCTTGTTTTACTTCATCCTGTATTTGATAACAGAAAGCCAGATAATAATATTGTATTTAGTTGGGAATATGAATTGTCTCTTGCTATGTTAGATTTAGTTAAGGCAAATATATTTACAAAATGTCCTAATATTAAAATTATTGTTCATCATGCAGGAGCAATGATACCATTCTTCGCAGGGAGAATTGATAATATTATGCAAGATAAAAAAGAGGACTTTAAAAAGTTTTATGTTGATACAGCAATACTTGGAAATACAAAGGGCTTAGAACTAGCAGTATATTACTTTGGAATTGATAAAGTTTTATATGGTACAGATGCTCCATTTGGAATTATGCCGAATGGTGCTACAAAAGAAATAGAAAGTGCTATTGATAATCTTCCATTTAGTAATGAGGACAAGGAAAAAATATATTTTAAAAATTTGCTAAAGTTATTGGAAGAAAGAAAGGAAAATAGTAATGAATAAAAAGATAATTATTTTAATTGCTAGTATAGTATTAATAGCATGTTTGGGATTTGGAGTTTGGTTCATGAGTGTTAGCAATAATACAAATTCCGATAATAATTCTAATACAAATATTAATAAATATAATAATTTATCTAATGGAAATGTTGCCATTATTTATTTTTCGGCAACAGGTACTACTGAAAAAATAGCAGGATACATTAAAGAAGTAACAGGAGGAGACTTAATTGAGATTGTTCCAAAGCAAAAATATACAGATGATGATTTAAATTATGGAAATGAACATTCAAGAGCAAATAAAGAACAAAATGATTCTAAAGCTAGACCTGAAATAGCAAGTAGCATAACTACTGACACTTATGATGTAATCTATTTAGGTTATCCTATTTGGTGGGGCGATGTTCCTAAAATAATTTTAACGTTTTTAGATAGTCATAATCTAAATGGTAAAACAGTTATTCCTTTTTGTACTTCAGGTAGCACAGGAATAAGTGATAGTTTAAATACACTTAAAAATTATAATAAAAATGTTACTTGGATTGATGGAAAAAGATTCGCCTCAGAAACAAGCAAAAATGAAGTTAGTAATTGGGTTAAAGGTATAAACTATTAGGAGGAAAAAATGAAAGAAGAAAAATTAAATTTAGTTGATGAATGGGATAAAACGTTTCCTAAAAGTAATAAAGTGAATCACAAAAAAGTAACTTTTCATAATCGTTATGGAATAACACTTGTTGCTGATATGTATGAGCCTAAAAACTATGAAGGTAAATTATCAGCAATTAGTGTGTGCGGTCCTTTTGGTGCTGTAAAAGAACAAGCAAGTGGATTATATGCAGAGGAGCTTGCTGAAAGAGGATTTTTAACAATAGCATTCGATCCATCATTTACTGGAGAGTCAGGAGGAACACCAAGATATATGGCTAGTCCTGATATAAATACCGAAGATTATCAAGCGTCCATTGACTTTTTATCAACACTTCCTAATGTTAATCCTGAAAGAATTGGTATTGTTGGTATTTGTGGTTGGGGCGGAATGGCAATAAACGCTGCTGCACTTGATACAAGAATTAAAGCATCAGTCATTTCTACTATGTATGATATGTCAAGAGTTAATGCTAATGGTTATTTTGATGCTGGTGATAATGAAAATGCAAGATATGAAATGAAGAAAAATCTTAATGCCCAAAGAATAGTTGATTATAAAAACGGTAGTTATGAGCTTGGTGGAGGCTGCTTAGATTTACCTGTAGCAATAGACGCACCTTTTTATGTTAAAGATTATAGTGAATATTATAAAGGTAGAGCTTATCATAAAAGAAGTTTAAATTCTAATGGTGGCTGGAATAAAATAGGATGTATGTCTTTTATAAATCAACCTATTTTAAAATATAGTAATGAAATTAGAAGTGCTGTTTTAATGATTCATGGCGAAAAAGCCCATTCTTGTTATTTTAGTCGCGATGCTTATAAAAACATGACAACAAATAGTAATTATACTGATAATAAAGAACTAATGATAATTCCTAATGCAGTTCATACTGATTTGTATGATAATAAAGATATAATTCCATTTGATAAAATTGAAATGTTTTTTAAGGAGAATCTAAAATAAAAAAGAAGATATTGTTTATAATACTTGCTATTGTAATTGTTTTAATGATAGGATTTGGTATTTACTTTTTATTAAATGGGAAAGAAACGCAAAAGGAGAATGAGAAACCTGTGAATGAAAATATAATAAATGAATTAGTACAAGAAAAGAATATTGCTAGTTTTAACTTTGAAACAAAATCAGTAAAACTTAATAGTGGATATGAAATGCCAATAAACGGAATTGGTACATATAGTTTAACAGGAGATACTTGTTATAATGCTGTATCTAGTGCAATAAATGCAGGTGTTCGTTTAATTGATACAGCTTATATGTATGGTAACGAAGAAGAAATAGGAAAAACGATTAGAGATTCAGGAATACCAAGAGAAGAAATATTTGTTATTACCAAAATCTATCCTAGTCAATATGATAAACCAAAAGAAGCAATAGAACTTGCTTTAAAGAAGTTAGATATTAAATATATTGATATGATGCTTTTACATCATCCAGGGACCAATGATGTTAGTGCATACAAAGAAATGGAAAAATATGTAGAAAGTGGCAAGATTCGTTCTTTAGGACTTTCTAATTGGTATGTTGAAGAATTAAATGATTTTCTTCCAAAAATAAATATTATTCCTGCTCTTGTTCAAAATGAAATTCATCCATATTATCAAGAAAATGATGTTATACCATTTATTCAAAGTTTAAGTATTGTCGTGCAAGGTTGGTATCCATTTGGAGGAAGAGGTCATACTAGTGAACTGTTAAATAATGAAACAATAGTTAAAATAGCAAATAATCATAATGTATCATCAGCACAAGTAATTCTTCGTTGGAACTTACAAAAAGGTATTGTTGTAATACCAGGATCATCTAATCCAGATCATATTAAAGAAAACACAGATATTTATCACTTTAAATTAACTGATGATGAAATGAAAGAAATAAATGCTTTAGATCGAAATGAAAAACATGATTGGTATTAAAATTAATTAAAAAGAAAGGAATGATTTAATGAGTAAGATTTTAGTGAGTTATTTTTCAGCAAGTGGAGTAACAAAAGAAGTGGCAAGTAAAATTGCAGAGTATACAGGTAGTGATTTATTTGAAATTGAACCTGTAAATAAATATACAAGTGAAGATTTAGATTGGACTAATAAACAAAGTAGATCATCAGTTGAAATGAGTAATCTAGCATCAAGGCCAGAGGTAAAAAATAAAGTTTCTAATTTAAGTGATTACGATACTATTCTAATTGGATTTCCTGTATGGTGGGATTTAGCACCAACAATCATCAATACATTTATTGAAGAAAATAATCTTGAAAATAAAAAAATCTATGTATTTGCAACATCAGGTGGTTCGAGTGTAATAAACAGTTTTAATACTTTAAAAAATACGTATAGTAATCTTAACTTTATAAGTGCACGAATATTTTCAGGTAATGTATCAAATGATGATATAACAAGTTGGATTATGTAGGTGATGCTATGAGTATAACGATTAATATTTATTATAAAGGCGAAAATGGTAATGCTAAAAAATTTGCTCACGAAATGGCATCTAGTGGCATTGTAGATAGAGTTAGAGAAGAAGTTGGTAATGAAAGATATGAATATTTCTTCCCTATGGATGATAAAGAAACAGTTTTGCTTATTGATCAATGGATAGACGAAGAAGCATTAGATATTCATCATAAATCAGAAATGATGAGGCAAATTGCCGAATTAAGAAGTAAATATCATTTAAGTATGAAAGTAGAAAAATTTAAAAGTTTGGAGGAGGGAAAATAATGAAAAAACAAACAGCAGGTAGAGACAGGCTAGGGAATATTGCACCTAAATTTGCAGAATTAAATGATGATGTATTATTTGGAGAAGTATGGTCAAGAGAAGATAAATTATCAGCCCGTGATAGAAGTTTAATTACTATATCAGCATTATTTGCACAAGGCCTTTTTCCACAACTAAAAAGCCATCTTGCCATCGGAAAAGAACATGGACTTACAAAAGAGGAAGTTGTCGAAGTAGTAACACAACTAGCATTTTATGCTGGATGGCCTAAAGCTTGGAGTACCTTCCCTTTAATTGAAGAAGTTTATGGGAGTGATGATAAAAATGAATAAGGAAGAATTTGATAAATTAAATGTATTTGGATTAGGAAAGCCAAATGATGCGTATGCTAAATATTTTACAGGAAATAGTTATCTAAATCCTATGGCAAAAACGGAAAATGGTATTAGTTTTGCTAATGTAACATTTGAACCAGGATGTAGAAATAATTGGCATATTCATGCATCTAAATCTGGTGGAGGCCAGGTATTAATTTGTACAGCTGGATATGGATATTACATGGAAGAAGGAAAGCCAGTACAAAAACTATCTCCAGGAGATATTGTAGTGATTCCAGCAAATGTTAAACACTTTCATGGAGCAAGAAAAGACTCTTGGTTTAGTCATATTGCCGTTGAAATACCAGGTGAAGAAACGGAGAATGTTTGGTTAGAACCTGTAACAGATGAAGAATATGATAAGTTAGGAGATTAAATATGAAAGATTGTCATGTACATACTAAAATAAGCCATGATGGAATATCTACTATTGATGAATATCTAGACGTTGCTAAAGAAAAGGGAGTAGATGAGATAACATTTACTGAACATTATGATATTTATGATGGATTAAAAACAAATTTAAAGACTTTAGATGTAGAATATTATAAAAAAGAATATTTAAAACATAAAGATGATACAAAATTAAAAACAAATTTTGGTATAGAAATAGGACTTCAGCCTGATATTTTGGAACAAATAAAAGATATGCTTGAAAAATATAAATTTGATTTTATAATTGGTTCATCACATATAACTTGCAAAAAAGATATGGCTATGGATAAAAGTTTTTTTGAGAAAATTACAAGAAGAGAAGCATATTTAAAATATTTTAAAGAAGTTCTAGAAAATATTAAATTATATACTGATGAATTTGATGTATATGGTCATCTAGATTATGTTGTTAGGTATGGCGGATATAATATAAAAAGGATAGAATATGAAGAATTTAGAGAAATATTAGATGATATACTAATTAATTTAATAAAAAAAGAAAAGGGGCTAGAAATTAATACTTCTGGAATTAGATATGGTTTAGAATTGCCACATCCAAATATAGAAATATTAAAAAGATTTAAAGAATTAGGTGGAAAAATAATTACAATAGGTTCTGATGCACATAATGTAAATGATTTAGCATCACATTTTGATGTAGCATATGATTTGTTAGAATATGTTGGATTTGATGAAATAGCTGTATTTCATGAAAGAAAGCCTAGTTTTGTAAAAATAAAAGAATTAAAAAAATAAGTTATAAGAGCAGTAAATTATTTTGTGATAAAACTGAGAATGTTTGCTTAAAGTCTATTTCTGATGCTTAATATAATAAATCAGAGAAATTAATATCTTTATAGTATAAAAAAGGATTAATTCTATTATTTAGATTAATCCTTTTCTTATTATTGATTAAATTTAACTTCTTTTTTTATTAAAATAAATCTCTATTTTATCAACAATAAAATACATAAGATAAGAAATTATACCAAGGATTACAACAGCAGTAATAACTAGGTTGATATTAAATACTTGTGAGCCATACATTATAAGATAACCAAGGCCTTTTTTAGAAACTAGTAATTCACCCATAATAACCCCAATTAAGTTCATAGAAATATTAATTTTTAAAGCGTTAATTATAGTTACTATATTACTTGGGAAAATTACTTTATGAAATATTTTTCTTTTATTTGCTTTAAAACTTTTAAGTAAAATTATATAGTTGTTATCAGTAGAAATAAAACCATTATATATATTTATAATTGTAATAAAACTGCTAATAAGTAAAGACATAAAAATTATGGAATTTGTACTAGCACCAACCCAAATAATAATAAGTGGTCCAAGTGCTACTTTTGGTAAAGAATTTAATATTGTTAGATATGGATCTACAATTTTGGCAATAGTATTATTACTCCATAAAATAGTCGCAGTTATAATACCTATTACTGTAGCAATTGTAAAACTTACTAAAACTTCATATAAGGTTACTCCTATATGTTGAAATAGACTACCATCTTTTATAAGTATAGTTGTAGTTTTTAAAACTTCACTAGGAGATGATGATAAAAAAGTATTAATTACTCTAAATTTTGCAAGTAATTCCCAGCATATTAGAAAAACTACAATAATCAATAATCTATTTATAAAAATTATTCTCTTATTTTTTTTAACTTTTTTTAAATAAATTTCTCTTTCATCAGATATTAACATCTAAATCCCTCCAAATTTTATCATAATATTCATTAAATTCTGAACATTTTCTATTTTCTAGAGGGGTGGATTTATTAGTTAATTTTATTTCATAAATATTTTTAACAATAGCAGGTCTTTTGGTTAAAACGATAACTCTATCTGCCATACTAATTGCTTGATTAATATCATGAGTTACCATAATAGCAGTTTTTCCTTCTTTTTTAATAATTTTGTATATATCATCACTAATAGCAAGACGTGATTGGAAATCAAGAGCTGAAGTAGCCTCATCTAGTAATAAAATATCGGGCTTAACAGCAAGTGTCCTAATTAAAGCAACTCCGTGAATGTTATGAGGACACAATGATTAACTATATTAGTTAATTGCTTATTACTATCTATCAAGAGTATAAAAAATTCTGTGTAAAATCATTTATCCATGATAGTTCAATTTTTATAGTAATATTAATGAATTCCGTTTTCTATGATTCAATATATATCTTCCATTCTTTTTTCGTAATGTTTAATGAGCCAGATAAAGATATTTCACACTGATTCATAATAGCTAAAAAATTAACATTTCAATTTTCTTCTCAAGATTTTAGAGAAGTTGTTATTTATCCATCCATTTTTCTTTTACTTTTTGTAGTAGTTCATATCCTATCTTTTCGCCTTTTGATGTATAAATCATTCAAAATTCCATTTAATTTTGATAATTCTACTATTAGTTTCACAATTATATTTTCCTATATATATTTTGCTTATAAATTCATCAATAATAAATTTATTTATTTTTTTTAATGTTTTATCTTCGACAAATTTTATTGTTTTATCTTTAAAATTATTAATCTTTTCTTTATAATAAATAATCTTCTTGTTAATATCCAATATTTTATTATTATATATATCTTCATTATTATTATAATTTTTTATTAAATCATTAAATTGATCTAAAGTAATGATCTTATTAGTTTTATCTTCATATAAATTTTTTAAATAATTTTTATTTTTTAAAAGTTGTCTTTCTAATATATTTTTTTCTTCTTCTAGAAATTTTATTTTATTGTTTAATTTCTTTTTTTCTTCTTTGAAATATAATTCTTTAATTTCTTTTTCATTATAGAAATTTTTAATTATACTATTAATAGCATTTAAAATTAAATCTTCTAGTTTGTCGTATCTAATTGAATATTTATTGGGACAATTTTTATAATCATTATTCTTATTAGAACATACTAAATATTCATGTTTACTAGAATTTTTTTTTCGCATATAATTATTGCATTCTAAACAAAAGACTTTTCCAGAAAATAGGTGAACAGTTCCATTTCTTTTAATAGGTTTTGTTCTTTCTTTCATAGCAAATTGCACCTTTTTGAAAGTATCTTCATCTATAATTGCTTCATGTGTATTTAAACATTTAATCCATTCATCTTTAGTTTTATTTATAATTTTATGATTTTTATAACTTATAGTTGTTCTTTTTCCTTGAATTAGATGTCCTAAATATAATTCATTTGTTAAAATTGTTTTTATAGTATTGGTATTCCATTTTATTTGTTCTCTTGGTTTATTACTAACTATATTTAGCTTAATGCCATTTTGATATTTATAAAGAGAAGGGCTAGGAATGTTTTTATTATTTAAATATTCAGCTATGGCTGTAAAACCTAATCCAGTTAAATATAGATTAAATATATTACGAACAACTTCGGCTGCTACAGGATCTATTACTAGTTTATTATTATTTTTCTTAGATATTTCATATCCAAAAGACGCAAAAGGAGATATATACTCTCCTTGTTTCATTTTAGCTTTAAAAGCACTTCTAATATTGTTAGATACATCTTCTAAATACCATTCATTAACAAGACCATTGATTTGTCTTGATTTTTTATTTCCAATATTTGCTGTATCAGCATTGTCTGCAAGACTTATAAATCTAACTTTCCATTCTATAAATTTATTATGTAAATATTTTTCAATTATTTCCATATCTCTTGAAAAACGGGATTGACTTTTACATAAAACTACATCAATTTTTCCAGCTTCGCAATCTTTAATAAGTCTTTCAAATTCTGGTCTATAAGTACCAGCACCAGATAAATCTTCATCACAATATTCTCCAACTAAAATAAAATTTTCTCTTTTATTAACTTCTTCCATAAGTAGATGTCTTTGATTTTTTATTGATTCACTTAAGTCATGTTTATTTATTTTATCTTTATCCTCATCAGATAATCTTTCATAAATAGCAACCCTTAGCATATTATTATTTTGATATATTTCACTTTTATTCACTAAAACACCATTCCTTACTTGTACTTTATATTAGTTATTTTCTATAATAAAGGTATTAAATTCCATAAAATTTATAATATTATATATTTTTTTATTAATTATTCTTTTTAAATCATCCTCTTTTATATTGTCATCAATAATATCAATAATATTATATTTCATTATATTAACTCCTCATAATAATTTATATTTAGATTTTTAATCATTATAATATATTTAATTATTACAATTTTTAGAATATATTTTTATTTTAGTTTATAAAGTGTTATCTTTGTAATTATTTTATAAGTTAGTTATTAACCTAAAAATTGAATAATAATAGATACAAGAGGATTTAAAAAGTAAGAATCTGAAATAGTATTTTCAATTTTAGGTGATTTTAAGTATATACTATTTTTTCCTAGGTTTACTAATTCCCATTCTTCATTAGAATCAGCTACAATAAATATCCCCTGAGCAGTTATACTAATAACATTATTGTTACTCCATATACTGTTACCTGCATATATTGTTGATTCTCCTGATTTTTTAAAACCAATTGATATTATATTTTCCTCATTTACATTTTCTGAATAAGTATTTACTATAAAGTTAATTCGGTATACGCCACCTCTATTAAATCGAATCGTATTGTTAGTGGTGTCTAATTCAAATAAAGCAACATTATCAACTGCTTTGTAACCAATAGGTAAGCGTTTATTAGATTCTATCAAAATACCTTTTTCTGGTATATTATTATTAAATGTTACAAAATATCCAGCTGGTATCTCTTGAGGACCTGGTGGCCCCGTTGGTCCTATATCACCTTTATCGCCTTTTTCTCCATTTATACCAGGTAATCCCATAGGTCCTTGTATTCCTTGAGGACCTCTAATTACTCCTACATCTTTCCATTTATTTTCAGTATCAGACCAAACATATAAATTATCTCCAACTAAATAAGAATCTCCAGGATTGCCTCTTGGCTGTTCTCTATTAAGATCATCTTCATTATTATATGATCCTAGAATATTAACACTAGTTCCAGCAGGACCTGTTGGCCCTGTCTGTCCGACATCACCTTTATCACCTTTTTTACCGTCCATTCCATTTTTGCCATCTAATCCTTTTGGAATAATAAAGTCTAATATATGATTATTACCTAATTTATGATCTGTTATTTCTACATTTGTTCCAGCTTCTCCTGTTAATACTCTTCCAACAGATATAGTTTCTGCAATCCCAATATCGCCATGAGGCCCCGTTGGCCCTTGTATTCCTTGGGCACCTGTTGAACCAGTTGGTCCCGTTGGTCCTTTAGGGATTTCGAATTTTAAGATAACATCTTCATTATCTCCTATATTAACAACTTTAGCCTTTGAATCAGAATCTACTGTAGTTGTATCGGAGATTTTTATAGATGTAGGTCCCTTGGGCCCAGTAGGGCCAGTTGGGCCAAATATAAAACAATTACTAGGTATATTATACCACTCTTTATTATTAGAAAGTTTCATATTACTATATATTTTTCTCCTTTCTAACAATAGTATATGTAATGTTTACTAAAGTGGATAATCACATTTATAGTTTAATTATTTATAATACAAAATTCTACAATAAAACTGTTAAATTATTATAATAAATTGATTATATTAACTTTTTTTATAATGAAAGTTATATCAAAAATAGTAATGATTTAATTAACATTTTTATATTGCATTGCCTGAAAAATAAATGATGTGATATAATTATTTTATAATATGAGGAGGATAATTTTATGGATTTGAAAAAAATATTTGGATATGAAGGAAAGAATGTAGTAATAACTGGTTCTGCTTCTGGTATGAGTAAATCAGCAACAGAGTTACTATTAGAATTAGGAGCCAATGTATATGCTATAGATATTAATGAAATAACTTTACCTGTGACAAAGGCTTTTAAAGCAGATTTAAGTAATAAAGAAGAGATTGATAGAGTAATAGAAGAATTACCTGATAAGATAGATGCTTTATTTTTATGTCATGGTATTGCTTATTTTAAAGGCAAGGAATTACTTGTACAAAAGGTTAATTTTTATAGTCAAAAATATATGACTGAGAAATTACTAAATCGTATTAGTGAACATGGTTCAGTTACTTATATTTCCTCAGTAGGAGGTTTTGGATGGCAGCAGGTATATGATAAAGCGGTAGAACTTATTAATTTGCCAACATGGGAAGATGCTATGGATTGGTATAATAATCATAAAGAATTAATTCAAAGTGCATATGTATTTGCTAAACAGTGTTTAGAATCATATGTAACATATAAGTGTATGGCACCTGAATTTATTAATAAGAAGATTAGAATAAATGCTATTAATCCAGGTGATACAATTACTGGTCTAACAGAGGATTTTAATAGATCAACTAGCCCTAGTGGTAATCTTGAAGAAGGAGAACAGATGATTTCCAATATCTTTTTAAAAAGCTGGAATGGTTATCCAGCAGAGCCAAAAGATATGGGGTATCCACTAGTGGTAGTTGGAAGCGATATATGTTCATATATGTCAGGTCAACTTATATATATAGATTTCGGTTTAACTTCAAGTTGGACTAGTCAAGCATTATTACAAGAAAACAAAAAATCTATCGAAGAAATATCACAAGAAGCTAATAGTTAGCATTTGAAAAAGTGTCTATACTGCAATCATGCAACTCTTTGTCTCATACCACCAGATAAATTGTCAGGATATTTATAAATAAAATCGTGAAGACCATAAGTTTCTAAAAGATTTAAGACGTATTCTTTAGTTTCCTCGGTTAGATTATTTGTAACTTCTAATCCAATTAGGCAATTATCTAAAATATTACGCCATGGAAAAAGCGAATCTTTTTGTAACATGTAAGCAAGTTTTAAATTTTCTTTGTTAAATTTTATTTTTCCACCAGATTTTTCTTCTATTCCAGCTAAAATAGAAAGAATAGTGGACTTTCCACAACCGGATGGTCCAACTATTGCAATAAATTCTTTATCATAGACATCAAAACTTATATCTTTAATCGCATTGACACTACTTTTAAGTTGATGATAAGTTTTAGTTAGATTTTTTATTTCTAATAATTTATTTTCCATATGATAAATCTTTATAATCTACTCTTTTATCAAGTTGTTCAGCTTTTTCCATAACATCTTGCATGTGATTAAATGAATCTTCACTAAATTCAGTTGTTTTTGGCCAAGCATCAACATTCTTATATCTAGTTATGACTTCTTCTAAATTATTTAATGATGTATCAGGGAATTGATTTAATATAACTTTAGCAATAGTTTTACTATCGTTGTTATGTACAAAATCAAGTCCTTTTTGTATTGCCTTTGTAAACTTTTTAATCACATCAGGATTATCATTTAAGTAGCTATTTCTAGCAGAGTATGATGTATAAGGAATAACTCCACCTAATTCGCCAAGACTTGCAACAACATATCCATAACCTTGTTTTTCAATTTCTAAAGCATTTGGTTCAAATAAACTAACAAAATCGCCAACGCCTCCAATAAAAGCTCCACTCATTGCTGCAAAGCTAACAGAAGTATCTATGTTTACATCATTTTTAGGATCAATGCCAGCTTCTCTAAGTGCCCACTCAAGCATCATTTCTGGCATACCACCAATTCTTCCTCCTATAATAGTTTTACCTTTTAAATCATCAAGAGTAAAATTTTCTATTTTTTTTCTTGAAACAATAAATGATCCGTCTTTTTGGGTAAGTTGAGCAAATGTTCTTAAATAATCTTTTTCTCCACTATTATAAACATATACTGTAGCTTCACTTCCAGAAAAACCAATATCAGCATCTCCTGATAATACAGCAGCTGTAACTTTATCAGCACCAGGTGTTAGGCTAAGTTTAACATCAAGCCCCTCATCTTTAAAATATCCTTTTTCTAAAGCTACATACTGTGGTGCATAAAATATAGTATGTGCAACCTCAGCAACTGTTATTGCTGTAGTTTTAGTATTTTTCTTATCATTATTATTGAAATTAAATAATATTGCTAAAACAATAACTAATAAAATAATAATTCCAATAATATAGGTAATAATCTTTTTCAAAATATTCCTCCTTTCTATTTCACAGTATTATATGCAAAAAAAATAAATGATGATAATAAATTGCAAAGCAATATAAAACTTATAGAATTAAAAATTAATTTATTAGTTAGTAATTATTAATATTAGACAAAATAATATAATATATATTATTTAAATGTGTAAAGGTAAAACTTAAAATAGATTTTAAAAGTTATAAAATAAATTATGAATATATTGTAGTACAGATCATTTTAACATTTTGCTTGCAATTTATAGGCTATAGTGTTATAATAGGAAACAATTAATGTTTTAGGGGGAATAGATATATATGAAAAATAAAATATTAAATAAAATAGTAATACCATTAGTTCTAATGATTAGTACTATATTTTCTTTAGTAGGAGATGTTTTTGCTTTAGAAAATGTACCTTCTTCGATAACTTTAACATCATCTGCTGCTGTAAAAGGATATATTGGAGAAACTATTAATTTTGGTACTAAAAGATTAACAAATGGTACACTTGCATATTGCCTTGATTATCATAAGCAAACAACTCAAAATACAACTGCAAAATTGGTTGGTGAAATGGATGCTGGTATGGCCTATTTAATAGAAAATGGTTATCCTAATAAATCAATTACTGGTGATAACGAAAAAGACTATTATATTACCCAAACTGCTATTTGGTGGTACTTAGATGAGACTACATCATCAAAAAATTTAACAGAAGAATTTAAAACAACAGATACTGATTCTGCAAACTTAAGAGAATATATTAGAAAATTAAAAGATGAAGCCATAAATGCTAAGAATAAAGGTTACAAAAATCCTAAAATAGCAGTGTCAGTAAGTAATAATTATTTATATCCAACTGCAGATAAAAGCTATTATATTTCAGATGAAATAGTAGTTGAATTAACAGATTTAGATAATTATAGTGTAAGTATTACAAATGCTCCAGAAGGAAGTTATATCACTGATAAGACAGGAAATAAAAAGAATACTTTTGAAAAAGGTCAAACATTTAGAATATATGTTCCTACTAGTGCCTTGGATTTAAATAAAAAAGATATAAAAATATCTGTTTCATCAACTACTAAATATAATAAAGTATATAAATATTCACCAGAGTCAAGTGAGGAGCAAGATATAGTGCCAGCTATACCTTATCCAACTGAAGTTTCAGTTAAAACTGAATTAAATTTATTAGCAGCATCTTCAATAGTAAAAATAGATAAAATAGATGCATCAACAAAAAAATCTTTAAAGGGAGCAGTTTTAGTTATAAAGGATAAAGCTGGAAATGAAATATTGAAATTTACAACGACTGATGATACTTATATAATAAAAGATTTACCAAATGGAGAATATACAATAGAAGAAGTATCAGCCCCAGATGGTTATGCTTTAAGTGATAAGGTTTATTCATTTGTAGTTGATAATGATAATAGAAGCCAAAGTATTACAGTTGAAAATTATCCTGCTATTAAAGTCCCTGATACAAACTCAAATAGCTCAATAATTATGTATATTATAGGTACTCTAATTATAATATCAGGAGTTTTATTTACAATATATAATGCTAAAAAACAAAAATAGGATCAAAAAGAATTTAAGTTCTAATACAATTGCAACTATTTCGAGTATCGTAATTTTATTAGGACTTTTAATTTTTTTTAATAATTATCTATGTAATAAAAAGCAAATTGCTTATGATTATATGAATAATATTTTTTATGATAATGATAGTAGTGAAGGACAAATTAAAAACGAAAATAATAACGAAGATAATAGTTCTTTAGAAAATAGTAATAGTAATACTGATAATATCAAAAATATTAATAATTCATATAATTATATAGGCTATTTAGAGATACCAAAAATAAGTTTAAGAAAAGGGTTTGTTAAAAAAGAAGATAAGAATAATAATGTTGAAAAAAATATTTTTATAGTCGATAAATCAGATTATCCTGATAAACCAAAGGGTAATTTTATAGTAGCGGCACATTCTGGGAGTGGTTGGAAAGCGTTTTTTAATGATTTATATAAATTAAATATTGGTGATTATGTCTACGTAGAATATGATAAGAAGAAGTATATTTACAAAATTGATAATATATATAAACAGAAGAAAACAGGCACTATTGCAATATATAGGGATTATTCTAAGAAAACTTTAACATTAATAACATGTACTAATAATGATGATACGACTCAAACAATATATATAGCATATCCTGAAAAAAATGAATAATAAGGGAGGAAAAATATGAATGAAATATCTATTTTAGATAAACTGCAAGTTTTATTTAATATAACAAAATCAAATATATTTTATCCTATAATTATATTTTTACTAGTAATAACAAGTTTTCTATTTATGACAACAAATAAAAATAATATAAAAGAAAGTAAAAAAACATATAGTATTATTTATTTTATTACTATAATAATAGTTATAATAAGATATGGTAGTTCTATTAAGACAATGTTTGATTATATGATGAATAATTTATTTATAGTTTTATATTTTCCAAATATTGCTGTTTATTTAGGAGCAATTATAATAACAAATATAATTATGTGGGTTAGTATGTTTTCAACTAGCACAAAGCAAATAATTAAAACTATCAATAGCATAGTTTTTTCGATAATACATTATTTATTTATCCTAATTTTAAGCATTATTAGTACTGAAAATATAAATGTGTTTAATCAGCAAGAGTTGTATCAAAATAATAATATACATTCGTTAATTGAGTTAAGTAGTAATGTATTTATAATATGGATATTGTTTATGATAATATATAAAATAGTAGTTACTTATATTGATAGTAAAAAAGTAAAAGATAATTATAATAATATTATTTTAGAAGGTGTAAGATCTAAATCAGAGGACAAATCAGTATTGTTAACTTTGCCAGATAATACTATAAAGATAAAACATCCGTATATAGTAAAAAGAGAAATGTCAAATAGAATGGTATATGAAATTCCTAAACAACAAGAAAATACTATGATATATGATAATAGCTTTACATTAGATGACTATAAGTTATTAGTATCTTTACTTAATGAACAAAAGAATAATGGTATGAATACTATATTACAAAATAAAAAAATAAAAGAAGATCCAATTATAAATAATAAAAATATAAATAATAAAGAAAGTAATATATCTGAATTAATGGCTCTATATAAAAAAACAATATAATAAATTTTTATCCTTTAAAACAAATTTGATTAGTAAACATTCCTAATACTTTATATTATAACAGGAGAAAAAAGTATAGAAAAAGTTTTACGATAGGAAGTAAGTTAATTCTTCCTTTTTTTAGTTTATTTTATTATATAAATTTATTTTATCTCAATAATTTAATTTACTTATAGAAAACTTACTTATTTTAAAAAAAGGAATTAAATTAAAATTTTTATCTTATATTTACTATTTTTTTTTGCTATAAATATATATATAATGTTATAATTAATACAAGAGGTATAAGATTATGGACATAGATATTTTAAATGAACAACAAAAAAAGGCAGTTATATATAATGAAGGACCATTATTAGTATTGGCTGGAGCTGGTAGTGGCAAAACTAAAGTATTAACTAATAAAATAGCTTATCTAATAGATGATTTAGGAGTAAGTCCATATAACATATTAGCAATAACGTTTACTAATAAGGCTGCCAAGGAAATGAAAGATAGAGTATATAATCTTGTAGGAGATATATCGAAATATATTCAAATATCTACTTTTCATAGTTTTGGGCTTAGACTATTAAGAGAAAATTGTGAAGTTTTAGGATATGATAAAAATTTTGTAATAATGGATAGTGATGATTCATTATCAGTAGTAAAAAAAATATTAAAAGATTGTAATTATGATTCTAAAATATATAATCCAAGAGCAATTCGAAATAAGATAAGTAGTTGTAAAAACGAACTTATAGGTCCAAAGTCATATGAAAAATATGCATCAAATGATTTTGAGAAAGTTGTATTAGAAGTATATAATAAATATGAAAAGAAATTAAAACAAAATAACTCTGTAGATTTTGATGATTTATTAATTTTACCAATAAGATTATTTAAAGAAAATAAAGATATTTTAGAAAAATATCAAGAGAAATTTCAATATATTTTAATAGATGAATACCAAGATACTAATAATGCTCAATATGTTTTAACAAAAGTTTTAAGTGCTAAATATAGAAATATTATGGTTGTAGGTGATGACTTTCAAAGTATATATTCATTTAGAGGAGCTAACTATAAAAATATTTTAAATTTTGAAAAAGATTATAAAGATACTAAAACAATATTATTGGAACAAAATTATAGATCAACGGGAACGATATTAGAAGCTGCTAATGATGTTATTAGAAATAATAGAGAAAAAAAAGATAAAAAATTATGGACTAAAAATGAAAAAGGAGAAAAGATAAAATATTACAGAGCTTTTAATGAGAAAGATGAGGCCAAATACGTAACTAAAAATATTAAGGAATTATTAGCTAAACATGTTTCTTATAAAGACATTGCTATTTTATATCGCACAAATGCCCAATCACGTATTTTAGAAGAAGAAATGCTAACAGAAAATTTACCTTATAGAGTAGTAGGAAGTTATTATTTCTATAATCGTAAAGAAATAAAAGATTTAATTGCATATTTGAGATTGATTCATAATAATAAGGATAATGTTTCATTAACTAGAATAATAAATACTCCAAAAAGAGGTATAGGTTTAAAAACAATTTCAAATTTAACTGAAAAGGCTGATTCCTTAGGCATAAGTATGTATGATGCAATAGATTCTGGAAAGGAATTAGAATTTAAAAATATAATAGAAAATTTAAAAGAATCTTCTCAAAATAAGACTTTAACCGAGCTAATAGATGACGTATTAGAAAAAACAGGCATGAAAGATGAATTAAAAAAAGAAAATTCATTAGAGGCGGATATAAGATTAGAAAATTTAGAGGAGTTTAAATCTATTACTAAATCATTTGAAGAAAAAGAAGGAGATATTTCATTAGAAGAATTTTTATTAGAAATAAGTTTAGTTAGTGATGTTGATGAATATAGTGATGATGATAATAGAATTAGTTTAATGACAATTCATTCTGTTAAAGGTTTAGAGTTTGATTACGTATTTATTGTCGGATTAGAAGAAGGAATATTTCCTCACTCAAACAGTTTATTTGAAAATTGTGAATTAGAAGAAGAAAGAAGATTATGTTATGTAGCAATAACAAGAGCTAAGAAAGGTTTATATCTTCTAAACTCAAGGTTAAGAACATTATTTGGAAAAGAGCAAGTAAACCCACCTAGTAGATTTATAGCAGAAATTAATAAAGATTTGATTCAAACAAATACTGTTAATAAAGAGCAGAAAATAGAAAAAAAAGATATAAATAAGATGTTTAGAGATGAAGAGGTGGATTATCAAGTCGGAGATTATGTTTATCATGAGACTTTTGGAGCTGGTAGAGTAGTAGAAGTTACAGAAATGCTTATAAGCATAGCTTTCAAACATCCACATGGTATTAAAAAATTGATAAAAAATCATAAAAAACTATCAAAAGTTTAAATATAAAGGAGAAAAAACATGAATAAAAATATAACGTTAGTAATTATGGCAGCAGGTATGGGAAGTCGCTTTGGAGGCTTAAAACAAATAGAGGCAATGGGACCAAAAAATGAGTTTATTATTGACTATTCAGTATATGATGCCTTAAAAGCGGGGTTTAATAAAATAATTTTTATAATAAAAAAAGAAAATTTTGAAATTTTTAAAGAAACTATTGGTAAAAGAGTAGAGGGAAAAATAGATATAGAGTATGTATTTCAAGAGTTAGATAATTTACCAAAAGGTTATGATTTTTTAAAGGAAAGAGAAAAACCACTTGGAACGGCTCAAGCTATTTTATGTTGTAAAGATTATATTAATTGTCCTTTTGCTATTATTAATGCAGATGATTTCTATGGTTATGATGCTTATGTAAAAGCTGCAGAATTTTTAAATAGTGTAGATAATTCTTCAAATAATTATGGTATGATTGCTTATCATGTAAAAAATACTATAACAGATAATGGAGCAGTTAAAAGAGGGATTTGTAAAATAAAAGATGGATACTTAACAGATTTAATTGAAAGTAAAGTTGAAAAAATAGGCAATAAAATAATAGCTAAACCATTAAGTGATAACAGTGAGTTTATTATAGAAGAATCTCAGACTGTATCTATGAATATGCTTTTATTTACACCAACAATTTTTAATTTTATTGAAAATAATTTTATTGATTTTTTAGAGGACAATAAAGCTAATTTAGATAAAGCAGAGTATCTAATACCAGATTTACTTCAAAAATTATTAAGAAAAAAAGAAGTAACAACTAGAGTTATTGAAACAACTGGGACTTGGTATGGTGTAACTTATAAAGAAGATAAAATTGTGGTACAAGATGCTCTAAAGCGCTTAACAGATGCTGGTATATATCCATTAAATTTATGGGGAAAGTAGAATGGAAAAGAAAGAATTACTAGAAAAATTAAAAGAAGAACAATTAGAAAAAAATTATACTTTAATTATAAATAAAAATGCCAGTAATAAAGAATTTATGGTTTTGAAAAAGGAACATCTGATTGGTGCTCAAAAATATTATCCACAAAAAGAATTTGTAGAAATATTAAAAAATGATAACATTAAAAATATTTTAGATAAATTAATTGAATTAAAATTAACAGAATATGATGTTGTTTTTATTGATAATCTTGATTTTGAAATATTTTATCTAGTAGAACATTATTTACTAACATTTACTCAATTAAGAAGTATAGTAATAGATTCAAGATGCAGAATAAAAGAGGAAAAAGCCGTTAATAGAATATTAGAAAAGATAAAAAATGAAATAGATAACTGTGATAATACTTATAATATATCTCTATTTGATGAATTAGTCTTAGAAAAAAGAGTTATTGATATTGAAGAATATGCAAAAGAAAAAAATAAAACAGTAGTTAATAATTAATATTTTATAAATTATACTTTTAAAAAAGAAACTTATAGACTATAATATAAATTGAGGAGGAATAAATTTTATGAGTAAAAATGAATTATATCCTAAAGTATTTGTTTGGTTATTTATAGGTCTTTTAGTAACGTTTATAACTGGTTATAGCTTATCATTGAATCCTGTATTATCATTAAATTTAATATCAGGAGGTTCATATATAGTATTGGTTATTGTTGAACTTGTAGTTGCTATTTTCTTTTCACTGAGACTGTCTAAAATGAGTAAATTAACTGCGACGATTTGTTATCTCATATACTCATTTTTAACAGGAATTACATTTTCAAGTATATTTTTAGTATTTGATTTATCATCTATTATGTTAGTATTTTTAATAACATCAATCTCATTTGGTATATTTGCTATTATTGGATATATAACAAAGAAAGATTTATCAAGTTTTTCTAATTTTCTTTTAATGGCATTACTTTCAGTGGTTATTGCATCAATTGTAAATATATTTTTAAAATCCACAATGTTCGATTTTATAATAACAATAATTTCTGTAATAGTTTTTTTAGCATATATAATATATGATATGAAGAATATTAAATTATTTGCAGCTTTTAATGAAGAAGCTGGCCCCATATATGGAGCATTTCAATTATATTTGGATTTTATTAATTTATTTACAGATTTTTTAAAGCTTCTTGGACGTTCATCTGATAATCAATAGATAAAGTACACAAAAGTGTACTTTTATTATTGTAAATAAATATGAAAATATTGTGAATATTAGAAAAATAATATTATAAAGTGATATAATGTATACAGGAGAGTGATAGTAGATGCATTGTAGAAACTGTGGAAAAAAAATTGAAAGCGATTCGAAATTTTGTAAATACTGTGGAAAAGTTATTAATAGGGAAAATAAAAATTATTATTATTTAATAATAAGTATAATAGTAGTAATTGTTATCTTTTTTACAGCCTTATTTGCCGGTAGAAAGATAGTTACTTTTATTAATCAATCTAATAGAAAGTATAATAATTATGATACAAATTATAATGATATGTATGATAATGATGACTATTTTGATGATTACTTTGATGACTATTTTGATACTGACGAAGATGATGATAGAGAAGATTATGATTCTAATATTTTTCAATATAAATTTAATGAGATTAATGTCGATAAATTTTTGGAGCTAAAAAATGAAAAAGATTTATCTGTTGTTTATATAGGAAGAAATGCAAGTAGTTACTGTATGCAACAATCATTATATCTTCATATAGTGGGTAGTAAGTATAATCTTGATATAAATTATTTAGATATTAGTAATATTTCAAATGAAGATTACCAAAAATTACAATCATCTTTTGAATTTTTCAATTCATCATGGTCTATTCCATTAATATTATTAGTTAAAGACGATACTATAGTAGCTAAAAAAGAAGGAGTACAAAATACAGATGAACTAGAGAATTTTTTTGAATCAAATAATTTGATAGATACAAAAAAACAAAGAAATTATGATTAGAAAATATTAGCAATTCTTATAAGACAATATAAAACTTTAGTTGACTTTAATAAGTTTTTTGATATAATTTTATTGTAATCATTACTTACACAAATTATATTAACTATTTTTTTAATTTATAGATATTTTTAAATAACTTAAATAAATAATAATTGGTGTCTGTAAAATTATTAGATTACGAGATTAATTTAAAATTTAACATTTTGTGTTTAGAAAAGGAGTATCATAATATGGAGTTGAAAGGAACAAAAACTGAACAAAATTTAATGACTGCATTTGCAGGGGAAAGCCAAGCTAGAAATAAATATGAAGCATTTGCAAAAAAGGCCCAAAAAGAAGGTTTTGAACAAATAGCAGCACTATTTCAAGAAACTGCTGATAATGAAAAGGCTCATGCAAAAATGTGGCTTAAAGAGTTATGTGGTATAGGAAGTACTGCTGAAAATTTGAAAGCTGCTGCTGATGGGGAAAATTATGAATGGACTGATATGTACAAAGAATTTGCACAAACTGCTAAGGAAGAAGGATTTGATAGAATTGCTTATCTGTTTGAAGAAGTAGGCAAAATTGAAAAAGAGCATGAGGAAAGATATCGTAAACTTCTTACTAATGTTGAAGACGGCCTAGTATTTTCAAGAGATGGTGATAGAATATGGCAGTGTAGGAATTGTGGACATATAGTAATAGGAAAACAAGCACCAGATGTTTGCCCAGTATGTAGCCATCCACAAGCTTATTTTGAAATTAAAAAGGAAAATTATTAAAATGAAGTATAAGTGTACTATATGTGGTTATATTTATGATAATGATGTAGAAGAGATACCTTTTGAAAAACTTCCTGAAGATTGGGTTTGTCCTTTATGTGGAGCTACAAAAGATATGTTTAAAAAAATAGATAATTAATATATGAAACTAGAGTATTTATCTCTAGTTTTTTAGTATAGAATTTAATATATGGAAGTAATAACAATTAAATAGTTATTTAAAAATTAATCATTACAAAGTCTAAATTAATATAGATTTTGATACTTGCCTGTAAAGCATTGATAAAAATTAATGAAATATTTAGATAAGTATATAGATTATTAGTCAAAAATTAGTTGAATTAATTTAAAGTATGATATTATTTATAGATTAAAAAATAATAACAAATGTGGATAAAAATTGTAAATAAAATTATAAAACAACGAATATTAAACATACATATAGAGATAGTAGTTCTAAATATAGGTATCCACAATCCTATAATTTTATATATTTTTTAATTATATTAGCTAAAATTGCTCAAATTTAAAAGTAAACGCAACTTTTTAAGGTTAAATGCAACTTAAAGTATGATGGCAAGTTAGTAACAAATA
>CANQWY010000013.1 GCA_947627675.1 uncultured Bacilli bacterium
AATACAAATTATATTACTAAAAATTAGAAAATATAAAAAAGTTTATAATTTTTTTCGTAAAAAACCGAAACTCAAAAGACGTAAGTCTTTTTTTTTTTATATAAAGATGATATACTTATCATAGTTAGTGAAGATTGAAAAGGAGAACATAAAATGATTAAAACAGTTAAGGATATCAATATAAAAGATAAAAAAGTAATTATTAGATGTGACTTCAATGTTCCAATAGAAAATAATAAAATAATAGATGATAGTAGAATAAAAGCTAATTTAAAGACTATAAATTATTGTTTAAAAAATAATTGTAAAATAATTCTTATGTCCCATTTAGGAAGAATAAAAGAAAAAAGCGATTTAAAAAAGTATGATTTGAAAATAGTTGCTACTAGACTTTCGGAATTGCTAAAAAGGAAAGTAAAATTTGTAAATGAAACAAGAGGGAAACTTTTAGAAAATGAAATAAATAATATGAAAAACAAAGATATTATATTAATGCAAAATACTCGATATGAGGACTTAGATGGTAAGAAAGAAAGTACAAATAATGCGGATCTTGCAAGATATTGGGCAGGTCTTGGAGATGTATTTATAAATGATGCCTTTGCAACTTTGCATAGATCTCATGCTTCTAATGTTGGAATAGCTGCTCTATTACCATCTTCAATAGGATTTTTAGTAGAGAATGAATTATCTCATTTAGAAGAATTAAAAACACCAGAAAAACCATTTACAGTAATATTAGGAGGTAAGAAAGTTGCTGATAAAATAGGTGTTATTAGAAATTTAGCTCCTAAGGTTGATTACTTATTAATAGGAGGTGGCATGGCTTTTACTTTTTTAAAAGCTGAAGGCTATGAAGTTGGAAAATCTATAGTAGATTTAGATAATATAGAATTTTGTAGAGAAATATTACAAAAATATTCTTCTAAGGTAGTTTTACCAGTTGATATAAGAGTAAATCAAGAATTTTCAAATGATGGTAATCTATGTATCAAAGATATTACTGAATTATCTGAAAATGATATAGGACTAGATATTGGTGATAAATCAGTTACAATATTTAAAAATATTTTAGAAAAAAGTAAAACAATATTTTGGAATGGCCCGCTTGGTGTATATGAATTTGATAATTTTAAAGTAGCTACGGATGATATTTTAAAATTTCTAGTTGATAAAAAGATAAAAACAATTCTTGGTGGTGGGGATATAGTAGCTTCTTTGCATCAAGCTAAATTGGAAAATGATATTTATTATGCATCAACTGGAGGAGGAGCAACATTAGAATATTTAGAAGGTAAAATTTTACCTGGATTAGATAAAATATAAACGAGGTATTAATATGAGCAGTTTGAAAAATTTAAATACAATTTATTCGGTTATTTCGCCATATAATGATAAAGATATGCAATTGTTAAGTAATTTTTGTTTAAAATCTTCTTGTGATTTATATGAAAAATTAAAAAAAATAAAAAACACATATACGGAAGAACAATATAAATTTCAAAAAGAATATGATATAGTAACTGAAGATTATTATTTTACAGAAAATAACAATGAAATAGTAAATCTAGTTAAAGTAGAAGTAATTAAAGATAGAAAAACTGCTAAAATAGATATCTATAAAGTAGACAGTAATAAAAAATTTATACCAGATTTTTGTAGATATTTAATTATGGTCTATGGTTTTGAAGATGTATTTGTTTTTGTAAAAAGAGAAGATATTCAAACTATAAATAGTCTTTTAGAAAATAATTTTATTTCACTAGCATCTTCTTTAGATGATGAAGAATGTATCGCTTTTTTGTTAGAAAAAGTTCACGAAAAAGAAAGTAGCAGGCATATATAATGGAAATACTAAAAAATATCAAAAAAAATGCATTAATTATTTTAATAATAACGATTATTGTAATGTATTTTGTTCTTGCAAAAGATTTCTCACTTATTATAGATAATTTACAAAATTTAGATTTAAAGTATATTTTTATAGGTTTTATCTGTTTTTTTATTTATATAATAATTCATAGTTATGTAGTTTATAAAACAGTTAATCAAAAAGATAAGTTCACATTTAAAGAATCAATAAAACATAATATAATAGTTCAGTTTTTTAATGGGATAACGCCTTTTCAAACAGGAGGGCAACCTATGGAAATATATATGTTATCAAAACATAATATAAATTTATCTAAAGCAACGAATTATATTTTACAAAATTTTATATTTTATCAAATAGCTTTAGTTTTATTTGGTTTTATTGCAGTTATTATAAATTATTTTTTGCACTTATTTCCTAAAGCTCCAGTTTTAAAAGAATTAGTATTGATAGGCTTTTTAGTAAATACATTTGTAGCATTATTTTTAATTTTAATAAGTATTTCCAAAAAATTTACTCATAATATTATTTTTAATGTTATAAAATTATTACATAAAATGCATCTTATAAAAGATTTAGAAAAGACTTTAAAAAAATATGAAAAAATCTTAGTAGAATTTCATCAATGTACAGAAGATTTACAAAAAAATAAATCACTTTTTATTTTAGGAGTTTCTTTAAATTTTATTGGACTAATATTTTTATATATAATACCATTATTTATAGTTTATTCTTTAAATGATTTTAAAAGTTTAAATATAGTAAATACGTTAACAACGTCTGCTTATGTAATGATAATGGCATCTTTTGTACCTATACCAGGAGCTAGTGGAGGTATTGAATATTCTTACACAAAATTTTTTGGGAACTTCTTGTCTACTTCTAAAACATCAACGACTCTTTTATTATGGCGTTTTATAACATATTATTTAGGTATGTTTTTAGGAGCAATTATGTTTAATTTAGATAAAGAAAAACAAATATAAATAAAAAGGAGGAATTGTATGCCTAAATTAAAAATAGGATTATTTACTGATAGTTATCCGCCGTATATAAATGGTGTATCTACAAGTATTGAAACATTAAAAATAGCCTTAGAGAAGCTTGGACATACAGTTTATGTTGTGACAGTAGGCCAAGACGCTACTACATATAATTATGATTTTGACAATAAAGTATTAAGAGTCCCAGGAATTCCTTTAGGAATATACGATTATAGAGTTGCTAGTATATATCCTGTAAAAGTTATAAATAGAATTAAGTCTTGGAATTTGGATATTATTCACTCGCATACTGAACTTTGTATGGGTATTTTTGCTCGTTTATTTGCCAAACAGTTTAATATCCCATTGGTTCATACTTATCATACAATGTACAAAGATTATACTTATTATATATCAAGAAATCATAAATATTTTGATCTTGGATGTAAAAAAGCAGTGGAGTATTTAAGTAAATTTTACTGTGATAACACAGCAGATGCCTTTATAGTGCCTACTATTAAAACATATCATCTATTTAGAGAAGAATATCATTATGATAAGGATATTTATATAGTTCCAACAGGAATAGATGCAAATAGATTTTCAAAGAATAGCATTAATAATAAGAAAATAGAGAATTTGCGACGAGATTTGGGTTATAAAAAAAATGATTTTGTAATAATATTCGTAGGCAGAATGGCTCAAGAAAAAAATATAGAGGCAATAATTGAAATAGCATCTATTATTAAAAATAAAAGAAATAATATAAAATTTTTAATGGTTGGTGATGGACCAGATAAAACTAAATACGAAAATATTGCTATAAATAAAAAAGTAGATACAATTGTCAATTTTATTGGACGAGTATCTTGGGAACAAATGCCATTATATTATCATTGTGCTAACATTATGATAACAGCATCAAAAACTGAAACTCAAGGATTAACTCTAATAGAAGCTATGGCAGCATCATTACCAGTAGTATGTATTGATGATGAAGCTTTTAAAACTATGGTGACAGAAGGACTAAATGGTCGTTTCTTTAGTAAAAATGAAGAAGCAGCAGAAATTTTGGAAGAACTTCAAAAAGATAGAAAACAAGTAAATACCTTATGTAAACAAGCCACTTCTATAGCAAATAAATATTCTTTAGAAGAATTTGGGAAAAGTGTTATAGAAGTATATCAAACAGCTATAGATAATCATAAAAACAAAAAGGACTTACCTTCATTTATTTTAAGTATTATTAAAAAAAGAAAGGATAAATTAAGTAGGAAACATGAAAAGAGAAGAAAAAAGCAAATTAATAGTCTTGAATAATAAATGTAATTTTACTTTAGATAAATATGAATTATATTTAAAAAAATTGAATGATATATTTAATCAAACAGATTGCTTAAAAAAAAATAAAGTTGTTTTTTGTCCTAGTAGTTGCTATTTAGCAATATCAAATAAGACTAATTTAATTTTAGGAAGTCAAGATGTAAGTGTATATGAATGTGGCCCATATACAGGAGAAATAGCATCATCGCAATTAAAAAGTTTAGGTGTTGAATATACAATTGTTGGACATCAGGAAAGAAGAATATATAACAAAGAAACAAATTATTATATTAATAAAAAAATAAAACAATTATTGAAGGAAGGAATAATACCTATACTATGCATCGGTGAATACGAAAAAAAAGATATAAATATAGTAGTTGAAGAAATAAAAAAAGAGCTTGTTGATTTATTTGCGAATATTAATAGTAGCGATATAGGAAAAGTAATAATTGCATATGAACCATATTGGTTAATAGGTTCTTCTAGTATTTTAAAAATAGAAGATATAGATTATATTATGGGAGAAATTCGCAAAACTATGCCAAATAATATATTAATATATGGTGGCGGAATATGCTGTGAAAATATAAAAGATTTAGAAAAATCAAAATATATTCAAGGATATATTTTAGGCGGTATGAGTTTAGAAGTTGACAAGTTATATAAATTTTTACAAGAAGTTTAAGAATTAGTTCTTTAATTTTACATAATTTGACTATTTCGACAAAAGTTGTCAATATATTCCCCTATTAAATTGAAGAATTTTGTTATATAATGAATATGCGTGGTAGTAAAATGAAAGGAGAATTATGGAAAGAACAAGAGTACTAATGATAGATGATAATATCGAGTTAGTAAAGATGGTAAAGGAATATTTTAGTAAACACGCAGTATCTGATATTGAAATAGCTTTAGAAGCAAATAATGGGGAAGATGGCCTAAATTTAATAGAAAAGAAGCAAGATGAATATGATTTAATATTATTAGATTTAGTAATGCCAAAAAAAGATGGAAAATTTGTTCTGGAGAATATGAAGAGAAAAAACATAGATAAGAAAGTTATAGTTTTAACTTCATATAATAGTCCTGAAATGATTAGAAAAACATCTGAACTTGGTATAAGTTACTTTATATTGAAACCATTTGAGCTTAAAGAGTTAGAAAATATTATTGAAGAAGTTATGAATAGTGCTTCTTATAGTAATAAATCAATTGATTTATTTCATAATAATTTACAAATATCTATAACAAAAATATTACATGAATTAGGAGTACCATCACATATTAAAGGATATCAATATATAAGAGATGGTATAGTTATGATTTATGATAATCCAGAGATAGTAGGAGGAATTACTAAGGAACTATATCCTGATGTTGCGAAAAAATATAATACAACTGTTTCTCGTGTGGAAAGAGCAATTCGTCATGCTATTGAAGTAAGCTGGAATAGAGGGAATTGGGATTTAATGGAGGAAATATTTGGTCATAGTGTTGATATAGATAAAGCAAAACCAACAAATTCTGAATTTATAGTAACTGTGGCTGATAAACTTAGATTAGAATTCCATAAAGAAGCAATGATCTGATAGAATCATTGTTTTTTAGTGTTATAGCGTGTCAAAATAAAGTATTTACAAGTGTAACTAAATAGGTGTAATATATAAATATAAAATAGAACCCTATAATATAGCAAAAATTAAAGAAAATAAAAGTATTATAAGGGGAAAGTAGGAGGAGAGAAATGAAAAAAATAAACAACTGTTCTAATGGGGGGGGGGTACTTTAGAAGAACAGTAATAAAAAGAGAAGTAGTACCATTAATAGTAATAATAATGTTATCAGTAATAGTACTAGTAGGAAGTAGTTATGCTTGGTATAATGTAAGCTATAAATCTAACGATATAAATACAATAACAGCCGGTAATTTGGATTTGGTATTACAAAATGAAAGTGGAATAATAACTTTAACTAATACAGTGCCTCAAAGTGATAGTAGCGGGTTAACTAATAGTGCATATAGTTTTACAGTTAAAAATAATGGAAGTATAAGTAGTAAATATACTATTTATTTAGATGATGATACTATAGATGGCATAAGAATGAGTGATAGCAATATAAAATATAATTTAGAAAAAAACAGTTATTCAACAGGTGCTATTGGGTTAAATACTCTAAATGGAGTAAGTGGAAAAAGGAAGTTAGCAGAAGGAGTATTACAACCAGAAGAGACAGCAACATATAAGTTAAGAGTATGGATAGCAGAAAGTGCAACAACAGAGATAGAAGGACAACAATTTAAAGCAAAGATCAGAATAGAAGGAGAACAAATAAAGCATATTGCTAATGAACCTGAATTAAGAGGTGATATGATCCCAGTAACATGGGATGCTACTACTTCAAAATGGCAAAAAGCAGATTATACTAAAAATGTATGGTATAACTATGATAATCAAGAATGGGCGAATGCTGTAACAATAAAAGATCAAAAGAAAAGAGCAGAATATAAAAATGCAAGCATAGGAACTGAAATAAAAGTAGAAGATATGAATTTAATGTTAGTATGGATCCCAAGGTATAGTTATACATTAAGAGATAAATTTGGGTATAAAATAGATGGAGCAAGTGAGTTAAGTCAAGCAACTCCTGGAGCGTTTGATATAAGATTCGTCGATACTGGTACAGTAGAGACAGGAACAGGAAAATATACAGGAGAAATAGCATCTAATTATTATACACCATCATCATTTTGTTGGGGAAATACTTGTGATGATGAGACAACAAGGAGTAATGAAGGAAATGAAGAAATTCCTGGTATTTGGATAAGTAAATTTGAGTTAACAGGAACTGCAGATAATATAATGTCAACTCCAAATAATGTCAGTATAATAACTCAAAGTATTTCTTCGTTCTTTAATCGTATCAAAAATCAAATGAATAAAGAAAATGGGACAACAAACTATGGTTTAAGTGGAAATTATGATACCCATATGATAAAGAATACGGAATGGGGAGCTTTTGTCTATCTAAGCCAAAGTAAATATGGAAAATACGGAAATAGAAATTATACAAATGCAAATAAAGAGATATATCAAAATAAATCATCAGAACGAAAAACAGGTTGTAGTTATGGAACTTCAAATAATTCAAATTCGGATTATGAGTGTCATTATACATATGAAAAATTTCCAGAAGGAACTGGCGCTTCAACTAGTGGAACAATATATGGAATCTATGATACTTCTGGAGGCGTAGCAGAATATGTTATGGGTTATTTATCTGGATATTTGGGAGCATCAGGATTTACCATTGATACAATGCCAGATGCTAAATATTATAATTTATATACAAATGGAATAGGAATTAAAGGTGATGCTACAACTGCTGATGGAACCTCAGGCTTTTATGGTGATAACTCAGGTTTTGTAACTTCTAGGACTACAAGTTGCTGGTTCAAGAGAGGCGATGGTTATAGTACTAATGATACTAGAGTTGGTATTTTCTATTATGCAGGAGATGACGGTAATGGTCATTCACATTGTGCTTTTCGTGCCGCAATTTCTATTTGGCAATAATATATAGCTTAATTTTATAAAAGTATATTGCAAGTATTTTGTAATATATTTTTAATTTTATATTAATTGTTACTAATACTATAAAAGCTACATGATAACAAACAAAAAAATTTTTGATAACATTATTATAAAAAATGTAAATATCCAGGAAAATATCACTTTTTTAAATTTAATAATATTTAAAATTATTGACTATAAAATAAAATGAATATATAATTAATTATGAAATATGGTAGGAGATGACAATTTATGGAACGAAAGATAACAGCGTTTTTACAGAAATGGAAAAAAGACATTGTTAGAAAGCCACTTTTAATATATGGGCCTAAGCAAATTGGAAAAACATATACTGTTTTAGAATTTGGTGAAAAAGAATATAAAAATACCATATATTTTAATACAACTAATAATAAAGAATTAGAAGAACTATTTAAAAAAGAAAAATCTCCGGAAAAAATTATTATGAATTTAAGTTTAATTTCAGGTCAAACCATATTAGAAGAAGATACTTTAATTATATTAGATAATGTAAATAATATTGATATAGTGAAAGGGATAAAATTATTTGGAAGTAAATTAAGTAAATATCATATAATATTGATTTCATCTAGAAGAGAAAATTTAAGTATTTTTAAAGGAGAAGAACTACAATTTAAAGGGATGTTTGGTTTAGATTTTGAAGAATATTTATATGCTAGAGGTGAGCAAGATCTGGCTAATTTAATTAGAGAATCATATGAGAAAAGAAAAACATGTCCGTTCCATAAAGTTGCTCTTGATATGTTTCAAGAATACATAATAACAGGCTCTCTACCAGAAATAATAGATGCTAGTATTAAAGGAAAAAGTGAGAACTATATAGATGCTATAAAACAAAAAGTACTTGATACATATAAAAAAGAAATATCTATAAATAATAATTTAATAGATATCGAAAGGGGGTTAGCGGTATTAGATTCAATTCCCTATCAATTAAAGAAAGAAAATAAAAAATTCCAATATGGATTATTAGGGTTTGGCAGACGTGCTAAAGAATACAATTCTGCTATTGAAAAATTGGTAAACAATCAATTAGTATATAGAAGTTATAAAATAAAAGAAGCAAAATCGCCACTTAGTAGTTGTCGTGAGAAAGATAGTTTTAAGTTATATATGAATGATGAAGGAATTTTATATTCAATGTTGCATCTTACAAAAAGAGATCTTTTAATAGACGAAAAATTAAAACAAACATTATATGAAAATCATATTGCCAAAACATTATCAGAGGCGGGGTATCCATTATATTATTATCAATCTGATGGAAAAGCAGAAGTAAATTTTATAATGCAAAATAGAATGGGAAAAATAATTCCTATTGAGATTGCAACAATTTCAAATTCAAAGGCAAAATCTTTATCAGTTTTTATGAAAAGATTTACATGCCTTGAAGCGTATCGTATTACAGAAAATAATTTTTCAACAAAAAAAGAAATACGATATTTACCAATATATGCAGTTTTCTGTTTAAATGATTTGAAAGGATAAAATATGAAAAAAGTGATTTTAACAATACTTGATGGTTATGGACTAAGAGAAGAAGAATCTGGCAATGCAGTTAAATTAGCAGATAATAAAATATTTAATATGTTGTGGAATAAATATCCTCACTCTAAATTAAATGCTTCAGAAGAAGAAGTTGGTTTACCGAAAAACCAGATGGGTAATAGTGAGGTTGGACATATGAATATAGGTGCTGGTAGAATCGTATACCAACCATTAGAACTAATTAATAATAGTATAAAAAATAAAACTTTTTTTCAAAATGAAGAAATATTAAAAGTTATAGATCATACTAAGAAAAATAAAAGTAAATTACATATTATGGGGCTTATTAGTGATGGTGGTGTTCATTCGCATATTAATCATTTAATATCAATATTAGAGTTATGCAAAACGCAAGAGATAGAAAATGTATATTTGCATTTATTTACTGATGGTAGAGATGTACTTCCTAAAAGTGCATATAAATATATCTCTATAATAGAGAGGAAAATTTGTGAATTAAATATTGGGTCTATTGCAACAATAGGAGGGCGATATTATGCAATGGATAGAGATAATAATTATGATAGATTAAAAAAGGCTTATGATGCTATGGTAAATAACATTGGACCTAAATCGACTTCTATAAAGAGATTTATTGAAGGAAGTTATAGTAATGGTATTACTGATGAGTTTTTAATACCCACAATATTTAATGAAACTGGGAATATTTCTGAAAATGATGGTATTATAGTTTTCAATTATAGAAAAGATAGATTACGTGAAATTTTAACAGCAATAACAAATCCTAATTTTGATAATATAGAAGTAGTTAAATTTAAAAATGTTAAAGTAGTAACTATGCTACCAGTTGTAAATTCAGTTATTGCAACTCATGCCTTTGATGATCAAGTACTTAATAATATTTTAGGTGAATATATAGAAAAAAAAGGACTTTCTCAATTACGTATTGCTGAGACTGAGAAATATGCACATGTTACATTTTTCTTTGATGGTGGTAAAGAAGTAACTTATAAAAACGAAAAGAAAATTTTAATACCATCTCCTAAAGTAGCTACCTATGATTTAAAACCTGAAATGAGTGCTGAAGAAATTACAGAAAATTTATTAAAAGAGATAGAAAATTATGATTTGACTATTTTAAATTTTGCTAATGGTGATATGTTAGGGCATACTGGAGTATTAGATGCTGCAATAAAAGCAGTTGAAACAGTGGATAAATGCCTTGGAAAAATATATGAAAAAGTAAATGAATTAGGTATGATTATGATTGTTACAGCAGATCATGGAAATTGTGAAGAAATGCTTGATAAAGATAATAATGTATTGACTTCACATACAACAAATCCTGTTCCATTTATTGTTACTAAAAATGATATAAAATTAAAAGATGGAAAATTAGGTGATATTGCTCCAACAATATTAGAATTAATGAACTTAGAAGTACCTCCTGAAATGACAGGAGAAAGTTTAATTGTTAAAAATTAGTATTTATAAATTACCAAAAAATAGTAATCAAATACTAATTTTTTTAATTGAAATATAAATATTAAACATCTATAATATTAATAGAGGTGGTTCTATGAAGGAAAGAATAATATTTCACGTGGATGTTAATAATGCCTTTCTTTCATGGACTGCGGTGTATAAATTAAAAAATGGTGAAAAAATAGATATTAGAAAAATACCTTCTGTGATTGGTGGAGATGAAAAAGCAAGACATGGGATTGTGCTTGCTAAAAGTCAAATTGCTAAAAAGATGGGGATAAAAACAGCAGAAACGCTTTATTCTGCTAGGAAGAAATGTTCTTATTTGAAAGTTTTTCCTCCTCAATTTGATTGGTATTATGAACAATCAAATAATATGTATAAATATTTATCTAAATATACACCTTTAATAGAACGTTTTTCGATAGATGAATGTTTTTTAGATTTGACTGGTACTAATTTATTATATAAAAATTATGAAGAGTTAGCTTATAAGATAAAGGAAGATATAAAAAATAAATTTGGATTTACGGTAAATGTAGGTATTGGTAATAATAAATTATGTGCTAAAATGGCATCTGATTTTGAAAAGCCTGATAAAGTTCATACATTATATAATAGTGAAATAAAAGATAAAATGTGGCCTTTACCAATAGAGGATTTGTTTATGGTTGGTAAAAAAACAGCACTTATTTTAAGAAAGTTAAATATAAATACGATAGGTGATTTAGCAATTGCTAAAGACAGTTTATTAGTTAGGTATTTTAAAAATCAAGCTATTTTTTTAAAAAATTCAGCTAATGGTATAGATGAGTCGAAAGTCGCGTTTAAAAATCCGAAAAATGAAAGTTTGAGTATTTCTGAGACTTTATCTTATGATTATGATGATTATGAAAAGTTAAAAGAAGTTTTATTTAGACAGACAGAAGAATTAACAAGAGCGTTAAGGAAGAAAAAACAGTATGCTACTACTATAGCGATAACTTATAAAAATTCCTATTTTGAAAGTTACTCACATCAAGCAAAATTAGAAATACCTCAAAATTCTACTACCGAAATTTATAAGGAAATATTGACAGTTTTTAAAAATAGTTGGAAAGAAGATAAAATAAGAAATATTGGAATAAGATTAAGTGGATTAACAAAGAATAGAATATCACAAGTATCTATATTTGCCAAAGAAGAAAGACATGATAAAAAGGATGACTTAATTCAAAGTACAATTGATTTAATAAATGAAAAGTATGGTTCTACTAGTATTATACCTGCATCTATAAAAATTATAGGAAAATCAAATAAACATGAGAAACCTAAATGATATATATTTTTAATTTTATATATCTTTTTTATTATGTAATATTTATAAATAATAGATTGAAAAAAATATGAAAAAGTATTGATTTTTGGTGAATGATTGTGCTATAATTTTAATTGTGTGACTGCTTAGATGTGCGAGGTTGCTGATACGCCAGGCGAAGTTGTTAGGCGAAAACAGGTTATTTGCACGGAGCAAGCCTATACTAGATATAGACGAAGGGAGGATTTTAAATGGCAACAGAAAAGATGCGTATTAGAATTAAAGCTTATGATCATAAGATTTTAGAAAGTGCAGTTAAGAAAATTGTTGAAACTATTAAAAGATCAGGTGGTAATATGTCTGGACCAGTTCCACTACCAACTGAAGTTGAGAAGTTTACAATACTAAGAGCTGTACATAAGTATAAAGATTCACGCGAGCAATTCGAAATGCGTACACATAAAAGATTAATTGATGTCAAAAATCCAAGCAAGGAAACTATTGAGGCACTATCTCATATAGATTTACCAAGCGGAGTAGATATTGAAATTAAAATGATTTAATTAGGAGGAAAAATATGAAAGGAATCTTAGGTAAAAAGATCGGAATGACCCAAGTATTTACAGCAGAAGGTAAATTGATTCCGGTAACTGTTATTGAAGTAGAACCAAACGTTGTTACTCAAATTAAAACAGTAGTAAAAGATGGCTATGATGCTATTCAACTTGGAGCTCAAACAGTAAGAGAAAAAATAAGCAATAAGCCTAAAATGGGTCATACAAAAAAAGCAAATACTGAACCTAAGCGCTTCTTAAGAGAAATTAGAGGAGTAGATGTAAATAGCTATACATTGGGTCAAGTGTTAAAAGCTGATATTTTTGAAGAAGGAGAAATAGTTGATGTAACTGGAATAAGCAAAGGAAAAGGATTCCAAGGTGTTATTAAACGTTATAATCAATCACGTGGTCCAATGGGACATGGTTCTCAATATCATAGGGGCGTTGGTTCTTTAGGTACAATGAGACCTATGCATGTCTTAAAAGGAAAAAAACTTCCTGGACAAATGGGTAATGTAAAAAGAACTATTCAAAATCTTGAAATAGTTCAAGTTGATATGGAAAATAATTGTATTTTAGTAAAGGGTAATGTTCCAGGAGCAAAAAAATCTTTAGTAATTATTAAGACGGCTGTAAAAAAACCAGATGTAAAAAATGAAAAGGCAAACTTAATTAGTTATAATGAAGAAGTATCTGTAAATGAAACAGCACCTATCGAAAATACTAATACAGTAGAAAATGCAGAATAATCATCATGTGTTAATTAATTTAAAATATTAATAAATGATGAAAGGAGGAAATAAGGATGAAAAAAGTAGATCTTTTAAATCTTAAAGGTGAAAAAGTTAAGGAACTAACACTAAATGAAAATATATTTGATATTACCCCAAATGATAAAGTCCTATATGATGCTGTTATTTTATCAAGAGCAGCATTAAGACAAGGAACTCATAAAACTAAAAATCGTTCTGAAGTTAGTGGTGGTGGAAGAAAACCATGGAGACAAAAAGGAACGGGACGTGCTCGTCAAGGATCAATTAGAGCTGTCCAATGGGTAGGTGGAGGAAATTATGGAACTCCAGTACCAAGAGATTATAGTAAAAAGCAAAATCGTAAAGAAAGAAGATTAGCTTTAAAAACAGCGTTAACTGAAAAAGTTAATAATAAAGAATTAGTTGTTGTAGAAAGTATTGCAATGTCTACTCCTAAAACTAAAGAGATGCTAAATATATTAAAAACATTAAAAATGGATGATAAAAAAGTACTAATTATTGTTAAAGAATTTGAAGAAAATTTAATTTTAGCATCAAGAAATCTTCAAAATGTTGTGTTAATATCTGCAGATGAAGTCAATGTACTAGATTTAGTTGCAACAAACATGGTATTGATAACAGAAGAGGCTTTAAATACTATAGAGGAGGTGCTTAAATAATGGATACTAAATATTTAGATATAATTAAGGCACCAGTTATTACTGAAAAATCACAAATTGCAAAAGAAAATGGTAAATATACATTTAAAGTTGATCCAAAAGCAAATAAGACTGAAATTAAACTTGCAATCGAAAAAATATTTAATGTGAAAGTTGCTAGTATTAGAACATTAAATGAAAAAACTAAAAAGAAAAGAGTTGGCCGTTATACAGGTTTAACTAATCGCTCAAAAAAGGCAATTGTTACACTTGCTGAAGGGCAAACAATAGAACTTGGTTAGAAAGGAGAAATGAATTATGCCAATAAGAAATTATAAGCCTACTACACCAGGTCGTAGAAAAATGAGCACATTAATTAATGATGAAATTACAAAATCTACTCCAGAAAAAAGTTTAACAATAACACTACCTAAGAAAAGTGGTCGTAATAATCAAGGAAAAATTACAGTTCGTCATCAAGGCGGTGGAGTAAAAAGAAAATATAGAATCATTGATTTTAAAAGAAATAAATTCGATATACCTGGTACTGTTTCAAGTATTGAATACGATCCAAATAGAACAGCAAATATTGCGTTAATAAATTATATAGACGGAGAAAAAAGATATATTCTTGCTCCAAAAGGATTAGAAGTTGGTGCAACAATAGAAGCTGGTGAAAAAGCTGATATAAAAATAGGTAATGCATTACCATTATTGAGTATTCCTGTTGGTACATTGGTACACAATATTGAACTTCGTCCTGGAAAAGGTGGAGAACTTGCTCGTAGTGCAGGTAGTTCTGCTCAAATATTAGGGCGTGAAAATAATTATGTAATGTTACGTTTAGCTAGTGGAGAACAAAGAAAAGTTTTAGGAACATGTATGGCAACAATTGGTGAAGTTGGTAATGAAGATTCATCACTTGTTAAATTAGGAAAAGCAGGACGTAAACGTCATATGGGTATTCGCCCTACAGTTCGTGGTTCTGTTATGAACCCTAATGACCATCCACATGGTGGTGGTGAAGGTCGTGCACCTGTTGGACGTAAAGCACCAATGACACCTTGGGGCAAACCTGCTCTTGGTTATAAGACACGTAAGAAAAAACAATCTGATAAATTTATAGTACGTCGTCGTAATAGTAAATAGGAAAGGATGATTAAAAATGGCTAGAAGTTTAAAAAAAGGACCTTATGTATTTGAAAGATTATTGAAAAAGGTTCAAAAGTTAAATGAAACTGGAAAAAAAGAAGTCATTAAGACATGGTCACGCCGTTCCACTATTTATCCTGATTTTATAGGACATACATTTGCGGTTCACAACGGTAAAGAGTTTATTCCCGTTTATGTAACTGAAGATATGGTTGGACATAAATTAGGTGAATTTGCATTAACTCGTAAATTTGGTGGACATGGTTCAGATAAGAAAAAATAAAATTAATGACTAGGAGGAAAATATATGGAAGCAAAAGCGATAGCTAAGTCACTTCGTATATCACCTATTAAAACAAGAATTACTATTGATTTAATACGTGGAAAAGATGTAGATGAAGCTCTAACCATATTAAATAATATAAATAAAAAGTCAGCTAGACTTATAAAAAAAGTTTTAGACTCTGCAATTGCTAATGCTGTTAACAATAATGGTGCTGATATTAATACATTATATGTTAAAGAAGCAAGAGTAGATGCTGGTCCAGTTATGAAACGTCATTTCTTTGATTCACGTTCTCACATTGGACATAAAGACAGAAGAACTAGTCACATTATAATAGTTGTGGCTACAAAATAAATATAGGAGGAAAAAGCTATGGGACAAAAAGTTAATCCTAATGGACTTAGACTTGGCATAAATAAGGATTGGGAAGCTAAATGGTATGCTAATAAAAAAGATTTTTCCAAAAACTTATTAGAAGATATTAAAATCCGTGAATATTTTGATACTAAACTTGCAAATGCTGGTATTGCAAAAGTTGAAATAGAAAGAACTAGTAAAAAATGCGAAGTAACAGTTCATACTTCTAAACCTGGTGTAATGATTGGTAAAGGTGGAGAAGAAATAGAAAAACTAAAGAAAACTCTTTCTAATATTACTGGAAATAATATTCAAATATCCATTGTAGATATTAAGAAAGCAGATTTAAATGCCAAATTAGTTGCTGATTCGATAGCAAATCAAATAACTAATAGAGCATCATTCCGTATGGCCCAAAAGCGTGCAATTAGAAATGCAATGAAAGCTGGTGCTAAAGGAATAAAAACCCAAGTTTCTGGAAGACTTGGCGGGGCTGATATGGCTCGTAGTGAAGGTTATACAGAAGGGACTATTCCACTACATACCTTAAGAGCTGATGTAGATTACGCGACAAGCGAAGCAGATACAACATTTGGAAAAATAGGTGTAAAAGTGTGGATTTACAAAGGTGAAATATTGCCTAGTAAGAAAAGTGCCAATAATAATGAGGGAGGTAAATAATTATGTTAATACCATCAAGAACTAAATATCGTCGTGTTCATAGATTACCTCACGAAGGACATTCACGTGGAAATACAACTTTAAGTTTTGGAGAATTTGGTTTACAAGCAAAAGAAGGAGCTTGGATTACAGCAAATCAAATCGAGGCTGCTCGTATTGCTATGACACGTTACATGAAGCGTGGTGGTAAAGTTTGGATAAATATCTTTCCACATATGCCACTTACTAAAAAACCAATAGGTCAACGTCAAGGTACAGGAAAAGGTAATGTTGAAGGTTGGGTTGCTGTAGTTAAAGAAGGAAAGATCATGTTTGAAATAGCTGGAGTATCTGAAGAGATAGCTCGTGAAGCATTACGACTTGCAAGCCATAAATTACCTATAAAAACAAGATTTGTAAAGAAAGAAAATGGTGGTGAGTAAAATGAAGGTTAAAGAAATTAGAGAGTTATCAAATGATGAAATTTATACAAAACTAAAAGAAACAAAAGAAGAAATTTTTAACTTACGTTTCCAACAAGCAACTGGTAATATAGAAAAACCTTCAAGAATTAGAGAACTTAGACACACCGTTGCTAGAATGAAAACAGTTCTTAAAGAACGCGAGAATATAAAGAAGGAGGCAGCTTAATATGGAAAAATCTATACAAAAGGAATTAGTTGGGAAAGTTGTAAGTGCTACAAATAATAAAACAATAACTGTATTAGTAGAAACTTACAAAACTCATTCTTTATATCATAAAAGAGTAAAACATTCAAAAAAATATGCAGTACATGATGAAACAAATAAAGCTAAAGTTGGTGATGTTGTAAGAATTGTTTCAACAAGACCAATTTCAAAAACTAAGCATTTCTATTTAAAAGAAATTGTAAAAGAAGCAGTTATTATATAACGAAAGTGAAGGAGGAAAAAACATGCTACAACAAGAAAGTAGATTGAAAGTTACAGACAACTCTGGAGCTCGTGAATTATTAGTAATTCGTGTACTTGGAGGAAGTAAAGTCAAAACTGGAAATATTGGCGATATGGTGATTGGAACTGTAAAAGATGCAATACCTAATTCTAATATACCAGCAGGAAAAGTTGTGAAAGCAGTTATTGTTAGATCAGTACAAGGTGTTCGTCGTGAAGATGGAAGCTATATAAAATTTGACGATAATGCATGTGTCATTGTAAAAGATGATAAGAGTCCAGTCGGAACTCGTGTTTTTGGACCAGTTGCCAGAGAACTTCGTGATAAAGACTATATGAAAATAGTATCTTTAGCAAAAGAAGTACTATAGAAGGAGGATAATATGAACTTTAAGGTAGGAGATAAAGTTGTAGTTATCGCTGGTTCTAATAAAGGTAAGAATGGAAAGATAATCAAAACATTAAAAAAAGAGAATAGAGTTGTAGTTGAAGGAGTTAACATTGTTAAAAAGCATCAAAAACCAACTGGTATGAATGCAGGAGGAATTATAGAAGTAGAGGCTCCTATTCATGCATCAAATGTTATGATAATTGATCCTAAAACTAATAAAAGAACTAGAATAGGACATACAACTGATAAAAACGGTAAAAAAATAAGAATTACAAAGAAATCAAACGAGAAGCTTGATTAATTGAAAGGAGGGTAAAATATGAACCGCCTAAAAGAAAAATACTTAAATGAAGTTGTTCCAAATTTAAAAAATAAATATAATTATAAATCTATAATGGAAGTACCAAAATTAGAAAAAATAGTTGTTAATATGGGTGTAGGTGACGCTACAACAAATTCAAAATTAATTGAAGCTGCATCAAATGATTTAGCATTAATTACAGGTCAAAAGCCAGTAATTACAAAAGCAAAAAAATCAATTGCAGGTTTTAAAGTTAGAGAAGGTCAAGCTATTGGATGTAAAGTAACTCTTCGTGGTGAAAATATGTATAACTTTATGGATAAACTAATTTCAATTGCATTGCCAGTAGTTAGAGATTTTAGAGGAGTTAGTCCTAAAGCATTTGATGGGCGAGGAAATTATACAATGGGAATTAAAGAACAATTAATTTTTCCAGAAATTAACTTTGATGATGTAGTTAAAGTTCGTGGTATGGATATAGTTTTTGTAACAACTGCAAAAACTAATGAAGAAGCTTTTGATTTATTAAATGAATTAGGAATTCCTTTTAGAAAGTAATTGGAGGGTGAAAAATGGCAAAAAAAAGTATGATTGTAAAAGCTAGTAGAAAGCCTAAATATAAAGTTCGTGAATATACTCGTTGTTCTCGTTGTGGTAGACCTCACGCAGTAATGAGTAAATTTGGAATATGTCGTATATGTTTTCGTGAATTAGCTTATAAAGGACAAATACCAGGTGTAAAGAAATCAAGCTGGTAATTGGAAAGGAGGATTAATTATGGCAGTAGTAACAGATACAATTGCAGATATGTTAACACGTATTCGTAATGCAAATCAAATGCGTTATGAGACTGTTGAAATCCCAACTTCTAAAATTAAGACTGAAATTGCAAGAATCTTAAAAGAAGAAGGATTTATAAATGAATATAAAATAGAAGGTAGAACTCTTAATGTTTCACTTAAATATGCCGAAAATAAAGAAAGAGTTATCACTGGATTAAAAAGAATTTCCAAACCAGGACTTCGTGTTTATGCTAAAAGTGATGAAATTCCTAAAGTGTTAAATGGATTAGGTATAGCAATTATTTCAACATCAAAAGGAATTATGACTGATAAAGAAGCTCGTAAACAAAATATAGGTGGGGAAGTTCTAGCTTATATTTGGTAATAATTTAAAGTATAAGGAGGTGTTAAGATGAGCCGTATTGGAAATCGTATCATTATTGTTCCTGAAAATGTAACTATAACAGATGAAGATAACATAATAAAGGTTACTGGTCCAAAGGGAACATTGGAGGAAAAATTATTAAAAGGTATTATATTAAAACAGGAAGATAATAAGATAACTTTAGAACGTAAAAATGATACATATAAAGCTAACCATGGAACTATGAATGCCTTAATTAATAATATGATTAAAGGTGTTACAGGTGGATTTCAAAAAACACTTGAAATTGTTGGAGTAGGTTATCGTTTTAATGTTCAAGGTAAGAAGCTTGTAATAAGTGCAGGATATTCTCATCCTGTTGAGATGGTAATACCAGAAGAATTGACAGTAGAATCTGCTAGCAATACTGAAATTACTGTTAAAGGTATTGATAAAGTAAAAGTTGGAGAGTTTGCTGCTAATATCCGTAAGGTAAGAATGCCTGAGCCTTATAAAGGAAAGGGTATTCGTTATAAAGATGAACATATTCGTCGTAAAGAAGGAAAGAAAGCTGCTAAATAGTAGGAAGGGAGAATATTATGATAAAAAAAGAATCTCGTAATAGTATGAGACTTGTGCGTCATAGTCGTATACGTAGTAAGATTAGTGGTACAAGTACAACACCAAGATTATGTGTATTTCGCTCAAATACAGGAATATATGCACAAATCATTAATGATGAAACAAGAACTACTTTAGTATCTGCTTCCTCATTAGATAAGGATTTAAAATTAACTAATGGTAGTAATATAGAAGCAGCAAAAATTGTTGGAAAAGCTATTGCTGAGAAAGCAAAAAAGGCTAATATTACAGAAGTAGTATTTGATAGAGGTGGATATCTTTATCATGGTCGTGTAAAAGCATTAGCAGATGCTGCACGTGAAAATGGATTAGAATTCTAAGGAGGGTATTTATGCAAAAGAAAAACATGGATCCCAAAAACAAAGAGTTTGAAGAATTAGTCGTTGATGTAAAAAGCGTTGTTAAGGTTAACAAAGGTGGACGTCAAAGAAGATTCTCTGCTATCGTTGTTGTTGGAGATAGAAATGGAAGAGTTGGTCTAGGTATAGGTAAAGCTGCTGAAGTACCAGATGCAATTAAAAAAGCTATTCAAGCTGCTAATAAAAATATCATAAGAATACCTTTAATTGATGGACGTACAGTTGCTCATGAAGCAATAGGAGTAAGTGGTGCTGCAAGAGTTATTGTTAAACCTGCTCCTGCTGGTACTGGAGTAATTGCTGGTGGTTCTGTTCGTGCTGTACTAGAATTAGCTGGTATACGTGATATTGTATCAAAATCTTTAGGTGCAAGAACTAAATTAAATATGGCACAAGCCACTATAAATGCACTTAAATTAATTAAAACACCAGAGCAAGTTGCAAAACTTCGTGGAAAAACAGTAGAGGAGATATTAGGATAATGAAATTACATGAATTAGAAAAAAATATCGGAGCTACTCATTCTAAAAAACGTCTTGGACGTGGTTCTGGTAGTAAATTAGGAAAAACATCTGGAAAAGGACAAAAAGGGCAAAAGGCTCGTAGTGGTGGCGGTGTAAACCCAGTATTCGAAGGTGGACAATTACCACTTTATCGCCGTATACCAAAAAGAGGCTTTAAAAATGCTATGTTTAAAACAGTTTATGCTGTTATCAACCTTAACGATTTAAACCGTTTTGAAGATGGAACACTAGTAACGCCAACTTTATTAAAAGAGACAGGTATTATAAAAAATCAATTAGATGGTATTAAAGTATTAGGAAATGGTAAATTGGAGAAGAAGTTAACTATTCAAGCTAATAAATTTTCAAAGTCTGCTTTAGAAAAAATTAATGAGTCAGGAAGCAAAGCAGAGGTGATTTAGTATGACAAAAACCATGAAGCAATTATTTGCTCCTACTAATAAAGATTTAAGACAAAGAATATATTTTACAATGGCAGTTCTTGCAATCTTTATATTAGGATGCTCAATAAGAGTACCAAAAACAGAAAATGTTACTAATAATTTAGGATTTTTAGAATTATTAAATTCTATGGGTGGTGGAGCATTTAAAAGATTTTCAATATTTGCTTTAGGGGTTATGCCTTATATCACAGCTTCAATTTTTATTCAATTACTAGAAATGGATATTATACCATATTTAGCTGAACTTGCTAAGCAAGGTCATACAGGAAGGCAGAAATTAAATAAAATAACTAGATATTTGGGTATTGCTCTAGCATTTATAGAAGGTTATGCATTTGCATTTGCTTTTTATGGAAAAAGTGCAACACCATTTGAATATTTATATATATCAACAGTTTTAACAGCTGGGACTGCTTTCTTGTTATGGTTAGGAGATCAAATTACTGAAAAAGGAATTGGTAATGGTATAAGTCTAATAATTATGGCTGGAATTATTGCTACACTTCCAGAAATGTTTGTTACAGCATTTAATAGTTTAGTTACATTTTCCAATGTTCAACAAACGGCTTTTGGAATAGTAAAATTTTTAATTTTTGTTATAGTATATCTTGCTATATTGATTGGCGTGATTTTTATTCAAGAGTCTGAAAGAAGAATACCAATTCAATATGCAAATAAGTCAACAGCTTCATATAAAAACAATTCATCATATATGCCAATTAAAATTAATACTGCTAATGTTATACCGGTAATTTTTGCATCTAGTTTGTTAAGTATTCCTAGTATAATTGCTGCTGTATTAAATAAAGAAGGATTTACTATATTTGTAGAAAAATATTTAAATTATTCTACATTAGTTGGATTTATAATTTACGTTGTTTTTATTTTCATATTTTCATATTTCTATACATTTATTCAAATGAAACCAGATGAGTTTTCTAAAAATCTCCAAGAAAACGGTGGTTATATTCCAGGAATAAGACCTGGAAAGGAAACAGAAAGATATATTACGAAAATTTTATCTAGGATAACTGTTTTAGGAGCATTTTTCTTGGTAATAATATCAGGGTTGCCTATAATTTTTTCAAAGGTTACTGATTTGCCAACTAGTGTTTCTATAGGTGGTACTGGATTATTAATTGTGGTTGGAGTTGCTCTTGAAACTTATAAACAATTAGAAAGTAGTTTAGTAGCAAGAAATTATAAAAGAGGATATAGTAGAAGGTAGTTGATGAAAAATATAATGTTTATAGCACCACCTGCTGCTGGTAAGGGAACTCAGGCTGAAATAATAGTTAATAAATATAAAATTCCTCATATTTCAACTGGAGATATTTTAAGAAAAATTTCTAAAGAAGATACAGAAATAGGTAATTATATTTATGAGACTATGGCAAGTGGCGGCTTGGTAAAAGATGAAATTACTTATAAGTTAATAGAAGAGCGTCTATCACAAGATGATTGTAAAAATGGTTTTATCATCGATGGCTTTCCAAGAAATTATGAGCAGGCTATCAAATATGATGAAATTTTAGAAAAACTTAAACTAGATCTCGGATATGTTTTTGTTTTAGATGTATCGGAAAAAGTTTTAGAAAAGAGAATTACTGGTCGTAGAATTTGTGAAGATTGTAATGCAGTATATAATATTAATGAAGATGATAAAAAACCGCGTATCGATGCTATTTGTGATATATGTGGTGGCAAACTTTATCAAAGGAAAGATGATAATATAGATTCATTTCAAACGAGATATCAAACATATTTAGAAAAAATATCTAAAATTATAGATCATTATGAGAATAGAAATGTGATATATCATATTGATGGTAATCAAAAGATATTAGATATCTCAAGGCAAATAGATGAAATATTAAACAAGGATGGTAAATAAGATGATAACTATTAAAAGTGAAAGAGAAATAGAACTTTTAAAAATAGCGGGTAATATCGTTTATAAAACTCATCAATATATTAAACCATTTATAAAAGAAGGCATAACAACTAATGAGATTAATAGTTTAGCAGAAAAATTCATTATAGATAATGGAGCGACTCCTTCTTTTAAAGGTTACGACGGTTTTCCATCAGCATTGTGTATTAGTATAAATGATGAAATTGTCCATGGATTTCCTAGTAATAGAAAATTAAAAAATGGTGATATAATAACGCTTGATATTGGTGCATGTTATAAAGGTTATCATGGAGACTCAGCATGGACTTATCAAGTAGGAGAAGTTACTGATGATTTAAGATATTTGATGGAACATACAGAAAAATCATTATTTATTGGCCTAAAACAAATAAAACCAGGTAATAGAGTTGGTGATATCGGAAATGCTATTGCAAGTTATGCAGCTGAACATAATTTAGGTGTAGTTAAAGAGTTATGCGGTCATGGTGTAGGTACGGATGTCCATGAAGATCCCAATGTGCCTAACTATGGAGTTAAAAATACTGGTCCTCGCTTAAAAGTAGGTATGGTAATTGCAGTAGAGCCAATGTTAACACTTGGAAGTCCAGAGATTTATATATTAGATAATGACTGGACAGTAGTAACGAAAGATCATAGTCCATCTGCTCACTATGAACATACAGTCGTCGTTACTCAAGATGGATACGAAATATTAACGGGAGAGTGAAAAGATGGCAAAAGAAGATATAATTGAAATGGAAGGTAAAGTTATCGAAGTTATACCTGGAGGAAAATTTAAGGTAAAACTTGATAATGGACATATAGTACAAGAAGCTCATGTTTCTGGTAAAATGCGAATGCATTATATTCGTATTTTACCGGGTGATACTGTCATGATAGAGTTATCTACTTATGATTTAACACATGGGCGTATTATCTATCGTAAATAATAGGAGGGAATTATATGAAAGTAAAACCATCAGTAAAGCCAATTTGTGCTGATTGTAAAATAGTAAGACGTAAAGGTATAGTTAGAGTTGTTTGCAAGAAGAACCCTAAGCATAACCAAAGACAAGGGTAATAGGAGGTAGATTAAATGGCACGTATTAAAGGTGTAGATATTCCAAATGATAAACATATAGTTATTTCATTAACATATATTTATGGTATTGGAAGAAGTTTAGCAAAGAAAATTTGTAGTAATGCAAATGTTGAACCTACTAAAAAAGCAGGTGAATTATCACAAGAAGAGTTAATAAGGCTTCGTGACGAGATAAATAATCATTTAACTGAAGGTGATTTACGTCGTGAAATAAATATGAATATAAAAACAAAAATGGAGATTAATTCTTATGAAGGCTCACGTCATAAGAAAGGTCTACCTGTAAGAGGGCAAAGAACAAATAGAAATGCTCGTACTAGAAAAGGTAAAGGTAAGACTGTCGCTAATAAGAAGAAAGTTTAATATATAAAGGAGGGTAAATCATGGCTTATAAGACTAGAAAGAAAAAAGTTAAGAAGAATGTACCTGAAGGTGTTGCACACATTCATGCAACATTCAATAATACAATTACAACTATTACAGATAAAGATGGAAATACAATTAGTTGGGCATCAAGTGGTGCTTTAGGGTTTAAAGGAAGTAAAAAATCAACTCCATATGCAGCAGGAACTGCTGCTGAAGCAGCTGGAAAAGCTGCATACGATATGGGGATGCGTAAAGTGGAAGTGTATGTAAAAGGTTTAGGGCCAGGACGTGAAACAGCTATTCGTTCACTTCAAACTGCAGGTTTAGAAATAACTGCAATTAATGATGTTACACCAATACCACATAATGGATGTCGTCCACCAAAACGTCCACGTGGTTAATTGTAAATCTATAAATAAAGGGAGGTTAGTTTCATGTTACAATTTGAAAAACCAGTATATAAAATTACAGATTCAATAGAAAGTAATTTCTATGGGAAATTTGAGTTAGAACCATTAGAAAGAGGATTTGGTACTACTTTAGGTAATGCTTTAAGAAGAGTTATGTTATCTTCTCTTCCTGGAAGTGCAATTACTAGTGTTAAAATAGATGGTGTATTACATGAATTTCAAACAATAGATGGAGTTTATGAAGATGTTGCAACTATTATTTTAAATTTAAAAGGAGTAGTATTGAAAAATAATTCTTCTACTACAAAAACAATTAAATTAAGTGCAAATAAAGAAGGAGAAGTTACAGCAGGAGATATTGAATGTGATTCTGATGTTGAAATAATTAATAAAGATAAAGTTATAGCTACTTTAAGTAAGGGTGCAACTTTAAATATGGAAATGACTGTTTCTAATGGTCGTGGATATGTTGATAGTGAAATAAATAAAAAATTAATGGAGAATAAAAAAGTAGGCGTTATTGTTATGGATTCATCATATTCTCCAATTGAGAGAGTTTCATACAAAGTTGAACCTGCACGTGTTGGACAAGATGAAAGTTATGATAAATTGATATTAGAAGTATGGACAGATGGTTCAATAAAACCTGAAGAATCAATTGCTTTAGCATCACGTATATTAATTGAGCATTTTGCAATACTTACTGATTTATCATCAATTGCTGATGTTAGTGGAATGATGATTGAAAAAACAGAAGATCCAAAGACTAAAGCTTTAGAGACTTCAATTGAGGATTTAGATTTCTCAGTACGTGCTTATAATTGTTTAAAAAGAGCAGGTATTCATACTTTACAAGATTTAGTAAATAGAAGTGAGTCTGATATGATGAAAATACGTAATTTAGGTAAGAAATCTTTAAAAGAAGTATTAGATAAGATAAAAGAAATGGGTCTAACATTGCAAGAAGAAGACTAGTATAAGGAGGATTAATTATGGCATATAGAAAATTAGGGCGCGATAATAAACATAGAAGAAGTATGCTTGCAACATTAACAAAGCAAGTTATAATGAATGAAAGTATAACTACAACTGAAACACGTGCCAAAGAGGCTCGCAAATTTATCGACAAAATGATAACTTATGGTAAAAAAGGTGATTTAGTATCTAGAAGAAAAGCTTTGGCATTTTTACATAATGATAAAGTTGTTGTTGATAAAGTATTTAGCGATTTAGCTAAACGTTATGAAAATCGTAATGGTGGCTATACTCAGATCCATAAGCTTACAGAACGTCGTGGTGATGATAGTTTAATGGTATTATTGAAATTAGTTGATAGTAGTGAAAATAAAGAAGAAACTAAATAATTTAAAAGGTTTCTTTCTTTTTTTTTCATTTTAATATATAATAAAACGAGAGGTGAATACCATGAAGGCATTGATTACAGGTGCATCCTCAGGTATAGGTTGTGAAATGGCAAAGTATTTAGCCAAACAAAAATGTGAACTAATATTAGTAGGACGTAATAAAGAAAAATTACAATATATTCAGAATAATTTACCGACTAAATCGACAATAATTGCTATTGATTTAACCGATGAACAAAAGGTAAAAGAGTTATATGTATTAACAAAAAATGAAAATATTGATATACTTATAAATAATGCTGGTTTTGGTAAATGTGATTATTTCGATAAAATTGATTTATCAACTGAATTAGAAATGATAAATATAAATATAAAAGCAGTTCATATGCTTACTAAACTTTTTTTAAAAGATATGTTAAAAAGAGATAAAGGCTATATTTTAAATGTGGCATCTTCAGCAGCATTTACTAAAGGTGGTCCTTTAATGGCAACTTATTATTCTACTAAATCATATATTTATACATTAACTGAAGCAATTTGGTATGAACTAAAAAAGAGAAGGAGCAAGGTATCTATATCATGTTTAGCCCCTGGACCAGTTAATACTAATTTTAATAATATTGCCAATGTAAAATTTTCTGTTAAACCAATGAAAAAAGAGGAAGTGGCTAAATATGCAATAGATCAAATGTTTAAAAGAAAAAAGCTAATAATACCAGGTATAAAAATGAAGCTTTCTAAATTCTTTGGACGATTTGTAAGTGATAAATTTATGTTAATGATAGTATATAATATTCAAAAAAAGAAAATAACAAGTAACAAATAAAATCGAGTAGGTGGCAAAATGAAAAATAATGAATTAATTGAAATTAAAAATTTAACATATAAAAATATTTTTCATGAATTGAACCTAGTATTACCAAAAGACAAATTTATTTCAATTTCAGGGACTAATATGTCGGGTAAAACAACTTTAATTAAGTTATTAAGCGGTTTAATTAAAACAGAAGATTCAGTGTTTTATAAAAATATAAAGATAGAAGAAATTAATAAAAGTCATTATTTTAATGAAATAGGTATTATTATTCCAGTTGAAAAACAATTGTTTATTAATGATACAGTTGAAAATGAATTATTTAGTATATTAGGTAATATCCGAATAGAACAAGATGAAAAGATATTGCAATATCAAAAAATAATTAAACTTTTAGATATAGAAGGTATTTTATCACAAAATCCAAATGAATTAGGTAAATATAATAGAGTAAAATTACTTTTAGCATCTGCACTTTTATCGAGTCCTCGAACTCTTTTTCTTGATAATATATGTTCTGATATATCAAAAAATGAAACAAAAGATATAATTAATATATTAGAAAAAATAAATAAAGATGAAAAGATAACTATAATTATGTCAACTAATAATTTAAATGAGGTATTAACAACTGATTACTTGTATATTTTAAAAAATGGTAAAATAGAAATAGAAGGAAATCCAATAGATGTATTAAAACAAGATAATAGATTAAATAAAATAGGATTAGAAATACCATTTATGGTAGATTTATCGGTAAAATTAAATGATTATTCTTTGCTTGATGATATTATATTAGATATGGACAGGATGGTTGATTCAATATGGAAATAAAAATGACTAATGTAACATATAAAGAATTAAAGAAATTAAACTTGAAGATAAATACTGATGGTATAATCGGTATAACTGGTGAAAATAAAGATATTTTGTTAGAAATCATGAGCTTAGAAAAAAAAACAAAAGGTACTATTACATATAATAGAGAAAAAATAACTGACAAAAATATAATTGAATTAAGAAAAAAAACAAGTTATGTTCCTTTTTCGTTTACAAATATATATAATAAAACAACTATTGAAGAATATATGTTATATATGATATATTATACAAAATTAAATATAAAAGATCCTAACAAAAAAATAATTGATTCTTTAAAAATAGTAGATTTACAAGAAGAATATTTAACTAGAGATATTAATACTTTATCAACATGTGAAAAAAGAAAATTTCAAATAGCGCTTTCTTTAATTACTAATCCTAAATTAATATTGCTAGAAAATCCTTATGTTGATTTAGATGCAGTTAGTAGAAAAAAGCTATATAGATTATTGAACCAAATAAATGAAAAATATAAGATAGGAATAATATTTACTACAAATAATAGTGATATTTTATATAAATATACTAAAACTGCTATAATTTTAAAAAATAATCAAATATATAAAATAGGTGATACTAAGGAAGTATATAATGATGTTGATACTTTATTAGAAGAGAATATAGAAATACCTGATATTGTTTTATTTACCTACAAAGTTAGGAAAAATAAAAATAAAAATATAGATTATCACAGAGATATAAGAGATTTAATAAAAGATATTTATAAACATGTGTAATTTTTTCCACAATTATTGTGGAAAAAATGCGGGAAGGGAAATTAAAATGCGTTTTTTAATAAAGTTTTCCTATGATGGAACAAATTATTCTGGTTATCAGAGACAGCCTAATTTAAAAACAATACAAGAATATATAGAAAATGCTGCTATTAAAGTAAACAATAATATGAAAACAACTATAATAGCAACAGGAAGAACAGATAAACATGTTCATGCAAAATGTCAATATGCTCATATGGATATTAATGTGAATATAACAGCACATAAGTTAAAAAGAGCACTTAATAGTAATTTACCACCTGATATATATATAATTAAGGCTTATCAAGTAGATAATAATTTTCATGCTAGGTATAATGTTGAATTAAAAATATATAAATATTATATAAATACAGGAGAATATAATCCATTAGAAAGAAATTATGTGCTTCAGTATAATTATAAATTAAATATAAATAACATGAAGAAAGCAATTAAATATTTTATAGGTACACATGATTTTAGAGCTTTTGTGACTGAAAATAGTGTAAAAGAAAATTGTGTAAGGACGATTAAAAAAGCTTATATAAAAAAAGATAAGATTGATAAAAATAAATATATAATAACATTTATAGGTAATGGATTTATGCGATATCAGGTTAGAAATATGGTTGGTCTGTTAATAAGGGTTGGTGAAAATAAAAAGATGCCTATAGATGTTAAAAAAATATTAGAAAGTAAATCTAGAAATAAAGATGGATATACTGCGCGAGCCGAAGGATTGTGTTTAGAAGAAATAATTTATAAAGACCTAAAAAATCATATAATAAAATAATACAATAAAAAATAAAATTATAAGAGAAAAGTCTTATAGGCTTTTTTAAATGAAAATAAATTTTCTTTTAATAAAACAATGGTGTAAAATACAAAAAAAGAATAGAAATTTAACTACACTGAAAATCTGAAATAAAGTCAAAATTTTTTCTGTAATACTAAATTCTATATCAATATATCGAAAGTGGAATTTAACTTTTCGCTTTACGAAATTGATGAAATTAGCAGAAATATAAAAAATAAGTAAAAAAACTGTCAATAATTTTTGAAAATGTCTTAAAAAAAGCTAAAAATTAACGGAAATTTTTAACCCGTTTTTCTTTACTTTC
>CANQWY010000014.1 GCA_947627675.1 uncultured Bacilli bacterium
ACATTTTAATTTCCCCTATTTTTACTTTAATCTGAGAATAATCATATTATATCTTTAGACTTTTTTCAAGCATTTATAATAAATTCACTTGACCAAAATTTTATTAAGATATAAAATAAAATATATATTTATTTATACTAAAGAGGAGTTTTAAATGAAAGAAACTTTTGATTTTTATAATAGTACATCTATTAAATCTTACAACTTAGATGAAAAAATACGTTATCAATTAAAAATGTTAGATGGATTAGATAATTTTACAAGAAAACATACAGATAATGTTGCAAATATTACTTGTAGACTTTGTGAAAATCTTGGTTTATCTAAAGGATTTACTGTATATTGCACTACTTGTGCTTATTTACACGACATTGGTAAAATGTTTATTCCACCTTCTATTTTACAAAAACCTGAAAGATTAACAGATGAAGAATATGAAATTATGAAAACACACACAACAATTGGTTATAAAATGTGTATGAATGATTTAAAGCTTCGACCTTATGCTGCAGGTCCATATTATCATCATGAAGCTTTAAATGGCTCTGGATATCCAAATGGTATTACAGGAGATAAAATTCCTTATGAAGCACAAATTATTAGAGTAGCAGATGAATTTGAAGCAATAACAGCAAAACGCCAATATAAAAGCCATATTGGTATTATAGATGCTTTAAATATTTTAATTACAAATGCAAGACCACCAGAAGTAAAAAATGCTTCTGATGCAGTCAAAAATTTTAAAACTGGTAATGTTGGAAAAATAGATAAAAAAATATTAAAAACTCTTTTCAAAGTTATTATTGAAGATACTGAATATGAAATCGTTGCTAGAACAGACTATGTAAACTTTTTAAGCGATGAAATTAAAAGAATTACAAGTGCTCAAAAATATTATAATAAAATGGTTGCACAAAAAAATCCAGATAAAAGAGAATATCTAAAAGAAGAAGTAAAATGCTATTTACATCCAAATGAAGATGCTGAAAAAATTCCTCAAATGTTAGAAGAATTTAAAACTGCTTATAAACTTAGAAAAGAGCATATTGCTAAACTATATAATGAAATAAAAGAAATAAAAAAATTAAAAATATAATTTAAGAAAATAAAAAAACGTGTAATTTTATAATTACACGTCTTTTATTTTTTAATATTGTCTTCCCCAAACAATCATCTTATCTGCTTTTTTACCACAAATTGGGCAAACATCTGATAAGTGTTCTTGTTTAAATGGTATACATCTTGATGGTGCTCCTGTAACTTCTTTTACTTTATTTTCGCACTCCACATTTCCACACCACATTGTTTTAACATATCCTTGATTCTCATCTAGATTTTTAGCTATTTCATCTAAAGAAAATGCTACTGTTGTTTTTTCATCTCTTCTCTTTTCACAAGCTTTAAACATACTTTGTTGAATATCTTCTAAAAGTTCTCCTAATCTAGCATTTAATTTTTCTAAAGCTACCGTTTCTTTTTCTCCATTATCACGTCTTACTAAAACTGCAACACCATTTTCTAAATCTTTTGGTCCAATTTCAATTCTAACTGGAACTCCTCTCATTTCCCAATCATTAAATTTAAATCCAGTAGAATAATTATCTCTATCATCTAATTTTACTCTATAATTATTTTTTAATTCTTCGAAAATTTTATTTGCTTTTTCTAAAACACCTTCTTTATGTTGGGCAATTGGAACAATAACTGCTTGAATTGGTGCAACTCTTGGTGGTAATTTTAATCCTCTATTATCACCATGTGCCATAATAACTGCTCCTATTAATCTTGTTGTAGTTCCCCAAGAAGTTTGGTAACCATATTCTTCTTTTCCTTCTCTATTTTGGAATTTTATATTAAAAGGTTTTGTAAAGTTTTGTCCAAAATAATGAGATGTTCCTGCTTGAAGTGCTCTACCATCATGCATTAAAGTTTCTACTGTATATGTACTTTCGGCACCTGCAAATTGTTCTTTCTTAGTTTTTTGTCCTTTTAAAACTGGTATTGCTAAAAGATTTTCTATAACATCTGCATAAATATCAAGCATCATCAATGTTCTTTCTTCAGCTTCTTTAGCTGTTTCATGAATTGTATGTCCTTCTTGCCATAAAAATTCTCTTGAACGTAAAAATGGTCTTGTTTCTTTTTCCCATCTTAATACACTACACCATTGATTTCCTAAAAGTGGTAAATCTCTCCAAGATTTTATCCATTTTGAATACATTGTAGACATTATTGTTTCTGAAGTTGGTCTTATGCATAATCTTTCTTCTAGTTCTTCTCCTCCTCCAATAGTAACCCAAGCTACTTCAGGAGCAAATCCTTCTACGTGTTCTTTTTCTTTTTGAAGCATGCTTTCTGGAATAAGAAGTGGCATATAAAGATTTGTTACACCTACTTCTTTAAATTTTTTATCCATACAATTTTGTATGTTTTCCCATATTGCATAACCATAAGGTCTTATTGCTATAAATCCTTTTGTATCTGTATAATCTGCAAGTTCTGCTTTTCTTACAACATCTGTATACCATTGAGCAAAATCATCTTCTATATTAGTTATTTCTTTTACAAATTCTTCTTTTCCCATAATATTACCTCCAATAAAATTAATTTTCTTCCTCATTTTCGTTAGATTCTTCCCTTTCGGGCATTGGAGCCTCTATTATTTCATCTATAACAATTTGTTCATTTTCATCTAATTTATATCTTGGTAAATCTGGTAATTCATCTAAACTTGATATTCCAAACATTTTCATAAATTTATTAGTTACTTTATATGTTGTTGGTTTTCCTGGAGCATCAAGCTTTCCTGCTTCTTCTATTAAATCATATTCTAATAATTTATATACTGTACCATCTGCATTAACTCCACGAATTGCTTCAATTTGTGATCTTGTTATTTTAGGATTATATGCAATTATAGATAATGTTTCTAATGCAGCATTAGAGATATTTGGTTTAGCTCTATTATCGAATAAAGGATATATATATTCATAATATTCTTTCTTTGTACATAATTGATAGCTATCATTTACTTTTATTATTTCTATTCCACTGTTTCTAGCTTCATAATCTGCCTTCATTTTTAGAATAATTTTGTCAATATCATCTGCGCCAAGTTCTAATATATTCATTAATTCTTTTACATTTACTTCTCTTCCAGCAGCAAAAAGCATTGCTTCAATTATTGATTCGTCTTTGCTAAATTCCATAACTACCTCCTTTTTAAGTATTTATATATTATTACATAAAAGTATTAAAATGTCAAACACTCTAAGAGTTTTAGAGATTTTAATTTCTTTAATAAATAGCAAGATAAAATGATTAAAATTGACTAAATAAACTAAGTATGGTATAATTATTATCAGTAATTTTCTTAAGAGGTGATATAATGAAAGAAGACGATAATATAAATAAAAATGAAAGAGATATAAAAATAGTTGTTGGTGATGAATCAGAATTAAATATTTCAGAAGTAAATGACTGTATGAACCCATTACGTCCAAAAATGTCTACAAAAAAACCTGTCATTATTCCAACAAACAAAAAGAAAATAGAAAAGAAAAAAGAAGAAAAAAGAGAAATAAAATTAAATATTAGAAAGAAAAAAAATAATGAATAAAAGAAAAGCAGTTAATTTAAAATTAACTGCTTTTCTTTATCTTCTTATCTTCCATCATCATCTTCTTTATTTGGACTTACTAATCTTACAAATTTTTTTCCTTTTAATTTATCAAATAATTTTAAAATTTCATCATAGCTCTTTACTCTTTGTTTTCTTTCTGTCATAACATGTGTTGCCATTTGGGCTACACTTATTTTTGAATTTTCATAAGGAATCGTATGTTTATTTTGTGATTTTTGTTCTTCAGCAGGAAGTCCTCTTAATATTTCAAAATATCTTTGCAATTCTTCAATAAGAAAAGCTGATTCTATTCTACAAGCTCTTGTACATTCTTCAGAATCCACTACTTCTGAAATTCTATCTTTCTGTTCAATTAGTGTTTCTCCTACTTTTTCATAACTTGTAGTATTTGTTCTATCCAAAGCTTTTTTTAATCTTTTTTGTTGTTTTAAATATAGTTCATAATCTTCAGAAGGTATTTTACTCTGCATATCTTTACAAAAATCTGGATATACTTCTCTTATTCTTGAAAACATCTCATCTAAGTTTTCAAATCTTTTATCCAATTTTTTACTTAATTTAATATTTCTTGCAAAATTTTCTTCAAAAGTTTTTCTATCGCGACTATATTCTTCTTCTCTTTGTTCTGCTGTTTTTGAAAGATCTATATGCATTATTGGAGAATGTAGCACAATAGATGAATCTGATGTTGCTACTATATACCCCATATCAAAAAATCTATTTATTAATAAAAGTTGTCTAATTCCAATATTTCCTGCTATTGTTCTTGGAACAGGCTCTTTGTATATATCACGTTCTCTTTTTAACATAATAATAAAATCCTCCACTTATAATTATAACATATTTTAACTTTTTTTACAATTTTTATAAATTTCTTTTAATATAACTTTTTGTATTTTTGCTTGACAAAATGGGATAATACTATTATAATAATATTTGCTTATGGCGACGTAGCTCAGTTGGCTAGAGCATCCGGTTCATACCCGGCAGGTCGTAAGTTCGAATCTCACCGTCGCTACCATACAGAGCTACGAAATAAAGCTCATTATATCAAAGCAGAGGACCAAGTAATTCCTCTGCTTTGTTTATTTTTTTATTCAAATTCTAATCTAAATGCTTCTAGCCTTAAAGCTTGTCCTTCTGTTCCAATTTTAATGTGCGTTCCAGTTACTTCTTTTTGATTTCCAATGTTTTCAATATGAGCTTGTGCTTTAATAGGATTTTTAGAACTAATAATTTCTATCGCTTCAATCCTTTTACTTTCTCCAACAGTTCCAGCAACACAACCATTTGGTACATAATCAGACCAACCTTTATCCTGGATATGTACTCTGTATTGAATATTTATATCTGCATTAATAATTAATGCTTCTACTCTTAAGCCCTGTCCAGTTGTACCTGCCCATTCTCCATTTTTCTTCTCTTCTTGCCAACCTAAATTTTGGCAATGAGCTTGATATTTAATATTAGGTTTTCCTTTTAGCTCATAATTTACTGAATTAAAAGCACCTTTTTTATTTGGTATTCCGCAATAATCTGCAGGATTAATAAGGTTAGCTTCAGTTAGAGCTTGGGCTTTTCTAATCTCGTAATGCAAATGCTTTCCAGTTACATTTCCTGTTGAACCCATTATCCCAATAATAGTAACTCTACTTACTCTATCTCCCTTTTTAACCTTAACCTTAGATAAATGGCAGAAATAATGATATCTATTTACATTATCTTCTTTAACAATAATGTAGTTTCCATAGGCATTAGAATAAGCTATTTCATCTACAATTCCATCACAAGTTGCGTAGATATTATCATTTCCAACAAAATCTAATCCTGTATGAAAGCCTAAAGTTTTCCATAAACTTTTATTAATTTGCTTAAACGTAGCTGTTATGCTGAATACGCCAGTTAATGGTAGATTAGTCATATTACTCACCTTCTTTTTTATTATTTAATTTTTCGTTAATTTTTCCCGAAGCTATTTTAAAACCTAGCTTGTCACAATTTTCTGCAATGGAATTTAGTTCCATATAACAAATATAAAGTATTATTCCATACATGATTACATCAAGTCTAAAAGCTAGCTTAAGTAATACACCTAATACTATGTATACTAATTCTGCACATTTTTTGCCTAATCCGTCTCTCATTTTTGAACTATCAATTTCATTTTTTCTCCAGGCATTAATATAGCCAGTTATTACGTCTAAAATCATTAATATGAATGGCAAAACAAATGCCCATACGATACTTGTGAACTCTAAATTCATCATAAATTGTTCCATTTTTGTTTCCTCCTAATTATTAATTTTTTCTTTTAATTCGTTAATCTCGTCTTGCATTGATTGAATACTTTTGTAGTATTCTACTTCTAATATTGGTAACTCTGTTTCGTCATTTTCTGTTACTTTCTCTACTGAAATGTTTGTTTCTGGGTAATAGCTTTCTAATTTCGTTAAAGATTCGAGCTCTTCAATAAAGGTTATATCTGTAATTTCAGTTTCTGTTGGTGTATTTAGTGGATAAATCATATAAGCATTTGTATCATTAAGTAATTGCATAAATTTAGTAATGTCTGTTTCATCTAATAAACTATCAATATAGCAAATTAAATTTTTTTCTGTATCTAAAAAAATACCATTTTTATTTTCATTTTCTGTAACTACACTTAAAATATTACATTTAGCATTACTAATATCATCATTTATTTTAGATTTTAAACTTCCACATAAATATCTAACTTTATCAGTTGATACTTCTTCAACAGACCATTCTAAATTCTTAAATATAGCTTTATTCCATTCATTATGTATAAACCACTTGTCTAATTTCTTATAGTAATAATCAGTTTCTCCGTATAACTCATATCCTGTTGGTATATCTAGGTTTTTAACTGCTTGTTGAGTATTCATATCCTGTGTTTTAACTTTATAACCATTTTTAATTGTTCCATAAGGTAGATAAGGTTTTTCTTCTATACCTTCATATACACATATATCTTTAATAGAATAGCTAAATGGTATGTATTCTCCTAATCTGTTTAGTTGAACATACATCATAATTGCTGTGAAATCTTCTGAAAGTCCAATTGATTGAAATTTATATTCTTGCCATTCAGTCGTTGGAATTGGATTTTTAATAAATTTATTAAATACTATTTGACCGTAAATTTTCTCTATCTTTTTGTAATCTAATATTCAAAAACTTAAAAATATCTGGCGAAATATCTGTTTCATTACTTATTTTACCCTTAAATTTAATTGTTAATTTAGTATTAGCTTTTATTACTATAGGTTCAATGCTCCAATACATAAAACAAGCTGCATTATTAAACGTTATACTTGTGACAGTTCCAGTATTTTTATCTATTGTGTTTACATTATACTGTATAGGAGATTTTGAAAACTTATCAAAATCTACTAAATTATAACTTTCAAACTCTCCAGTAACATATTTAACTGGTGAAGGACAATCTATACTTGGCATATTTTTTTCTTCTCTAGTTTCTTGGCTCAAATTTCCACGTATACTTAATTCCATAGGTAACTTGGCTGAATTATTTATGTTTATATCTGTTCCCTTGCCAATTATTTTTGGTCTATCTAGTAATAATTTATTTATTAAATTTCTTTGTTTTACACTTCGAGGTGCAACTAACATATAGCAACACCTCTTTTCGCTTCTAATAAGAAGTTACTTGTGTGTGTGTGTGTGTACTTGCACAAGGCTTTTAGTCTTTTACTCATTGTTCACTACCTCCAATTTTCTTATTTTATCAATTTCAGCTTCAACTTCTATTACTACGTCTTTATCTGTTTCAATTATTATTTCATCGTCATATTCAGCTATACTTTTGAATAAATTAATTAAATTTCCATCTTCTACCTTTGTATATTTTGGTTCCAATAATTTATATACAAAGTATATCGGATTTCCAGACTCATATAATTCTTTTAATTTAGCTTTAAATAAATTTACATCTCCGTTTAACTCATACATTGAAATATCTACTTCTGCATTCCTGTCTGATTGCTGTTTTACTGCCATAATATTATCGCCAGCATTAGTATTTGTAACATTTTTATCAACATACATATTACTAAAAAATGGTATTGGTACTGCTTTATCTGCACATCTTGGATAACTCGTTAAAATTGTTTGGTTATAAAAATATTTTCCTGATGGATAATATGCCCACGCTTCATTGCCAGTTATAGTATAACTATCCCAAATATCACATCTATATATACCAGATTCATCCAATCCTAGTTCTTTTGCTTCTTCTTTTGTTATATAAGCATATTTGTCCTCTTTATACATAGTTTGAGGTATACTCAAATTAACTATCTGTTCTTTGTGAGGAATAAATGATGTTTGCTTATTTCCTGGTTCTATTTGGTAGTAAAATCTAAAATTATCGCATTTAAAATCTTTTCCATTAATCCAGTGTTGTAGATTAAGTTGACTATCTTCTTCTAATTTTATTAAGAAAGTTAAATACTTCGAAGGTTCATTAACCAATTGAACTATACCTGTTTGCCATATTGAACCGAGATCCTTTTCTTAAGTATATAGCATTTTGTACTCCGCTAGGCTGTTCATATGTACCATCTATGTATTTAATAGTAAAATAATAAGTACCTTTTTTAAAATCTCCTAAATTAATATAGCCTGAGTCAAAAGGATAAACGTTTCCGGATCTACTTGTTATCCCGTTAAGTGTAACAATATTATCTTTTATACTAAAATCTAATCCTGAATCCGAAGTTTTATTTAATTGATATGTTTTAGCTATATTCTTATTCTGTATTTTAACTTCAATTTCTTTTTCAATACCTTCGATTTTACTAGGATAATCTATACTTGGCATAGCTCCATATTGTTCATAAGGCTTTGAAGTATCTGTTCCAATAGTTATCATTGGCTTAAATATTAAATTATCACATACAGTTCCTTGTTTTATTTCAATTGATATGTCTCTTAAACCACTTTTCCCTACAAATGTAACAGCTGTTCCTGTGTCTCTCATTACCGCTGAAATAACCCAAGAATAAGTTGATATATTACCACCACTTGGACAACCACTCATACAATACGTTGTTGATGTATCAAATGTCATTCCTTGACATAACTTAAAAGTTGAGTCTTCCGTTGCAGTACCATTTACTTTAATAGTCCCATCTCCTAAGTCAGTATATTCAATACCGTTTTCTTCTTTAGTTGTATCTACATAAGGATATGGAATTAAGTTATATCCTTTTCTAGTTTCTTGTGATAATTTATTACCTTCGAGACGTGTTAATCTAGCTTTTAGTCCCTCTGCTGTATTCTTTATAACTAAAGTGTTAGAGTCTGATTTCAACTTTTCTTTTCCTATAACTAAGCTCTTAATTAGCTCCATATCTGTCATTTTAAGCATTTTCATCAGCTCCTTTCACTTTAATTTCTAGAATATCTCCTACTTCTATATTCCAACCAAATATTACTTTATTAGATACTTGTCCTTTTTCTCCTACTTCTCTATAATTTGCTTCTTCATCTTCAGACTTTTCACATACTAATCTTTCATTATTGAAAAATATCTCTAAGCTATCATTACCTACCGTATAATTACATGGTAGCTCGTATTCAGTTAGTTGCTGTATTGTTTTAGATACATTTATACGATAAATATTTTCAGTAATTGATTTTATTTTTTTATCAAAATCTTCTTTTATTTTTGTATCATCATAATTTTCCAGGTTTTCTAATTTTTCTTTATCTTCATTTGTAAAATCATTAGAAGATAAGCCTCTGCCTTCTTCTTTATCTACCTTTGATTTTAGGTCTTCTGCTAATTTTGTGTCAGTTACCAATCCAGATACTAGATCAGATACATTAATTCTAGTTTCTGTACCATTTTGAAGCACTAATACTAGTTCTTTTGTTTCCTCATCATAATTCGCATTAACAACCATAGTTTCAAGAGGTAGATCTATTTCTTGCGATGAAATTTCTTCATTTTTCTTGTTTAAAAGTTTTATTTTTAAAATGAATGTTTCTTCATCTAGCTCCGTAACAATGCTATTTCCGGTTTCAGTTATTAAAGCCCTATCTGCTAAATCAAGTTCAATTTTATTTTTATCAGGAATCTGCGCTTCAACCGCTTCCGCTAACGCCTTCATATCTGAAGGAACATCAGCTTTATTTGCGGGTTCTGGATATGGAAATTTATAGATTTTCGTAACTCCCATAATTAAACCTCCTATTCTACCCTTTTCCAGTAAGCAACAACTTCAAAAGGTTGTAAATTCCCGCTATTGCCACTGCCAAAGTTATTAAGAGATATACCAGTTTTAGCTTTAGATATTAAGCCTGTATGTTTTGAACCATTCCAAGTAGCTGGCGTATTTAGGAAAAGTCTAGCTCCGCTATTTCCATATTGATTACCACCATTATATTCTGCCTGATGGTCGTGACCTGGATCATTAACAGTATGAGTGTGCTTTTGTATATCTTTGCTTCCACCTTTTTTGCCTATAACATTAAAATCCGTATCGTTAGGATCATATCCAACACCGACTAAACCTACCAATGTTCGCTCCCAAGTAAATCCTAAATAATTTGAAAAATCTGTATCTGTAAAATCAATAAAACCTCTTCCAACAGGATAGACCATATCAAATATAGCTCTTTGCATAGCCATCATTGTTGCGGCATTAATTGGAGTTCCCTCTTCTATTATTTGCTCTGGCGTTGCTTCAAGTTTAACATTATATAATTTACTGGAGTTTGCGGTATTGATCATATCAAAAGTCATGGGTGTTTTTACTTCTCGATCTTTAAATTCATAAGCATAGCTATTATTATATTTATCTAAAGAATCTGCCATTTTTTTTAATTCCTTTCCTTTTATAAAATAAAAAAAGAAGATATTTATAAAAAATATCTCCATCCTAATATGATATTGTCTCTTCTCCAGAGTAAAAGGTTCCACAGAATATAAAATTTTTAATTCTTTCCTGGATGATTGGCAATATGTCATTTAATACTTTTTCCATATAATTTAATTGTTTATAATTGATTTTATTAGTTATTTCAATTACTATATCGCTATCCACGTTAAAAGCCTTCTGTAAATTGATGATATTTTGTCTTATTTGATTTATCTCTTTAATGTATAAATCACTGGTCATCTTCCAGGAATCATACATAAAAAATGTATCATACGTGTAATATCTTGCATAAAAATCATATTCTTCATTAAGTAAGTCACTGTATTTGTTATATGTTAGCTTTTTTACTGGATTCACTTCTACGTCAATACCAAGTATTTCACAATAGTTTTTATAATAAATGCACCACTCTTCAATACGATTTAAATCTGTATAATTTAGAGCACCTTTTAAAAATTCTTCACTATCTGGATGTTCTATTGCATAATCAACATCAGCTTGAGTTCTATCAAATATTAATTGTTCCATTACACCATCTCCTCTTCAAATGGAGTTGATCCACAATAAAAATCTTCCTGACCACATCTATATCCCACATTTGTGCCTTCTTTTAAAATAGCATTATCAATTTTAATCTGTGAAATGTATCCGCCTACTAAATCAGTTGATATACTAGTGATATTGCCAATAAGTTTGCTGTTATTAAAAGTATTAACAGAAGCTAAATTTCCAACGATTTCATCCTTTGCTAATACTTTTACCTCTGTTTTATATGTTTGATAATAATCCAAAATTCGATTTGCTATTCTATCTACATCTTTAGAATTTATGAGTTCTACATCTTGAACTGTTAGTATATTTGCTTTAACATTGTCTTTTCTATCTCGTGTGATTGTCTTTTTATAGGTTTCTTTCCTGTATTTATGGCCATAAACTTTTCCAGCTTCCTCAGCATAAACTCGAAATCTTGCATAGTTGCAATGTGCTTCTAACAGTGTGCAAAATCTACAACTTATTGAACTCTCAACAATTGGCTCATCAAAATAAATTGTGATTTCTTCATCTTTTAAAGATTCTGCCTGTGCAATTTCCTCTTCTGCCTCATAATCTGTAGGATTTACATACCAGTAATAAGTTACTTCAACACCAGTTACATTTTCGTTAAGCTCAACCTTTGTGTTATTTAAAATCTTAGTATCTGAATCTATAACATTATTAACTACAGTATTTTGTGTTTTAAATATTTTTAGACTCTCAATTTCACTTGTAGTACAAACACCACCTATAACAAATAAAACTTTCTGTAAAGCCTCTTTACAAGTACAAATAGGCACATATCCATAAACAGTCATATCAGCTAATTCTTTATCTATTTCGTAGTCTGTTACTTCTGCAGCTGCTAAAATTTCTTTTATTAATTTTCCTGCATTATAATCCCTGTACATGCCACCTAAAAACGTATAGTTTTCCAGAACACCAATTAAATCCTGGGCTTCAAATGATGCCGTATCTACTGAATTATTAGACCATTCCGTTAAATAGAAATTACCTAATAATTTTTGAGAGGATCCATCTATTTTATAGACTTTCATTTTTTGATTCTCTTGTAGTGCAGGTGCTAATCCTTGTTTATTTACAATATTAAATACATTCTCCTGGTCTAATACATCTATACTAAGCTTATTACTTGCTAATTCGCTACTTAATATGTTTATTTCATTATCAATAGATGCACTCATAAGGTCCGTTCCTCTAAAATTCTTTTTTAATCCAAATAATATTTTATAGATTTTAAGAAATCTATATGGAATATTTGTTGAATAAAAAAATATTTTAATTCCTGTGTATGTAATAGGTGGAGCTTTTAAGTAAAAATCTCTTTCAGTCGGCTCATATTCATAAGTTTTATAGCCGTCATCTGTTTCATATTCAATTTTTAACTTGTTACAAAACGCTTCTGTTCCGAAATAATATAGTAATACCTGCACTTGTATGTGGTTTATTAAATGCAATATCTACTATTATTGGAGAACTAAACTCGCCTTTCCAGTCACTTAATATTGTTGAAATAGTACCTTTATACCAGGGTTCTTCACTGTTTATTTTATCTTCAAAATCTAGTCCTTCATTTAAAACAAATGAATTTTTCTCTAGCGTCGCAAAAGAACTCTTTTCTGTATCTATTAAAACATTATCCAAAGGATAAGCTGGTCTAATAGATCCATCAGAGTCAAAATCTAAACTTAACTCCGCATCGTTTTTGGCTGTAACGTCCATTAAGTCGAATATGATATTAGTACTTACGCCCATTGAATTGCTCCTTTCTAGAAAGATTGTCTTGAAGGTCTTTCACAAGTAAAGTTACATTGCATACCTTTATGATATGCTCTATTATTATTAAAATAAGATATTTTTCGCTTAATACTGCTAATATAAGCTCTAAATGTTAGATTAGCTATAGTTATTGTGTGAAAATCCTTAGGCTGTGTTAAGATATCCCATACTCTTTCATAAGCATCGTAATTAGTATCGTTTTGGTCAGCGAATTTAATATTTTGATAATTAAAAAAGACGCCAATGTTACCTCTATGAAGTACCATGTCGTCTGTTCGATTTGCGTATGTATCTAAAACATCTGCAATTTCATCTATTCCCGAAAGAACACTTAAGTTAATTCGTTCTCCGTCAATTACTAAAAAATCAATTGTATTAGCCAATTATCGCACCTCCTATGTAATTACTTCCTTTACGTTTTTGTTCTTTCTTCAATTCCAGATTCAAAAATCTTATAAACTGTCCCCATGTACCACTTCCTGATGCTTCTACTTTCCAACCGGCCATTACACCTACTAGTCTTTCAATTAGTACATCCATCCATTCTGTATTATTCTCTAATGGTAGAACTGCTTCTTTTCCAGCTTCTCCAATAATTGCTTGTGTTGGTCTAGCTACAATTGCACCTTGTGCTAATCTAGGTAATGATATGGTTCCAATTTTTCCAAGATTAAAACCAAAGTTCTTACCTCCAAACTCTGGTACCCAATCTGGTATAGTAAAACTTAATCCGTTTAATACATCAATTATTCTATTAATGCCATTAACAACTCCGTTTGCCATAGCTTCTATGCCACCTAATATTGAATTAATTATATTTTTTATGGCGCCCCATATACTGTTGAAAATAGAAATTGTTGAATCTTTTACAGAATTAAAAACGTTGTTCCATGCTGTTTTAACAGATTCTATTGCATTAGAAATAGTTGTTTTTATATTATCCATTGTAGTTTTTATAAAATTTTTAACCTTAGTAAAAATTTCAGTCACCTTGTTTTTTATTGTTTCTACAGCTAAGCTTATAACAGCTGTAAGTTCGTCCCAGTGCCTACAAACAAGAATTATTACAGCAACCAAAGTGGCTATTGCTACTCCAATAGCTAAAATAATTAAATTTACAGGTGACATTAATACATTAACTATAGTCATTACAACAGACAAAGCGGTTAATGCAGCAGTTAGCGAAGCAATTGCAACTACTATACCCTCTATAACAGCTGCATTTTCCTCACCAAATAAAGCAACCATTAGATTATCTATACCACCAGCTGCACTCTTAATAACTTCCAGTACTGCTTCCAAAATGCCTTTCCAGTCTATACTTGAAAGAAAAGTTTTAATATCATTTCCTATTTTTTCCCAATCAACTTCCTCTAAAAAGCTACTAATTGAGTTAAATATTCCGATAATACCATCGCCAACGGTTCTACCTAACTCCATCCAATTGATTGAAGAAAAATAATTATTAATTGTGGTAGCCAAACTAGAACCAAATTGAGAGAAATCAAAAGTTTCTACAAAACCAAATAAAAAATCTATTGCTGCCTGAAATTTTGCTCCCAATGTTTTTCCTAATAAATCCCACTGAAAGTTAGATATAGCACTATTCAAACCTCTTCCTATTGCCATACCAAAATTTAAGAAATCAAAAGTAGTTAAAAAATTGTAAACAAATATCAGAACAGTATTTAGTCCTTGAGCTATTGTATTTCCAACAACATCCCAGTTTATACCATCAACTAGCCCATTAAAAAGCATAGCTAAATTAGTACTAATTTCTTTTGCTTTTGCTTGTATTTTTTCCCATGGTATACTTTCAAGAGCCTGCGTTAATTTTTCACCTAGCATATATCCAAAATCGTATGCATCTCCTGTAAAGTTTGAAAAAAGTCCATTTTTTGATAAATCTGTCGATGGCGTACCAGCTGAATCATCTTTTTTTAAAACATCGAGATCATCAAATTTAGCTAAGTTATTATTTATTTGTTTTGAACTTCCAGCAGCATTTGCCATTGCTTTTTGAAATTGTGAAACACCACTATTCTTAAATATATTAACACCAGTTAATATAACGGATATTTGATTTACTAAGCCCAAAACCTTATATAATCCACTAACGATAACGTTAATTATAGGTTCAAAGGCTTTCGTAATTGCAAAACCTATATATTGCATGTCCGTACTTATCTGTTTATTATAAGATTGTAATGTAGACATTAATTTTCTAATTCCTGTATAGGCACTTCGTATTCCAACAAGGGCAAATCCCCACTTTTTAACATTTGAAATAATCCCTGACATAGCTTTTGAAATGCCATTCGTACTTTTTTGAAAATTGATATTTGTCGAAAGACCATTTTTTAGAACATTACTTAACTGACTTGCAAAGCTACTTGATTTTTTTAAATCTTTCCCAGCTGTATTTAATTGATTTTCAAAATTTTTTAATTCTAAACTACTAATTTTATTCTTATAAGAATCTACTCTGTTATTAATTTTATCGTGACTTATTAATTGTTTTTCAAGTTTCTGATTTAAAGAATCTTCTTCCGCACGAAGGCTATCTATCTGTTTAACTAAGCTATCATAATCTTTTTGAAACATAGCACCTAAAGATACTGTAGCGCCTTTGGGAGTTGCAGCATTTGACATTTTAAAACTTAATGCATCGGCTTTAGCTGAAAGCTCATCAATTTGCTTACTTATTTCATTTTTGGCATCTTCTGTTACTTTTATTTTAGCTTCGATTTCTATTTTCTCTCGCTCAGCAATGTCTATTTTTTTTTCAAGATCCTTTATTCCTTTATCCATTCCCGATTCATCTATTTTTGTTCCAATTTTAATAAAGCCATCCATCTAATCCTCCTCTCGTTGTATACCTGTTAATTCATAAAATGCGTTAATGCTTTTCTCTTCATCAGCTGTATATTTTTTATTTTTTATGCAACTTTTTAGAGCAAATTGCTTTTTTGCTCGAATCCACTTTTCTTTTTCATTTGGATCCTTTATTTTTGATAAGTCAAAATTTCTAATCTCCCTGATTCTGCTTAAAACAGCTTTATCTGATAACCCATTTAATAAATCAAAAAAGTCCCACCAATGCAGTGAAACTTTTGATAAATCTATATTATATTCTTGAATAAAACTAGTTTTAATAAAACGCTCATCTTCTATATAATCAAAATCTTTTTTATTATCATCTAAACTTGCTTTTTGTGCACAATTAAGATATTTTTTAGCAGCTTTTAATAAATTTTCCCAATTTTCTTTATCTTCTAATCCGGCATCTCCAAATAATAAGTATATTATAGCTAACGCTCTTTCGGTATCTGATATGCAATTATCTTGGGAAACTTTTTCGCATCTTAAAGCAACTTTATAAGATGTGTTTATTTTAAATTTTTTATCTCCTATTTTAACAAACTCTGGATTATTAATCATCTATATTTAAAACACCCTCTTCTATTTCATCTGCTTTATATTTATCTTTTATATTTTTAAAAATCTTATCTGCTGCTTCATATATCTTTGGAAATACTGGTTTCAATAAATCGTTGATATAATCATACATAGTAAAAAATGGTTTTCTACCATTTAATAATTTAGCTGTTCCACCTTCTCCTAAAAATAAATCTAGAGCTTTTTCTTCTTCTTTATAGTATTCTCTCATTGCCTCGTATTTTTTCTTTTGATTTTTTGTTAAAGTACCATTACCATTTTCATCTTGTTCTTTATCTATAATTATCATTTGTGATTTTATTTTTTTTCTATTAGCATAATGTCTGTCTTCTGCTTCTGCTAACCTCAATGGTAATTCTATGTCTTCTAAATCAAATTCCAGGTATTCCCCAGTATCTTTTCCTTCGCTATCTAAAATTTCAAATCTTAGAATACTATCGGATTCTTTTAACCTAATAAAATCCATTATAAAACCTCCTAAAATAATATAAGATAGCTCTTATTTTGAGCTACCTTATATTTGTTTTCTTATTCTTCAGCTGTTTCTGTGAATGTTGGTTTTCCATCGGCGATTGTTACTGTACCTAGAATAGGATCGCCGTTGTAGTCGATATCATATTCAATTACTGCATTTTCGTCATTGTATTTAGTAATTGCAATATTTGCCTCATACTTTGTTGCTTTGTATTTTCTAGAAGAACCGTCTCCTTCGCTATCCCATAAATCTATATCTAGAATATGAGTAACACATTTAGATCCAACGCCTGCTATTCTTCTAATGTTATTAACAAATTCAAAAACAGGATCCCCTTTATAACATTTTTGGGAAACCGGTGCAGATATCTGATATGAGTCCGTTGTAGTTGTTGCATTTTTATTAATTATCCACTTTTCAGTTGTTTTTTGTGGATTAAATTCCTGGCCCATGGATGTTATGCCTATACCAACTAAAGCCCATGTTTCTTCTGCATCTGGAGTTGTATCTAGATATGTAGCAACTTGCTCTCTAGTTATTTTTTCTATTTTATTCTCTGGCATCTTGCTTGTCCTCCTTATTTTCTTTATTTTCTTTATTTTTGCTACTTTCCTTCTGTTTACTAATTTCTTTTAAATCCATTTCAGAAAGAGGATTAATAAATCCTTTTTCATTTAAACTAATTAATTGATTCATTGAAAATTCTGTAATAGCTATTTCATTATTAGCTTTATATGTTTTTTTACCAAAATTAAAATTCTTTTTAGCTATTATTTTAGGCATTTAAATCACCGTCCCTATATATTATTTGTATTTGTAATGAAAATACTGCCGTATTAGTTTGAGCATTTAAGAGTGTTCCACAATTTAAGCACTCAATACTTTCGATACCCACTATTTCAGGTAATATTTTATTTCTGTTATTTTCTCTAATTGTGTTTTCAATTTTTTCGAAAAAACCAATATTAGATAAATTCATAGATATATCAGGTGTGTATACTCTTCTACTGATTAAATTATATGCTTCTTTATATTTAGTTATAGGAATAATCCATTTTTCTTCTACTGGTTGAACGGGAATCTTATTTAAAGTGTAGTTTTCTTCATCATTATCAAGATAATCAACATTTAATTCTTTTATGGTATCTCCTAATATTTTTAGAAAGTAGTCTCTTATTGAATCTATTCGATATGTTTCTTTTTCCATGCTATCTATCTCCTTTTCATATAATTCTCAGTATCTTTAATAATCTGTTCTCCTTCAGCGCTCCACATTCTTTTATCCCAATAGCTACCTGTTCCTGGTGTATGATAATTTAAAGGTTTTCCACTTAGTATTTTTTCGGTATTAGGTCTAGACCAGAAACCGTAATTTTCTTCAAAAAAAGCTCCTTTTAAAGTTATTGGATCTACATATAAATCACCTATGTACTGATAGTGAGCATAAGGGCTCATATAAGTAATGTAATCTAAGCCAACATCTATTTGATTTCTCAATGCACCTACATTAAATGGTACATATTTATTCATGTGAGTTGCACATTGATTTGTAAAAAATCTTTGAACATCTCCATTTACTCCAAATCCTAAATTTGCTTTTATCTTACTAACTGGCTCTAGTTTCATTACTCATTCACCCCTATCTTGAAATGAGGTAGTCCACCTTTTCTGTTATCATCTACACTTAATACTTTAAAAACTGAATATTCTTGTAACAAAAGCTTCAAGTCAAAATTTTGTATTTCAACATCTCCATTAATGATATAGTCCTTTTCAGACAAGATATCCTTAATATCTGATAGCTTTTCATTCTTCATTAAAGCTATTCCTACTGGAATCACAATGGTGCCAGCACTTGCATTTTCAACGCCTTTGTCTATTTTACTTATTTTTTTATTATGCCTAAAATAGACTTTATCAATTTTATACTTTGAATAGGAATTATTGCTTTTGTGAAACACTGTTATAGAGTCTTTAAAAAATCTAGCATTCATTAAACACCACCCCTATACAATAGTAGGTTTCCATCTTCGGCAAGAACATCTCCTAAATAGGTTTCTAAGATGTCAAGCTTGTCATTTTCTAATTTGTTTTTTATTTCTTCAGGTGTTAAATAATTTTCAGACCATCCTTCTATATTTTGAGCTTTTAAAGTACCAATATCTGCTAAATCTAAATCTGCTGTATACATACATTCAACTATTAGACAAGTAGCATATTTTACTTCTTCTTGAACCTTTTTAGGATTAATTCTTCCAAAAGTATACTTGTTAATATAATAGCTAGCCTCAGTAACTAATTTATCAAAGCTGCTAGGTACGCTTTCTTTACCTAACAGCTTTTTATATTCTTCTTCTGTTATAAATTTAAGCATACCTAACACTCCTTTTAGTCACCATCAGCTGTTACCGTGAAAGTAAATTCTGATGATGTTTTAGTTTTAGATTTAGAATCAGTTACTTTAACAGATGCTTTATAAGTATTTTCTGTTAAAGATTGTTCTTTTATTTTAATTTTGGTCTCTTCGATTTTAAATTTGTCTGCATCAGTTCCAGTTAATTCATAGCTATAAGGTTGTGTACCTCCTTCAACAGATACACTAGCTATTTCTGTATCTGCAACAGCTTCGCTTTGTTTAGCTGAAGCCTTTGTCATGCTAACTGATACAGATGTTATTTCAGGATCTACGCTAGTTTTTTTTTTCCTTACTTGTACTCCTAAGGCGTTTGTAACTTTTAATCCTCCTACTAATCTTCCTTGTAAAGCAGAAGCTCCAACATGTTTACCATCTTTCAAGTCTTCAATAGCAGGTGCCTTTTTCCAGATCTCGTATCTTTGGCAGAATCTCTTATCATATACTATGAATAAAATATCATCTCCCATTAAGTAGTTTGGTTTTGTTGCTACGCCACCAATTTTACCGATTACTCCTTCTCTTACTAATTCAGCTCCTAATGTTCCACTTGTGTTTGAGAATTTTTCATCTGTTAGTAACATTTCTTCAATGTCTGCTGAGACAGCAACCCTCATCATAGAAGGCTTCATACCTCTTTTTTTCATATTTTTAATTTCTCTAATTATTTGGTTATAAACATTTGCAGCTGTGACGTCATCAGCTTCTGGTGAAGGAGTACCTTCTTTAACTAAAGCATCTACTGCAAAGCTTTCTTTTTTGTAACCTACTGAAAATCCAGCGCTCTCAATTCTTTGAGCTCTAATATTATCAGGTACCGCTTCAGCTTCATAACCATCTATTAATTCATTAATAGCATAGTCTTTGTCAACTGGTAATTCTATATAGTCAGTTGATGATTGACTTAATTCAATACCGTTTTTAATATCATATTCTGTGACTTTAACGTCATTGTTTCTCGTAGGTACCATTATTTTACCTGTTACTTCATCTTTCTCATAGTCTGTTGAGAAATCATCATAAATATTTGTCTCTAATCTTGCAATTTCTAAAACTTGTTTTGCATAAGTTTCTTTTGTCTTGTGTGTTCCTGTGTTATTTGGATTTGCCATTTTCTATTCCTCCTTAATTTTCTTTAAATAAATCTGGGTGCCTAGCTCTTAATATTGCATCAACATTGCTGACAGTTTTAATGTCATTTTTTCTAGTAGCAACACCATTTGAAGTATTATCTACTTTATCGTCATTTGCACCATCGTTCTCTTTTTCAGATCCTACAGGTGCTGTATACTTTGGATTTTCTTTAAGGAAATTGTCGACGTTATCCTCAAAATCTCCATCCATTTTTGAAATTTTAAATACTAGAAATTCAACATCATCGGCATTTGTAACACCTTTTCTGAACAATAGATTTTCTTTTTTTAAATCTTCATTCTCTGTTGAAATTTCTTGATATTTAATTTCTTTTTCAGTATTTTTTTGTTCAGCTGATTTTTGACTTTCTTGCCACGCTCTAAAAGCTTCTAATTCTTCCTTTGTTGGAACTCCTTTTGTAGATTTTTCTTTTTCTTTCCTCAAAAGTGCATTCACTTCAGATTGTGTGAAAGTCTTTTCGCTTTCGCCCTCAGTTTTACCTTTAGAAGAAGGCTGAGTAACTTCTTTTCCTGTTTCTTCGACATTATTATTGTTGTTGTCTTCTACAGTTGTTTCATTTTCGTCATTATTCATAATTAATACCTCCGTTTTAAGTCAATAGAGTTGACTTTGTACCCTTATTTCTTTAGTGCCTAACAAGGTAAAAGGCATAAAAATAAGAGATTAACAAAAACAGTTAATCTCTTAGAATATAAAAAAGACACCTTTTACAGTGTCTTAATTATCTTTTTTAAATTATATATAGGTTAGGATTTGCACCTAACATGATAGGCCAGCGTACCCATCTACACCACCTCTGATACGATGATTACCACTGAATTTTTTTGATTCTGCGTTAAAAGCACAAATTAGCGTCTACCTATTCCGCCACTATATATTTTTATAAATTATTTTCTATATCTACAACAATATCTAATATTCTTTCCCACTTTAATGCTTGAGGCGTAAAATCCTGATTCTTATCAAGAGAACCCATCATTTTATCATATACTTTATCTTCTAGTTCTTCTAATGTTTCTTCATTAAAATCATCTTTCACATCAATGTTATTTTTCTCTAATAATTCTAGTTGTTCTTTTGAAAATTTATCTGATATTTTCATTTTTCTTATCCTTTCTTTTTCGTCTTCTTAGGAAAAACCGTAGTCAATTTTCCTGTTTTTACATTTATAGCGACCGTACAGCTTAAACCTTTAATTTGCATAGTGTCATCTTCTTTTATCTTACCATATTTAATAGGATTTTTCAAGCAGTCCTCTACATCTTCAAAACTAACATTTCTAGCATACGTTCTCGAAATAATATGTTCCCCTATTTCTTTTATTTCAAAACCATTTACCTTTAAACCTATAATATCACTATTGTTATATTTATTAGCAATTTCCATTACATCTTTATAATCTTTAATTATATGATTTTCATTTTCACTTATCTTTATACGCAAATAATCTTTAGTAGCATTTGTTTGTTCGATAAATGAATCTAATTTCTGTTTATCTGTATTATATATTAAACTTCGTTTCCCTATCTCTGTTTTAATATCGACCTTTTGAGCTTCTGATAAATGCTTGTTTTTTAGAGCTTGTTCTAAACCAGCTATCTCTTTTTTATCTTGTCTTATTTTTCTTTCCAGGTATCTTTGCTTTTGAGCTGCTTCATATCCTTTCATAGCTTCGCCATTATACTTAACTGTATTATTTTTATATCTTTCAAGCTCTTCTTCAGTATATGGCAAACTTGAGCCCTCAAAATAAGGGAACCAACTGTGTCTGCAGTTAATTCCCTGAAAACCTTCTATTGTTCCATATCCTATATCATGTAGACTTAGATATCCTTTTTTTCCAGATAGACTTACAACTCTACCTTGCCATTCTACATGACTTGGCCTAGCATTATAGTGAGCTGTTAATACCATTAAATCCCATTTCATTTCATCAGCTCTTAACTTCTGAATCTTGCCACAAGTTTGGTTAACACTTGTTATTACAGCTCTTCTTACTGCTACTTCTATTGTATCTCTATGTCCAGATGGATATGTTACTATCGAGCTTTGCTGTGCTATTTCTTTAATTGCTGAAATGATAGTCTGAGAATAACTCTTGTACCCTGATGATACTTCCATGTATGCTTTATTTAACGTGTTATACAGTAATGTTTGAGTATTATTAGCTATTGTTGATGTTAGATTTTCAAACATTCCATTAGTCCTTGCTATAGTTCCTCGAATAAGATTTAGCATTGCTGGGCTTTTATTTAAAGGCACTGGATTCATTCCTGCTCTTTTATATATAGCATCATCTGAATACAGAGTACTTAATCCTGCATCAAAGAATATATCTTGTACTTCTACAAAAGTCATATTATTCGCTTCAGCAACAAGTCTTAATATATTATCGTATGAATACCCCATTTGCTGTAATAAGTCTATGTTATGCGTTACAATGCCTTTTGCAAGATCAAAACTTGTAATTCTATCTGCTATATCCTGGATTATTTTAATAGATAAATCATCATAAATTTTAGCAATTCTTTTTTCATATTGTTCTAATTTTTCTGGAGGTAGCATTTATTATTCCTCCTCTTTTTCTGTATCACTTCCAAATTCAAATACTTCTAAACTAGCTTGTTTTTCTTTTTGAATTTCTTCAAGTTCTTTTTTAGCCTCTTCTTCACTCATTCCTTTATCCATTAAGTACTTCTTTTTACTCTTTAGTCCTTGCGTAACCTCTTGCATAGATCTCATTTGCTCAGTATCTTTATCTTCTATAATTGAGTCATCTGCTGTAATAGTTATTGTTTTATATTGTATTCCTTCAATTTCGCATATTGCAGCAACCATATCATATATTGCACTATGGATAGTTAGTTGATGGTGCTCTCTGCTTCTAAAAGCTTCTGAGTTCTCACTCATTACCTCCTTAGCAGTTTTTACTGAAACGCCATCAAATTTGTAAAAATTACTGCCTAAACCTATTGCACTTGAATACCAATTTAATTCTGCATTTATTGCATCTATATGTTCTTGAGCTCTTAAGTTAAAATCTATTTCTTTTACTGGTTGTCCTTCCATCTCATTACCATCAATGGCAACATACGTTTCATCTGAATCATCAAAATATTTAACTTTTCTAGTTTCATTTGTTTCTGGATCCACATCAACTTTAGCCTTTAAAGCTTTTGAACTTACAACTATTCTTTTTTTGCCTTTTATAAACTCCTTATCAAAACTATCGTATTTAGTGTCAATTGATTTTAATCTATCAAAGCTGTTCGCAAAGATACTAACTCTTAAAGGGCTTGAGAAATCATAATTATTAGCTAAGTTTGGTCCATATACTTGAAAATAAGGATTCTTTGTTTTAACACTATAAATCTCATCCACTCCTGGAAATTTTTCCTTAAAGTTAATTTTTTGGCCTAAAGTTATATCATCCTTTGATTTATACAATTCATTAATCTTTTTATACTCACCTTTTTCAAATTCATGATATGTAAGATGTGTATAATAAGTTTTATCATTTCCTGTGCCCTCTGTAAAAGTACTAATAGTTATAACCCCATATATATATGAATTTGTATATTTATATGGCATTATTAAATCACCATCTATATAATCTATAAGTGTTTCACCTTCTGATTTATACTCAACTAAAGCTCCATTCCCGAGTGCAAAAGCTTTCTCAAGTGCTATTGGAAAATTAACTGTAAAATCATTTTTCTTATTATCTAAAACACTCCAAAGCCTTTTTGTACCTTCTTCTGTATCTAATTCGATTTTTGTTTTCTCGGTCCACTCTAATTTAGCATAATCTTCACAAGATTTCTTGGCCATTCCCATTGTTGCTCTTTCGCAACGTTTTTTTCGACCATTTGCTAATTGAATATCATAATAATGGAAGTCATCAACACTACCTCTATACCACTGCTTACATATAGCCATTAAATCATACATATTTCCTACGGTTACATTAATACCTCTTTTACCAAGGTCACTTTGAATACTCTCATATAAGTTCATAAATTCCACCTCTAATATTTAAGTCCTAATTTTTCAAGATTATCTTTTACCCAGTATTGAAAATCATCACAGCTGTGGTCTGCATAGGTATATGAATAATCTTTTGCGTATGTATTATAATAAGTTTCTCCACCTAAAAAATTTTTTTCCGTTTTATCCGGTTCTGGCTTTCCTTTTTCAACACTATCCTCTTTCCATTTATAGTTCTTAACTTCTTTCTCGAATATATAATTGTTTCCATTACTCAATACTCTAAATCTTTTCTTAGATAAAAAGTTTTGAGCAAAATCAGCTAATTCCTCTTTATTCTTACCTTTGTTGACAGGTCTTAAGGTTATACCAAAATCCAAATAATATTGATTTCTTAAAGCTCCTTCAGCCGAATCTATAGTTTCATTATCAACTGGAGCTCCATATTTCTTTATCATTTCTCGTTTAAAAGCAAATATATCTTTAGAGAGTTCACTAGGTGCTTTCTTTATTGGCTTTTCGTTTGGGCTATAATAATATGTATCTAGCCTATACCAATATCCATCATTTGCTAAGCCATAACAACCACAACTAGTTGCAGAAGTTTGATGTCCGGAATCTATTGCAAAGTCTAAATACAATATCTTAAGATTATTTTTTTCGATGAAATCGCTCTCAACAAATTCAATTAAATCTGGATTAAATATCAAACCTTCTATACCTATAACTAACCCTAAGTATATCCACTCATATCTTTTCTTATCGTTTTTCTCCATCTGTTTAGCTTCATCAATTGCCATTTGACCTAGCCATTCTACTGGAACAGTTCTATAATCTGTATGGTTTCTTAATACGTCAGGTCTTTTCTCCATTTCATCTGCCCATACATTAACCCAATGATATTTATTTTTTGGAGGATTGTATGTGTATAGCGCCATAAACCAATCATTGTTTCCTCTAGTGAATGTAGCAATAATTTGGTCAATGTCTTCTGAATCATCCCAACCTGTTAATTCTTCAAACCAAACAATTTTTATTAATTTATTTTCATCAATTAATCCCTTTATATTTTCATAATCATCGCCACCTGCAAAATATATCGTATTATTATTTTTAAATATCTTAATTTCCATTGGCGATACTGTAGCTCTAAAATCTATATTTTCTTCTAATCCTAGCCTTTTTAGCGCTCTTTTAATTTCTTTATATACCGATTTTCGCAGTGTGTTTTGATATCTTCTTAAAACAACAGCAGAACAGTTTTCGTTCTCTAAACAGTTTTTAGCAACTTTTATAGCTGCCATAGATGTTTTAGTAGAACTTCTACCTCCCTCATAAATTTGGTGTCTCTTTTTACTCTTAAAGGTCCTCCAAAAATGCGGAGCTATAATTTTTTTCATTCTAACTGTCTTCGTCATCTGGATCCTCCAAATCATCAACGATTATTATTCTATCCTGGTTATCTTGCTTGTCTACAGATTCACTCTTTTTCTTTAATTCGTATTCTTCAGAAGATACCTCTTTTATAAATTTCGCACTATCCAGGTTTCCTTTCATTGCCTTTAGAACTTGTGCCATCAAGATTTGAGTTTGAATGTTTAAGTCTTCATCATCGATTCCTAAGCTTTTCAACTGTTCTTTGGCTTCTGAGCCATCTTGTAACTCAAGAGAAAGAAGTAGGTTCATCATGTCTCTCATTCTCTTTTTTTCTCTTCTTACTTCTCCTGATTTTTGACCACCTTTTTTTGAATATTCTCTCTGTTCGCTCTCGGTTCGTTTATTAAAAGGGATTAAATTTTGTTCATTCGGCATATCACCTCACCCACTCTAATTGCTATATTCCTATTATCGAATATTTGCTTAAAATTTTATGATTTTTCAAAAAGTCTAAAGCACTTAAATATTTCATTCCTTTTGGATGTTTTCCGTTTTCAACTTGTTTGATATAGTTCTCTGCTGATTCATTTGTCCATTTTCGTTTCATTATTATCTCCTCCAAATAAAAAGAGAGCCAAGGCAAATATGCTTAACTCTCTTTTCTGTATTTATTTAAATCTCTTATTATACTTATAACACATTTAAAAACTATCATTCAATGGGTTTTACTATCCAACTTTATCTTTTTTATAATTCTGCATATAACTGTAAAGCTTTACCATGAATTTTAAAGATATGGTTATCTGATTCATACCCCAATTCATCTCTAATTGTTCTCCAACTCTTTCCTCTTGAATATCTCATAAACAACACATCTCTAAATGGATATTGAAGCTTATCTATTTTCTCATCGATAACAAATTTTTTAATTAACAATTCTGCCAATTTCTTGTCCTTTTCTTTTTCAATTGCCTCTATTTTGTCTAAGCCATCACTAAATTTATCTGTGCTCATACTGTTATTACTAGACTTTGTTGGAGACAATCTCGTAGTCGTTTTCACTAATGTTTCACGTATTTCTTCAACATCTTCTTGCTTTTCTCGTATGTATTTTATGTTCTCTCTGTATTCTCTCAATTCTTTTTTAGCTTCTTCAACTGTTATCATTCTTCTGTACCTCCTCTTCCTGACTATTTTTCTTTTATTATTTTTAAAATTGTGAGTTATATAAAATTTACTGCATTCAATTATTTCTGCATAAACCATAACTCTTTTTAATTTTTGTTTTTTCTTAAAAATCTTTATTATTTTGCATCAGTCCCTGTACATTTTGAATGTGCAAAATTCTCACCGCCATTTGCTTTTACAATATTCAAAATTTAAATTTTCTATATCTGATAAAGTTATAACTTGTCCACAAATTCCACAAATATGACGCTTTTCAAACTTGAAATCTTTCAAAAGTCTCTTTTTTACTATATCTTTTGATACTTCCATTAAATACTTTCCTCCTTCACTTTTTTAATTCTAGCTTTTAAAACTTCTAATAGTTTGTTTTGGTTAGTATCTTTTTCTTCCAAAGCCCATAAAACATTTTCATCCATACAACCTGAAGCAACAAGCTGATGAATTATAACAGTTTCTTTCTGACCTTGTCTATAAAGTCTTGCGTTCGCTTGCTTATATAGCTCTAAGCTCCAATTTAATCCAAACCAAATAATATGATTTCCACCGTCCTGAAGGTTCAAACCGTATGCTGCACTAGCTGGATGTGCTAATAATATATCTAATTCTCTATTATTCCATCTGGCTATATCTTCAGAGCTTTTAAGAACTCCCGTTTTCAATTTCATTTGTTTTAAAACTTTTTCGAGTCTGTATAAATCATGCTTAAAATTATAAAATACTAAAGCTGGCTGTCCTTGTAATCCTTCAACTAATTCTTGAAAAGCTTCTAATTTGCACTTATGAACTTCTAAAAACTCATCACTATCTTGCTTATAAACTGCTCCATTTGAAAATTGCAAAAGTTTATTAGTTAATGCAGCTGCAGATGTTACATCTAATTCTTCGTCATCTAGTTGCAGAAACATATCTCTTTCAAAGGTGTCATACCCAAATTGAGCTTTTTCATCCAATTTCACATATTTGGTATCTGTAATAAGCTTTGGCATATTCAAATAATCTTTTGCATTTAAACTTATACAAATATCAGATATTTTATTTTTTATAACTTCTACGGCATAATCTTTGGCCTTATAACTAAATACAACATCTTTATTTCTTTTATCTGGTTCAAAATATTTTTGTCTATAATGTGTTATATATGGCTCTAATCTTTCTCCTTGATCCAACAAATAAATTTGAGCCCATAAATCAATATAGCCGTTTGGTGCTGGTGTTCCTGTTAATCCTATAATTCTCTTTATTAAAGGTCTTATTCTCTTCATTGCTTTAAATCTTTTAGATGATGCATTTTTAAAACTAGATAGCTCGTCTATAACAACCATGTCAAACGGCCAATCATTTTTATAATAATCAACTAACCATTCTATATTTTCTCTATTAATCACGTAAACATCTGAAGGTGTGTTTAGATTTTTTATTCTTTTTTTCAAAGTACCTAAAACTGGAATAACTCTTAAATTTTTCAAATGTTCCCATTTCTCTTGTTCTCTAGTCCATGTATCTTCAGCTACTTTTTTTGGTGCTATAACTAAAACTTTATTTATTAGAAATCTATTATATTTTAGATCATTTATGGCTGTTAAAGTTATTACTGTTTTACCGCAAGCCCATATCTAAAAATAATCCCAATTTATCGTCTGTTATGCATCTGGAAATACAATACTTCTGATAATCGTGTGCTTTTAAAACTTGTTTCACAAATATCACCTACTTTGTTGTATTTTTTCTATAAACACATCTATTTGATTTAAAGAAGATAAAACTTCGCAATCGCAGTCTAAACTCCTTAAAAATCTTATTTGAGCTTTTTGTAATTTAGATGGTCTACCGCCTTTAGATCTTTTCATTTCTGCAAATCCTATTTTGTTTCCAGGTAAAACTATCAACCTATCTGGTACCCCAGAATTACCAGGAGAAATAAACTTATAAGCTCGCCCACCTAAATCTTTAACTTTTTTTACTAATTTTTCTTCCAAATAATCTTCACTATATTCTTTAGTTTCCACTAATCTACCTCCTTATACTTTCAATATTACACTTACATACACATTTAAAAAGTCATCATAAGCTACTTGCACAGGTGAATCATATTTTTTTACAAAATTAGTAATTAATTCTTTAATTTTTTTTAAATCCTTCTCCATTATCTAATCCTCCAATATTTTTTTAATTTTCTCGTCTTTATCTTTCAATCCTTGTAGTATTTTTTTTATAGCTTCTATATATCCGTCCTCTTCTGTTCCTAGTTTTATTTTTTCTCCAAACTTTACCATTCCTGTTCCTAAAACATTTATTAAATTTTCACATACTCTTTTTGCTTCTTCTAAATCCTTTTCCACTATTTAATCCTCCACCTCTTTAAATTTTCCATCAACTAATTGATACCATGTATTTGCTTTTATCTTTTTGCCATCTACTTTAGTCATTTTGGCTTGTACAAAAACCCATTCACCTTTGATATCATTATATTTCCATTCCGCACAAACTATATAAGATCCTTTTATTCCTTTAGCTTTAGATTCATATCCCCAAGCTACTGCTATTGCCGTTTCATTCTCAGTTGAACTTGCTCCACGATATCCTGTTGCTGAACTTGCTCCACAATCTCCTGTTGCTGAACTTGCTCCATAATCTCCTGTTGCTGAACTTGCTCCATAATCTCCTGTTGCTGAACTTGCTCCA